>NZ_JACMZT010000026.1:0-89266 GCF_017349615.1 Pseudomonas sp. GW531-T4
CCGTTTTTGTAGGAGCGAGGCTTGCCCGCGATGACGACCTGGAGCACGCCCCGCAAGCCCGGCGATAAGGCCTTGGCGGGCCTCAGAACTGGTAGCTGAGGGCGGTCTGGACCTGGCCCTGATTCACTTCGCCGCGCTCGCGCACCAGGGTGCTGTCGGCCGCCGAACCCGTCAGGTGAATCCAGCTGGCGCTGGTCATCCACGACCAGTTGCCGCCCAGGGGCACCTGCAGGTTCTGGGTCAGGGTCAGGTTCTGCAAACCGCCGCCGGCGCTGTAGCGGCCGATGCCCGTGGCCTGGGCCTCGGCGTCGCTGATACCAAAGAAGGTCTGGGTCTGCCGGGCGTCGGCGAAATGCGCGGTGAGGTTGTTGCTGCCAATGATCCCCAAGCCCAGGGGATAACCGATTTCACCGCCGACCTTGCCCAGCAGGCCACCCTGGCCCTCGCCCGCAGCCACCGCGCTGCCGAGGGAGGCGAACAGGCGCCAAAAGTCGTCCGGCGCGTACTGGATGTAGCCGCCGACATCGGCCATGTTCGGCACGTCCCGCAGGCCGCGCAGCGAGCCGTTGGCGTTACGTCCCGGCAAATAGTTGATATAGGGCCCGGCGCTGAAACCCTTGCCCTTGAAGGCATCCCAGGTCAGGCCGTCGTCGGTGTCGAGGCTGACATCGCCCCACTCCAGATCGACATAGGGCAAGGGCACGGTGTCATGCCGGCTGCCGCTGGGGTCATGGGGTTGGTAGCCGATGCCCAGGCCCAGCGAACCGCCCAATCCATCCTGGCCCCCCTCCTCGGCGAAAGCCCCGCAGGCAGCCCCTAGCGACAGCAGGACGGCAAGCAGGGCGGAGCGTGTGAAGCTGAACATGGCGCGGGTTTCCTGGAGTGAAGATGCGCGCATCAATCACCACCCCGCCCCCTCCCTGCAAGCACTGATGTTGTTTGTAGCGAGCTACAAAATTTGTAGCTCCAGCCGCCCCACCGAACGCCTTTTTCCCGCGCAGAGCCCGGCCCGCCTGGGCCGAAGGCAGTTGGCACAGTCCCTGCTCCAGTGCCTGGCATGCGCAAAGTGCGCTCCTCTCCAACAGGTAACTGCAGATGATGCACTGGCATATCGTGTGTGACTTCGACGGGACCATCACCCGCACCGACGTGATCGACAACGTCCTCCAACGCTTCGCCGACCCGAGCTGGGAAGACATCGAGCAACAATGGCTGGATGGCCATATCGGCTCCCGGGAATGCCTCAGCCGCCAGCTGGCGCTGGTCAAGGCCTCGCCCGCCGAACTGCTCGCCTGTTTCGACAGCGTCGAGATCGATCCCGACTTCCCCGACTTCGTCGATCATGTGATCGGCCTGGGCGCTTCCCTGGAAGTGGTCAGCGACGGCATCGAGCAAGGCATCGCGCGGATCCTCGCGCGCCACTACGTGAGCCTGCTGCCGATCCTCGCCAACCGCCTGCGCCAGGTCGACCAGAACAGCTGGCGCATCGACTTCCCGCACGCCAGCGACGCCTGCCGCGCCGCATCCGGCAACTGCAAATGCAAATCCACGCCCAAGGGCAAGCGGGTGCTGGTGATCGGCGACGGCCAGTCCGACATGTGCGTGGCCGCCAGCGCCGACTTCGTGTTCGCCAAGGGCCGCCTGGCCGAGTACTGCCAACGCAATGCCATCCCCCACGCGACCTTCGATTCCTTCGCCGAACTGCCGGCACTGCTGGCCCTGTTGCCCAACGAAGCGGCCAATGCCGGCGCCTTCGCCCTCGACAACACCACCGAACATTGCGTCCCCACTCAGGAACTCTTCCACCATGTCTGACATTCGTATCGCAACCGCAGAAGACCAGGTGCTTCTGGAAAAAGAAGCCAAGTACTGCTCCTACGGCGACACCGTCCACTACATCGAGCCGCCACGGATTTTCAGCCGCTGCGAAGGCTCCTGCGTCTGGGACACCAGCGACCAGGCCTACCTCGACCTGCAGATGTGGTACTCGGCGGTGAACTTCGGTTATGCCAACCCGCGCCTGAACAATGCCCTCAAGCAACAGATCGACACCCTGCCGCAGATCGCCAGCCAGTACCTGCACAAGGGCAAGATCGAGCTCTCGGAAATGATCGCGGTGGATGCCAAGAAGAAGTTCGGCCTCGACGGCCGCGTGCACTTCAACGTCGGCGGCTCGCAGTCCATCGAGGACTCGCTGAAAGTCGTGCGCAACGCCACAAATGGCAAGAGCCTGATGTTCGCTTTCGAGGGCGGCTACCACGGCCGTACCCTCGGCGCTTCGTCGATCACCTCCAGCTACCGCTACCGTCGCCGCTACGGCCACTTCGGCGAGCGCGCCAACTTCATTCCTTTCCCCTACCACTTCCGCGGCCCCAAGGGCATGACCAAGGAAGAGTACGGCAGCCACTGCGTGCAGCAGTTCGCCCGGCTGTTCGAGACTGAATACAACGGCGTGTGGGACCCGAAAGTCGGCCAGAGCGAATACGCCGCCTTCTACGTCGAGCCGATCCAGGGCACCGGCGGCTACGTGATCCCGCCGATGAACTTCTACAGCGAGCTCAAGCATGTGCTCGACCAGCACGGCATCCTGATGGTGGTCGACGAGATCCAGATGGGCTTCTACCGCACCGGCAAGCTGTGGTCGATCGAGCACTTCGACGTCAAGCCGGACGTGATCGTCTTCGGCAAGGCCCTGACCAACGGCCTCAACCCCCTGGGCGGCATCTGGGCCCGCGAAGAGCTGATCAACCCCAAGGTGTTCCCGCCGGGTTCGACCCACTCCACCTTCGCCTCCAACCCGCTGGGCACCGCGGTGGGCCTGGAAATGTTCAAGATGACCAGCGAGATCGACTACGGCGCGATGGTCATGGAGAAGGGCAAGTATTTCCTGGCCGGCCTGCAGGACTTGCAAAAGCGCTACCCGATCATCGGCGACGTCGACGGCCTGGGCCTGGCGCTGCGCTGCGAGATCTGCACCAGCGACGGCTTCACACCGGACAAGGCGACCCTGGACTACATGGTCGAGGAAGGCATGAAGGGCGACATCGAGATCAATGGCCAGCGCCTGGGGCTGATTCTCGATGTCGGCGGCTACTACAAGAACGTCATCACCCTGGCCCCCTCGCTGGAAATCAGCTACGCGGAGATCGACCTCGGCATCGCCCTGCTCGACCGTCTGCTGGACCGGGCCATGAAACGATGACAGCACAGATCGATCCGGGCGCCGGCATCGACCTGGGCCAGGGCGACGCCGGCTTCATCCTCGGCAATGGCGAGGTCGCGGTGTTGTTGATCCACGGCCTCACCGGCACCCCGACGGAACTGCGTCGGGTGGCCGTCGGCCTGGCCCAGGCCGGGTGCACGGTGTACGTGCCGACCCTGGCCGGGCATTGCGGCAACAACGCCGACCTGCAGGCCACCGGCTGGCAGGACTGGTACGAGGGCGTGCGCCGGACCTTCGTCGGCATCCGTCAGCGTCACCGGCAGGTGTTCGTCGGCGGCCTGTCGATGGGCGCCGTCATGTCCATGTACCTGGCCTCGGAACACCCGGGGCAGGTCAGCGGCCTGCTGATGTATTCGACCACCCTCAAGTACGACGGCTGGAGCATCAACAAGCTGGCGTTCCTCACCCCGCTGCTGATGAAGATTCCGTTCGGCGTGCACATCTGCAGCTTCGAGGAGAAGCCGCCGTACGGCATCAAGAACAAGCGCCTGCGGGCGGTGGTCGAGCGACAGATGAAGGCCGGCGAAAGCAGCAGTGCCGGCCTGCTGACCATGGAAGGGGTGACCGTGCGCGAGTTGCACCGGATGAACGCTGTGGTGAAAAAACGCATGCCGTCGATCACCACCCCGGCCCTGGTGCTGCACTCCATCGAGGACGATATCACCAGCCGCTGGAACGCCGACTATGTCGAGCGCAAGCTCGGCGGCCCGGTGGTCAAGGTGCTGCTCGACAACTGCTACCACATGATCACCGTCGACCTGCAGTACCGCCGGGTGGTGGAGTTGAGCGCGGACTTCATCGAACGCCAGGCGGGCCCGCGGCCCGCGGTGTATGACGACCAGCGCCAGTTCGCCTGATTCAAGGACCGCACGTGATCACCAGCCAAGTCTTTTCGAGCATCCAGGCCATCGACCGCAGCGCCTGGAACGATTGTTTTCCCGGTGCCCTGGAGAATTGGGACTATTACCTGGCAGTACAGGACGCCGGCATCGAGGACTTCACCTGGCGCTACCTGGCGGTGTTCGAAGACGAGAAGCTGGTGGCCGCCGCCCCGGCCTTCATCACCCGTTATCGCCTGGACACCACCGTCTCGGGCCCGGCCAAGCGCCTGAGCGAACGCCTGCAACGCTGGTGGCCGGGGCTGCTGCAACTGCCGCTGTACGCCATCGGTTCGCCGGTGGCCGAACAGTGCCACGCCGGCACCGCCAGCCATATCCCCGCGGTGCGCCGCCAGGCCCTGCTCGGGCAACTGCTGCACCTGGCCCGGCGCGACGCCGACGCCCAGGGCATCGGCCTGCTGGCGGTCAAGGATGCCGCCAGCCAGGACCGGCAATGGGCCGCCAGCTGCCAGGCATTCGGCCTGCAAGCCATGCCCAGCCTGCCCAGCGCCCTGCTGCCGGTGCCCTTCGGCTCGCAGGATGCCTACCTCGGCACCCTGGGCAAATCCACGCGCAAGGACCTGCGCCGCAAGTTGCGTGCGCCCGGGCCGCGGATCGAATGGCGACGCAACATCGACGACGTCCTGCCCCAGGTCATGCGCCTGTATGAAGCCACCCTGCGGCGCAGCGACCTGCAATTCGAACGCTTACCCGCGCCCTACTTCACCGGTATCCTCCAGCACTTGGGAGAGCGTGCCGCCTGCGTGCTGTACTGGGTCGACCAACAACTGGTGGCCTTCAACCTGGTGCTGCTGGACGAGCACCGGTTGATCGACAAATTCTTCGCCCACGACCTGGAGATCAGCCGTGAGCACAACCTGTATTTGCGCAGTTGGATGGCCAATGTCGACTACTGTATCCAGCACCGGATCGCGCTCTACGAATGCGGCCAGGCCGGTTATGCCAGCAAGCTGCGCCTGGGTTGTAGCTTCAGCGGCAACAGCCTGTTCTTCCAGCATCGCAACCCGCTGCTCGACACCCTGCTCAAAGGGCTGAAATATGTTCTCCGGCCGGATCGCACCGACCCCGCCATGGCCGCTGCACTAAGCGAAAGTTCATGACCAGAAAAGACCGCCGCACCCCTCGCCCTTTCGCCATCTCCCGCTGGAGCCTGCAGCGCAAGCTGGTGCTGGCGTTCTGGATGGTCAGCGTGATCCCCACGATGATCGCCGCCGAGCTGGCGGCCACCACCCTGTCGCAGATCTTCGACAGCAACGTGCGCATCTGGCTGCAGGAATCGACCAAGATCGTCGAGGACGAAATCACCGAGACCCTGCGCGACAACGCGCGCATCGCCCAGCTGTTCCTGCGTTATGCCAGGCCGCCCACCGACCGCAACGCAGCCAGGCACGACAAGCTCACCGCCGACATCGCCGACTCCATGGGCATCGATGTGGTGGCGCTGATCCGCAAGCGCGACCACCAGGTGGTGTTCAGCACCGCCGCCGACGATATCGTCGGACAGATCAGCCTGGCCCATAACGCCGTGCTACAGACCCTGCAGGTCGGCGGCGTGGCCACCGGCGCGGTGGTCTCGACCTTCCAGACCACCCTCGACGGCATCGACTACCAGCTGCTGATCGCCACCTACCTGGACGCCAGCTTCCTCACCAGCGTGGCCGACGTGCACTCCCTCGACCTGCGCCTGTACCTGGCCAAGGCCAACGACTTCGCCGAGATCTTCGCCACCCAGCGTTTCGAGGACCACCCGACCCAGGTGCCGGAAAAGATCGAGAACATCCTGCGCGACACCCGCCAGCCCACGGAGCAGTTCACCAGCCGCTACAGCGGGCTGTACCGGCCGATCTTCAACGACAGCGGCGAACTGGTGGGGGTGATTTTCAGCGGCCTGCTGCGCCACAGCAGCCTGGTGGGGCTGGTCAACCAGAGCAACCTGTTCATCCTGATCTTCCTGCTCAGCTCGGCGGCGTCGCTGGCCGTCGGCTGGCTGGTGTCGAAACGCCTGACCATGCCCCTGCGCGGCTTGTCCAAGGGGGTCCAGGCGGTGATCGCCGGTGACTACCGGCAACGGGTGCCGGTGATTGGCGGCGACGAGCTGGCGGAGCTGAGCAGCACCTTCAACCACATGAGCGAACGCCTGGGCGAACTGCAGCACCTGGAAGCCCAGTTGCGCCGTCGCGACCGCCTGCACGCCCTGGGCGAAGTGGCCATGGGCCTGGCCCACGAGATCCGCAACCCCCTGGGCATCATCAAGACCGCCACCCAACTGCTGCACCGCCGTGCGGATCTGCCCGAAGGCGACAAGCGTCACCTGGAATACGTGATCAGCGAAGTCAGCCGGATCAACGACCTGATCACCGACTTCCTCGACTTCGCCAAGCCCAGCGCGCCGATCCGCTCGACCCTGCTGGCGCGGCCGCTGGTGGAGGAGCTGATCGGCTTCTGCGAGCCGGAACTGGCCAGCCACAAGATCGACGCGCAGATCGACGACCAGGCGCCGGGCGCGACCCTGTACGCCGACGCGCGCCAGCTCAAGCAGGCCTGCCTGAACCTGATCCTCAACGCCATCGACGCCATGCCCGCGGGCGGGCGCCTGACCCTGGGCATCGCCCAGGACGCCGAGCACACCATCCTGCGGGTCACCGACACCGGCCAGGGCATCGAGCCGGACATGCTCGAACGCATCTTCACCCCCTTCGTCACCACCAAGGCCTCGGGCACCGGGCTGGGCCTGGCCAAGGTGTTCTCGATCATGGAAAACCATGACGGGCACATCGAATGCAGCAGCGAAATAGATGCCGGCGCCACCTTCAGCCTGTACATTCCGGCCAAGGGTGAGGATGACGAAGAGGATGATGAAAATGAGCAAAAGGCCCAGCCATGACGCATAACCTGCTGGTGGTCGACGACGAGCCCAAACTCTGCGACCTGCTGTCCTCGGCGCTGAGCCAGGACGGCATCCAGGTGTTCACCGCCGGCAATGGCCTGCACGCGCTCAAGGTGCTGGAACAGGAAGAGATCGACCTGGTGATCAGCGACTGGCGCATGCCCGGCATGGACGGCCCGCAGCTGCTGGCCGAGGTCAAGCAGCGCTACCCGCAGATCCCGGTGATCGTCATGACCGCCTACAGCACGGTGAAAAACGCCGTGCAGTCGATGCGCAACGGCGCCTACGACTACATCGCCAAGCCCTTCGATATCGACGAACTGGACATCACCGTCAGCAAGGCCCTGCAGTTTCGCGACATCCTCAAGGACAACCAGCGCATGCGCGCCGAGCTCGACGAGCACCGGCAGATCGACAGCCTGGTGGGCGACAGCCCGACCTTCCGCCGGGTCCTGCAAGCGGTGGACTCGGTGCGCGAAAGCAACGCCACCATCCTGCTGACCGGCGAAAGCGGCACCGGCAAGGAGATGGTCGCCCGGGCCATCCACCAGCACGGCAACCGCGCCAACAAACCCTTTGTCGCGGTCAACTGCGCGGCGATCCCCGAAGGCCTGCTGGAAAGCGAAATGTTCGGCCATCGCAAGGGCGCCTTCACCGGCGCCGTGGCGGACCGGGTCGGGCGCTTTCAGCAGGCGGACAAGGGCACGCTGTTTCTCGATGAGGTCGGCGACATGCCGCTGGCCCTGCAGGCGAAGATCCTGCGCGCCTTGCAGGAACGGGTGATCGAACCGGTGGGCGACCCGCGCGAGCGCAAGGTCGACGTGCGGGTGATTGCCGCCACCAACAAGAACCTGCTGGAGGCGGTGGCCAACAAGGAGTTTCGCGAAGACCTGTATTACCGCCTCAATGTCTTCCCGATCCCGCTGCCCGCCCTGCGCGAGCGGGTCGAGGATATCGCGCCCCTGGCCCGGCACTTCGCCCACACCCTGGGCGCCACCGCCGGCAAACGCATCACCGGCTTCAGCCCCCAGGCCTTGCAGGCCATGGCCAACTACGCCTGGCCGGGGAATATCCGCGAACTGCAGAACTGCGTCGAACGCGCGACCATAGTCGCTGCGGGCGCGGTGATCGAGGAAAGCGACCTGCCGGGTTATCTGTTCAGCTCACCGCCGCTGAACGCCGGGGCCAGCGCCCTGCCCGGCGACAGCCTCAGCGTGCCCAGCGACCTGGACGCGGCCCTGGCCGAAGTGGAGAAGGCCTACATCCTCGCCGCCCTGCAACAGAGCAACGGCGTGCAGGCCGCCGCCGCGCAGTTGATCGGCATTTCCGAACGCAGCTTCTGGTACCGCCTGAAAAAACTCGGGATCCAGGTCGACAAGATCGTCCGCTGATACACGCCCATCCCCTAGAGCCAAGGCCACCACGGATCTGTAGGAGTGAGGCTTGCCCGCGATAGCGGTACCTCAGACACACCACATTGCCCCAATCGCCGGCAAGCCTGGCTCCTACAGAAGCCAAGGCCACCACGGACTTGTAGGAGCGAGGCTTGCCCGCGATAGCGGTGCATCAGACACACCGCATTGCCCCAATCGCCGGCAAGCCTGGCTCCTACAGAAGCCAAGGCCACCACGGACCTGTAGGAGCGAGGCTTGCCCGCGATAGCGGTACCTCAGACACACCGCATTGCCCCAATCGCCGGCAAGCCGGGCTCCTACAGAAGAAGGCCGCCACGGACTTGTAGGAGCGAGGCTTGCCCGCGATAGCGGTGCATCAGACACACCGCATTGCCCCAATCGCCGGCAAGCCTGGCTCCTACGCAAGCCTAGGTCAGAGCAGGTTCGGCGCGGGCAGCGGATCGATCTGCGCCCAGTGCGAGGTGTCTTCGCGATGGCTTTGCAGGTAGGGCAGCACCGCCGCCAGCAACGGCGCCTTGAAGGCTTCCTGGAAACGATGGGCCAGGCCCGGGATCAGCTTCAATTGGCTGCCCTGGATATGCGCGGCCAGGTGTACGCCGTGCATCACCGGCAACAGCGGATCGGCGGTGCCATGCACCACCAGGGTCGGTACGCGCAGTTGGTTGAGCAGGGCCACCCGGCTCGGTTCGGCGAGGATCGCCATGATCTGGCGCTTCACCCCTTCCGGGTTGAAGGCACGGTCATAGGCCTCCGCCGCCTGGTGCAGCAGCGCCTGCCGATCGTCGGTGACCTGCGGGCTGCCAAGGGCGGCCAGCAGGTCGGCCTGCTGCTCCAGCGCCACCTCACGGTTCGGCGCGCCGCGCCGCGACAACAGCTGCACCAGCGCCGCGTTGGGCGCCGGCAGGCCTTCGGCGCCGGAGCTGGTCATGATCAGGGTCAGGCTCTCGACCCGTTGCGGCGCCATGGCCGCCAGGTGCTGGGCGATCATCCCGCCCATGCTCGCACCCAGGACATGGAACTGCTCGACCTGCAGGGCATTCATCAGGCCCAGGGCGTCGTCGGCCATGTCGGTCAGGCTGTAGGGCGCGGCCACCGGCAGGCCGAGCTTGTAGCGCAGCACCTCGAACGTCAGGTTGGCGTTGGCCGGTGCCTGGCGCCAGGTGGACAGGCCAACATCGCGGTTGTCGTAACGGATCACCCGGAACCCCTGCTGGCACAGGGCAACGACCACTTCGTCCGGCCAGTGGATCAACTGCCCGCCCAGGCCCATCACCAGCAGCAGCGCCGGATCGGAGGCACGGCCGATGCTCTGGTAGGCCAGGCTCACCTGCTCCAGTTCGACCCTTTGGGTCGGTACGTTGACATCACAGCGAGACGCCGCCTGAGACGGCAGGCCGAGCAGCAGCGCGGCCAGGAAAACAGTCGTTGAAAAAAATCTTGCCCACATGAAGAAACACCGAAACGCAGAAGCCCAGTAGAGCGCGAGTCTGATGAACTTTGATCGAGCGCGCTGCCACAGTTACGTGACAGTTTGATGAAGATTGCCGAGTGGTCATAAAACCCTGTAGCCGCTGCCGAAGGCTGCGATCGGCCCGAAGGGACGCAGCGATCTTGAACCCGCTGAAGGCCTTCGGCCTTATCGCAGCCTGCGGCAGCGGCTACAAAAGCCCGCAGCATCGTGCCCCGGCCCACTGTAGGAGCGAAGCTTGCTCGCGATGGTCGTGAACGATGACGCGGTGTTCCTGAAGCAGCGCGGCGCCTGTGGGCTCATCGCGCGCAAGCTGCGCTCCTACAGGGATTGGCGTTGGCTGGGATCAGGCCTGTTGGTTACGCAACTGACGGGCGGCGGCGACCATGTTGACCAGGGCGGCTTCGGTTTCCGGCCAGGCGCGGGTCTTCAGGCCGCAGTCCGGATTGACCCACAAACGTTCGGCGGGGATGCGCCGGGCCGCCTTGCTCATCAGCTTGACCATCTCGGCGGTGTCCGGCACCCGCGGCGAGTGGATGTCATACACCCCCGGGCCGATGTCGTTCGGGTAGTCGAAGGCCTCGAACGCCTCCAGCAGCTCCATGTCCGAACGCGACGTCTCGATGGTGATCACGTCGGCATCCATGGCGGCGATGGCCTGGATCACGTCGTTGAACTCGCTGTAGCACATGTGGGTGTGGATCTGGGTGTCGTCGCGCACCCCAGAGGCGGTCAGGCGGAAGGCTTCCACCGCCCAGTCCAGGTACGGCTGCCAGTCCGCCCGGCGCAGCGGCAGGCCCTCGCGGAATGCCGCTTCGTCGATCTGCACGATCTTGATCCCGGCCTTCTCCAGGTCCACCACCTCATCGCGCAGGGCCAGCGCCAGTTGCCGGGCCTGCACCTCGCGGGACACGTCCTCGCGGGGGAAGGACCACATCAGCATGGTCACGGGCCCGGTGAGCATGCCCTTCATCACCTTGTCGGTCAGGCTCTGGGCGTAGCTGATCCAGTCCACCGTCATGGCCTGCGGGCGGCTCAGGTCGCCGTAGATCACCGCCGGTTTCACGCAGCGCGAACCGTAGCTCTGGACCCAGCCGAAACGGGTGAACAGGTAGCCGTCCAGTTGCTCGGCGAAGTACTCGACCATGTCGTTGCGCTCGGCCTCGCCATGCACCAGCACGTCCAGCCCCAGGCGCTCCTGGACCTGCACCGCATGGCGGATTTCGCAGCGCATGGCGTCGGTGTAATCGTTGTTCGACAGCTTGCCCTGCTTGAATGCCTGGCGCGCCAGGCGGATCGACGCGGTCTGCGGGAACGAACCGATGGTGGTGGTCGGGAACACCGGCAGCTTCAAGCGGGCGTGCTGCTGGGCAATGCGTTGGGCAAAGGGCGAGTGACGCTGGCTGTCGGCGGCGCTGACCGCCTTGAGCCGCGCCTGGACCTCGGCCTTGTGAATGCGCGGCGATTGCGCGCGGCTGGCCTGCACCTGGCGGCTTGCGGCCAGGGCCGCCTGCACCGCCGGGGCCTGGGGATCGTTCAGGGCGTCACGCAGCACCGAGATTTCGCCGCATTTCTGCACGGCGAAGGCCAGCCAGCTTTTCAGCTCGGCATCCAGCTGGTCTTCCCGGGCCAGGTCCACCGGGCTGTGCAGCAGCGAGCAGGAACTGCTGACCCACAGGTTGTCGCCAAAACGCTCCTGCGCCGCTTGCAGCTGCTGCAGCGCCTGCTCCAGTTCGCAACGCCAGACGTTGCGGCCGTTGACCAGGCCCACGGAAAGAATCTTGTAGGTCGGCAGGCGGTCGAGCACCTGGGTCAGTTGCTCCGGTGCCCGCACGGCGTCGATGTGCAGGCCGTCCACCGGCAGGCCGACGGCCAGCCCGAGGTTGTCCTGCAGGCCGCTGAAATAGGTGGCCACCAGTTTTTTCAGCGGCGAGTACTGGAGGATGTGGTAGGCCCGCTCGAAGGCGCCCTTCCATGCCTGCGGCAGGTCGAGGGTCAGGATCGGTTCGTCGATCTGCACCCACTCCACGCCCTGGGCCTTGAGGCGGTTGAGGATTTCACCGTAGACCGGCAGCAGGCGCTCCAGCAGCTCGAGCTTGTCGAAGTCATTGCCCTTGGCCTTGCCCAGCCACAGGTAGGTCAGCGGACCGATGATCACCGGCTTGACCCGATGGCCCAGGGCGTGGGCTTCGTCGACCTCGTCGAACAGCTGCTCCCAGCTCAGCTTGAACGACTGGTCGGCGCTGAATTCCGGGACCAGGTAGTGGTAGTTGGTGTCGAACCACTTGGTCAGTTCCTGGGCGTACTGGGTCTTGGCCTGATCGCCGCCACAGCAGCCAGCCGAGGCACCGCGGGCCATGGCGAACAGGGTGTCGAGGGTCGGCCGGCCCTGGGCGTCCTTGCTGCTGTCGAAGCGCTCGGGAACCACGCCGAAGGCCAGCGAGTGAGTCAGCACCTGGTCGTACCAGGCGAAGTCGCCCACCGGCAGCAGGTCGATGCCGGCGTCCTTTTGCAGCTGCCAGTGCCTGGCCCGCAGCTGGCGTCCGACGTCTTGCAGCGCCTGCCGGTCGAGGTCGCCCTTCCAGTAGGCTTCGAGGGCTTTTTTCAGTTCGCGGTCGGCGCCGATGCGCGGAAAACCAAGGGTGTGGGCCAAGGCCATGAGTGGGTTCCTCCCGGTAAAAGATGGCGCTATTGTCGACAGCCAAGCCAACATGAGACAAACTCAACCTTTTCGTGTTGATCACAAAATTCATTCATGGAGACCCTGGTGCTCGAAATCCGTCACCTGAAGACCCTGCACGCCCTGCGCGAAGCCGACAGCCTGGTCGAAGCCGCCGAACGCCTGCACCTGACCCAGTCCGCCCTGTCCCACCAGTTCAAGGAACTGGAAGAGCGCATGGGCATGCCGCTGTTCGTGCGCAAGACCAAGCCGGTGCGCTTCACCAGCGCCGGCCTGCGCCTGCTGCAACTGGCGGACGCCACCCTGCCGTTGCTGCGCGCCGCCGAGCGGGACATTTCCCGCCTGGCCGGCGGCACCGCGGGCCGCCTGCACATGGCCATCGAATGCCACAGCTGCTTCCAGTGGCTGATGCCGACCATCGACCAGTTCCGCGATGCCTGGCCGGAAGTCGAGCTGGACCTGGCCTCGGGTTTCTCCTTCGCCCCGCTGCCGGCCCTGGCCCGCGGCGACCTGGACCTGGTGGTGACCTCCGACCCGGTGGAACTGGCGGGCATCACCTACGTGCCGCTGTTCACCTACGAAGCCATGCTGGCAGTGGCCAACCAGCACCGCCTGGCCAGCAAGCCCTACATCGTTCCGGAAGACCTGCTCAGCGAAACCCTGATCACCTACCCGGTGGAGCGCGACCGCCTGGATATCTTCACCCGCTTCCTGGAACCGGCCGACATCGAGCCGGCCCAGGTCCGTACCTCGGAACTGACGGTGATGATGATGCAGCTGGTGGCCAGCGGCCGTGGTGTGTGCGGCATGCCTCACTGGGCGCTGCATGAATACAGCTCACGGGGTTATGTGAAGGCCAAGCGCCTGGGGGAAAAAGGCCTGTTCGCCACGCTGTACGCGGCGATCCGTGCCGACATGCTGGATGCGCCCTATATGCGCGACTTCCTGCTGACCGCCAAGGACACTTCGTTCTCGACCCTGGACGGGGTCAGCGCGGTACGTTGAAAAGCCGCATCAGCCTGGAGGAGTGGGGGAAATTCAGAGAGGGGAGACGACTTCACGCCACAGGTGGAGTTTGTCGAAGTACTCGACGCCCACCCGAACCGCCAGCGGCTCCAGGCCGAACTGGACGAAACCGCAGCGCTGGTACAGCGCCAGGGCTGCGTCGTTGCCAGCGGTGACGGTCAGTTGCACCAGCCGCACCCCGGGGCGTTGGCGTGCCTCCTGCAGCAGCGCCTGGACCAGCCGGTAGCCCAGGCCGCCGTGGCGATAAGGCTGCGCCACATACAGGCCGAACAGCGTGGCCTTGTGTCGGGCTTTCTCCCGGACCTCGAACGCCAGCCCGACGATGCCCACCAGCTCGCCACCCTCGAAGGCCCCCAGCAACAGGTCCAGCGGGCTGCTCAGCCGCGACTCCCACCAACTCAGGGGCATCGCCGCGCGTTCGGCGACGCTGGAGGTAAAAGCCTGCGGATGCCGTTCATAGGCTTCGAGCATCAGCGCGCGGTAGGCGGCGGCGTGACTGGCATCGAGGTGCTGGATGGACATGGTTGGTCGAGGCCCCGGGCTCGCGGGTGAATGAAAGGATCAGGCCGTCTGGCGTTGTTCCAGCAGCAGACGCACCGCCAGCCCGGCCAGCACGAAGCCCATGAAATAACGCTGGGTCGCCAGCCACAGCGGGTTGTGCACGAACCAGGCGGCGATTCCCGAAGCGAACAGCGCGATCAGCAGGTTGACGCTGAAGCTCACACTGATCTGGGTCAGGCCGAGGATGATGCTCTGGGTGAACACCGAACCGTGTTCCGGGCTGATGAACTGGGGAAAGACCGAGAGGTAGAACACCGCGATCTTCGGGTTCAGGGCGCTGGTGAGAAACCCCATCAGGATCAGCTTGCGCGACGAGTCCGGCGGCAGCTGCTGCGCCTCGAACGGCGAACGCGCGCCCGGCTTCAGGGCCTGCCAGGCCAGCCACATCAGGTACAGGGCGCCGACCCACTTGAGCACCTCATAGGCCACCGGCACCGCCATGAAGACCGCGGTCAGGCCGATCGCCGCGGCGAACAGGTGGACGAAGAAACCGGCCACCACGCCGACCAGCGAGGTCACGCCTGCCCGGCGGCCCTGGCAGATCGAACGGGAAATCAGGTAGATCATGTTGGGGCCGGGGGTCAGCACCATCAGCAAGGCTGCGGCGATGAAGATCAACATGTCGTGAAGGGGAATCATGATGGGCAATCCTTTGTCCTTGAAAAATCAGGCCGAGGCCAGTTGCGAGGCGCGATAGAACGGCAAGATCAGGTCGCGTGTCAATGGGGCCAGGGTGAGCTCGTCGCCAGCCTCCGGATCGATCCAGCGGACCTCCTCGATTTCCGCCGCGGGCCGGACCTCGTCGGTGTCCAGATCGAGGCGGAACAACTCGGCCTCGACCACAAAACCCGGCTCGTTGGCCGCCGGTGCGCAAAAACGTCCCAGGTAACGGGCGTCGGCCGGGTCGATACGCAGCCCGAGTTCCTCTTCCAGTTCACGGGCCAGGGCCTGGGCCGGCAACTCGCTCGGCTCGATCTTGCCGCCTGGCTGCATGAAGGCCTGGGTGCCGCGCTTGCGTACCAGCAGAGTACGGCCGTCGGGGCCGATCAACAGGGCCGCGGCGATACGGATAAGGGGGGGTGTGGTGCTTGAAAGAGTCATGAAAAACCTGGATCGGTTACGCGAGGCGGCAAGGATCCCATGACTGGCGAGTCGTCGTCACGACACAGTCGGCCGCTGTTTTTTCCATACACCCGGCGCCTCGGGCGGCGGGACGAAGCGCTGGCCTCCCAGGCCTTCCATGGACAGCCCGGAATAGAGAGGGGAATGGAAAAGTGGAACCGCCCGCTCCTGCAGCGATGCAGGAACGAGCGGGTACGCAGCAAGGGCCGAGGCCCTCAAGCGTTACCGGTCTTGCCGGACGAACCGAACGACGCGAAACGCTTGTTGAAGCCGGCGATCCGCCCTTCGGACTGGGTCTTGCGCTGCTGGCCGGTGTAGACCAGATGCGAGGCGCTGGAGACGTCGAGGGCGACATAGGGGTAAGTGTTGCCATCGCTGTGGCGCTGGGTGCGGTCGGTGTCCACGGTGGAACCGATCAGGAAGTACACGTCGGCGGCGGTGTCATGGAACAGCACGGTGCGGTAGGCAGGATGGATATTGGCTTTCATGGGAGTCTCCAGGGGATAGCTAAGGCTGAATTTCGTTATACAGTAACATTATCCAATCATGGAAACGAGAACCAGTTGCAATAAGGAAAGCTGTCAATCGTCTATCTCCCTCGGCAACGCCCGGCTCCAGGCGTTCACGCTTGCCCAAAGCGCTCAACGAACAGCCACGCGGGTGTTCGCCGAATGCCGGGGCAACTGGCGCAATCGCCTGGAAGATTCACTGCAACGCCTCAAGTGCATGCAATTGACCGCCCGCGAACTGGAGAGGTCGGGCACTTGATGCTCAGCGGTTGCTCCAGCAAGGAGATCGCTCGTAAGCTGCAAACCTCTGCCGAAACCGTGAAAGTCCATAAGAAACACATCTACGACAAGCTGGGCATCAAGTCCCGGTCCGAGCTGTTTTGGATTTTTCTCCAGGCGCAGAATGCCTGACGCCTGAAGCTGCCATGTGCGCACAGCTGCTGCGCCACGGCCGTTCTCTACAACAACAAGATCGTTGGCCACACAAGAAGAATGAGTACCCAAAAACGAAATCTATAGAGTCCGAACCAAGGAAACCGTATGAGCCTGTCCCTCCTGAGCCGCTACGCCTTCTTTGCTGCCTGCGTGATTTTCACCCTCGCCAGCTTGCCCTTTCTCGAACATGACTGGCTCTGGCCATTCACCCTGGTCACCTTCCTGCTCAGCCTGCTGGGCATTTTCGACCTGCTGCAAAGCCCCCACGCGGTGCGCCGCAACTACCCGATCCTGGGCAATATCCGCTATCTGGTGGAAGGTATCCGCCCGGAAATCCGCCAGTACCTGCTGGAGTCCGACAGCGACGCCCTGCCCTTCTCCCGGGCCCAGCGCTCGCTGGTCTATTCGCGGGCCAAGAACGAAAGCGCCGACAAGCCGTTCGGTACCCTGATCGACGTCTACCAGTCGGGTTTCGAATTCATCGGCCACTCCATGCGCCCGGCTCCCCTGAGCGACCCGAGCACCTTCCGCGTCACGGTCGGCGGCCCGCAGTGCAAGCAACCCTACTCGGCATCGGTGTTCAACATCTCGGCCATGAGCTTCGGCTCCCTCAGCGCCAACGCCATCCGCGCCCTCAACCAGGGCGCCAAGCTCGGCAACTTCGCCCATGACACCGGCGAAGGCAGCATCAGCCCCTATCACCGGGAAAACGGTGGCGACCTGACCTGGGAGCTGGGCAGCGGCTATTTCGGTTGCCGTACCAGCGACGGCCGTTTCGACCCGGAGCGCTTCGCCCAGCAGGCGCAGAACCCGCAGGTGCGGATGATCGAAATCAAGATGAGCCAGGGCGCCAAGCCCGGCCACGGCGGCATCCTGCCCAAGCACAAGGTGACCCAGGAAATCGCCGACACTCGTGGCATCCGCATGGGCGAGGACTGCATCTCGCCCTCGAGCCACAGCGCCTTTTCCACGCCGATCGAGATGATGCATTTCATCCAGCAGTTGCGTGAGCTGTCCGGCGGCAAGCCCGTGGGCTTCAAGTTCTGCCTCGGCCACCCGTGGGAGTTCATGGGCATCGCCAAGGCCATGCTGGAAACCGGCATCCTCCCCGACTTCATCGTGGTCGACGGCAAGGAAGGCGGCACCGGCGCGGCACCGGTGGAATTCACCGACCACATCGGCGCGCCGATGCGCGAAGGCCTGCTGTTCGTGCACAACACCCTGGTGGGCCTGAACCTGCGCGACAAGATCAAGCTCGGCGCCAGCGGCAAGATCGTCAGCGCCTTCGATATCGCCAGCGTGCTGGCCATCGGCGCCGACTGGGCCAACTCGGCGCGCGGCTTCATGTTCGCCATCGGCTGCATCCAGTCGCAAAGCTGCCACACCAACAAATGCCCGACCGGCGTCGCCACCCAGGACAACCTGCGCCAGCGCGCGCTGGTGGTGCCGGACAAGGCGCAACGAGTGTTCAGTTTCCACCGCAACACCCTCAAGGCCCTGGCCGAAATGCTTGCCGCCGCGGGCTTGAATCACCCGTCGCAACTGGAAGCCAGGCACCTGGTGCGACGCATGTCGGCCACCGAGATCAAGCTGTTCTCGCAGCTGCATGTGTTCCTCAAGCCCGGCGAACTGCTCACCGGCGCGGTCACGGGCGAGTTCTATTCGCGCATGTGGCAGCTGGCGCGCGCCGACAGCTTCGAGCCCAACAGCGAAGCCGCGGCCTGACCAGTCACACTCGACGCCCCGCCCGCGCGGCGGGGCGTTATTCATCGATAGGCAAAGGACGCAAACCCGTGCTCAAAGTCATCGCCGAAGACTTCATCAAACCCGAACACCTCGACACCGTGCGCCCCTGGTACGCCGAACTGCTGGAGAAAACCCGCCAGGAACCGGACTGCATCGCCTACGACCTGTTCGTCGACCAGCAAGACCCGGGGCACTTCATCTTTATCGAGCAATGGCCAGACCGCGCGGCGCTCAAGGCCCATTGCCAGACCGAGCACTTCACTCGCCTGGTGCCGCAGATCAATGCGTTCCAGGCCAGGGAATGCCGTGTGCTGCTGATGGACGAGTTCTGAAAAAACGCCCCCATGATGCTTGACCGGACCACCGAAAGCAGACCGCAGCCCCCCCTGACTTTTGGGAGTTCCACATGCCATTGCTGTCATTCGATTCGCTGTCCAGCCAGTTGCCCACCAGTTGGAAGTCCTCCGTGGTGGGCCAGGTCGGGCCGGCGCGCATCAAGGTGCTGCGCATGGACCAACAGGCCCACGCCGAAGAAAGCCACGACTACAACGAAGCCCTGCTGGTGACCCATGGCTGCCTGCGCCTGGGCATTGCCGGCAGTGAGGTGAGGGTGAACGCAGGCCAGATGTACCTGGTCGAAGCCGGGCTGCCTCATGCGGTGCTGCCCGGCAGCCACGGCACCCTGGTGATTATCGATATCTAGCCTGACTGGCGCTCACCAATGCAGCGTCTTGATCGGCGCCGGTTCCTTCATGACGATAAAACCGTAGTCCCCCAGCAGGTAGATCCGGTAATAGCGGCTGTCCACCAGCGGTGGATAGCCCTGGTAACCGGCCAGGGTCGCATTGCGCCGCTCCCTTTCCGCGACCACGTTGGCAATGCCCACCTTGGGCAGGTTCTCCGCCAGCATGAAGAAGTCGATATTCAGCAGGTAGTGCAGCACCGGCATCTGCTTGAACGAGCCCGCGGCCGCCAGCAGCCAGTGATCGGAATAGGTCACCGACATATAGATGCGCTTGGCCTCGCGCAACTGTGGGTGGCTGGTGATGTCGCGCTCAAGGCTCGACAGCGCGCTGGCCGCCAGGGTTTTCTGCACTGTCAGCACCCGGCCATAGGCGAACGACAGCGACAACATCGCCAGCAGCGGCACCATCAGCAGCAGCGGCAAGCGCTCATGGAGCGCCGCCAACGCCAGGTGGCTCAGATAGAACAGCAACACCAACAGCAGCACGAAGCCCATCAAGGTCCGGGCGCCTTCATTGAAGTCGCGGAAAAACAGCGCGATCCCCGACACCAGCACAATCACCAGCGGCAATGCCAGCAGGCAGACCAGCGCCATCACGACCTTTTTCAGGCCGCTGTCCGGCCGCTTGAACAGGTTCATCCCCAGCCGCACGCAACCGGCAAGGGCACACAGCGCCAGCGCGGCGAACACCCAGGCGAACCCGCCGTGAAACAGCAGCACGACTTTTTCCAGCACCCTGCCAATGTTGACCTGCAATTGCAGCAAGGGCTGCGCCGACCAGTTCAACAGCAAGGTGCGGGTCTGATCCATGAAGGGGTAGGCGGTGACGCAATAGATCATCCAGCCCAGGGCCGCCTGGGCGATCTTCCAGCCGATCATTTCCCACCAGCGCGGCCAGGCAGTCTTGTCATTGGCGCCGCGGATCACCTCCAGGCAGCACAGGCCCAGGAACACGTTGATGCTGATCTGATACAGCCCGATGGCCAGCGCGACCAGCAAGGCCGGCACCAGCCATTGCAGCACGCGGTACGGGTTGCGATAGGTGATGGCGAAGATCACCGCCACCAGGCTCAAGGCCATGGCCGGGCCGTCGTACTGATACGACAGGTTCTGCAGAAAGAACGGGTTGTACCAGAGCGGCAACAGCACCATGCAGCAGGCCGCCGTCGGTTGCGGGTAGTAATGGAAAGTCAGGCGGGTCAGTGCCGAGGCCATGGCGAGCGTGGCGATCAGCAGCGGCAAGGGAAAGATGTTCGGCGCAGCGCCGCTGAAGGTCAGGGCGTTGTAGAACAGTTCGGTAAACAGCCGCCCCTGCTCCGTCCAGGCGGTGCCGGCCGACAGCGAACGCCAGTTGTCATCGATATAGGGAAAGTCGGCGAGGATCAGCGGCAGCACATACAACATGGTGGCGAACAGAAAAAACAGCCAGACCTGGCGGCGTCCGAGTTCCCCGCTGAGCAAACTGCCCATTCTGTCCATGCTAGAGCCCCAGGCGGTCTTTGCCGCCGATGACGTCCTTGATCACGTAGCGCGGCCGATGCTTGGCCTCGATATAGATACGGCCGACGTACTCGCCGAGAATGCCGATGCCGATCAACTGCACGCCGCCGAGAAACAGAATGGCGGTCATCAACGAAGGGTAGCCGGGCACGCTGTTGCCGAAGAAGATCTTGTCCAGGACCATGTACACCGCGTAGAGCACGGCGAAAATCGAGATGCCGCCACCGACGTAGGTCCACAATCGCAACGGCACGGTGCTGAACGAGGTGATGCCTTCCAGCGCCAGGTTCCACAGCTTCCAGCCATTGAACTTGCTGTTGCCCGCCACCCGCCCGGCGCGCTCGTACTCCACCACCACCGTGGTGAAGCCGGCCCACGACAGCACGCCCTTCATGAACAGCTGGTGCTCGGGCAGGGTGCGGATCACATCGACCACCTTGCGATCCATCAGCCGGAAGTCGCCGACGTTTTCCTCGATCCGGGTGTAGGCGATCCGGTTCAGCAGGTGGTAGAACAGCGCCGCGCTGCAGCGCCTCAGGTAACTGTCGGCGGCGCGCCCGCGGCGTTTGGCGAGCACCACATCGGCGCCCTTCTGCCACTCCTCGATCAGCCGCGGGATAACGCTGATCGGGTCCTGCAGGTCGACGTCCATGGGAATCACTGCATCGCCAGTGGCGTGTTCCAGCCCGGCGAACAACGCCGGCTCCTTGCCGAAATTGCGCGAGAAGTTGATCAGCAGCACCTGCTCGTCCACCTGCGCCAGGGCCTTGACCTCCTCGGCTGTGCGGTCGGAACTGCCGTCGTTGATAAACACGATCTCGACTTCGCCCTGCTCGAAGCGCAACTCGCGACGCACCGCCTGGTAGAACAGGCCGATGGCCTGCTCTTCATTGAAGACCGGAACGATCAGCGAGATCTTCATGGCTCACACTCGCGGAACACCAGGTACTTGGCGAACAGAAACCCCGCCACCAGGCTCAGGGCGGAAAACACCAGCACCGTCAGCAAGCCGGGCAGCCGCCACACATCCCCGGCATGCCCGACACCCAGGCTCAGCGCGCCCATGCCGCCCAGGAACAGCAGATAACCGCCGATCGACCTCCTGGCGGCGAAGGTGAAGCGCGCGTTCATATAGAAAGAAAACGACGCCGCGACGCAAAAGGCCGCCAGGTTGCTGAGCGCCTGGCTGAGGCCCGCCACCAGGCTCAGCAAGAAGAACACCAGCCAGTGGATAAAGGTGTTGGCGATGCCGATCACCGTGTATCTGGAGATTCCCTTCCATAAGAGTCTCATGGGTGACTCTCCCGCGTTGAATATCGCTCAACTTGTATGGCAGGTTTTTCTGCCCATCGATTGGCGAAATCGCTGATCCAGCGCTCTTTCAGACGTGCGGCATCCAAGCCGGCCGGCATGGGCCGTTGTCATGCAAGCCGCCTCCCTGGCCTCTCCTCGCCTGTCTGCTTGCCCACAGCAAATTGCACCAATGCATAATTTTATTTGCACAAATGCATATTGCAACTAAGGTTACCCCTGAGCCCGACCGGAGCAGGCCATCGAGGATGGCGAACCCCACAGGCCGGTCACGGGCCTCAGAAAACCGCTTCATCGCAATACGCAACAACGACACAAGCTGGACGCTTGTTTTCACTCATGGAGGATGAAAATGTTAACCCTTGAAGACACACCCTTTACCCGCACAGGTCCTGCGCAAGCACTGCCACAGTGCCTGGTCGGCACCCTGCTCGATGCCGGACTGAGCGAAGTCGACGACAGCGCGGAACACGCCGCCCTGGCCGCCAGCCTCAACTTCAGCATTCAGCAGCAAACCCAGACCAACTGGTGCTGGGCCGCGCTGTCGGCCTCGGTCGGCAACTATTACCGCACCGGTTCCTGGACTCAATGCGGGGTCGCCAACGCGCAACTGGGGCGCAATACCTGCTGCAACCAGCCGGGGCCGTGCAACGTGTACGGCTACCTGGACTCGGCCCTGCAAACCACCCGCAGCTTTGGTGGCATGAGCCAGGGTTCGATCCAACTGTCGGCCATCGACAACCAGATCAACATGGGACGCCCCGTCGGCCTGCGCTGTGCCTGGTTTGGCGGCGGCGCGCACTTCCTGGCGATCTATGGCACCAACGGCAGCTACCTGCTGATTGCGGATTCCATCTACGGTTATTCGACCCGCGCCCTGAACACCTTCCCCCGTTCGTACAACGGCGGCGGCAACTGGACCACCACCTACTTCACTCGGAAAAACTAAGGAGGGCAGCATGCAACTGACTTATCCCAAGGCACCTGCCAACGGCGCTCAGGTACTGCGCCCGGCTCTCCAGGCCGCCCTGCAGAGCAAAGGTTTCGGCGTCAACCGCCAGTTCGCCCAGGCCACCGCCAGTAAAGTGAGCCTGTCCGAGCCCTACCGCGGCTACTCGCTGAGCCTGGAAGACCTGGCCCAAGGCAAAGGCCTGCAACAGGCGACGCTGGGGGACTGGCATTACCTGGTGTTCAGCGACGGGGTGTCGATTGCCGACGCCCAACTGGCCGAGATCGCTGGCCAGGTCGAGTTCTCGTCCCTGAACCACGGCGCCCTGGCGTCGGCCACGGTCAACGCGCTGAACCTGGCGGAACAGGCGCCGCACCTCAAAGGCCGGACCTTCGAGCTGCGGGTGTTGTTTGTCTCGGCGCTGCAGGTGGTGGCGATCTGGCTGCACGCCAGCGACGAAGACGTGCTGATCCCGATCGAGCCGACGCCCAAGCACCTGGCGAGCACCAAGCTGTACAGCGAGGCCGCGCTGCTGGCCTTGCTGGCGCCCGCCGCCCAGCGAGCGAAAGCGGCGTTCGATGCGGACACCACCGGGCTGTTGGGGAGCTGACCGCGCACCGGCGATCGGGCTGCGGTGAACGGAGGGTCACAACACTAAAACCTGGAACCGCAGCAATATCGCCCGCATAAAAAAGCCCCGGTCAATGACCGGGGCTTTTTGTGTTATCGCCTGATGGGGTTACGACGCCGAACGCACCGCACCCTGCTGGGCATTGTTCGGTTGCAGCTTGAACAGGTAGAACAGCACCGTCAGCAGCACCAGGAACGCCGGGCCCACATACAGCGCCACGCGGGTGTCCGGGAAGTAGGCCATCAGCCCCACCACCAGCACCAGGAACGCCAGGGCCAGGTAGGAACTGATCGGGTACAGCCACATGCGGTATTTCAGCCCGGCACGTTCCGAGGCGCTCAGGCCTTTGCGGAACTTGAGCTGGGCCAGGAGGATCATCACCCAGGTCCAGATCGCGCCGAAGGTGGCGATGGAGGTCACCCAGACGAACACCTTCTCCGGCACCAGGTAGTTGAGCAGCACACCCAGCAGCAAGGCGAAGATCGACAGCAGCAGCGCGCGACGCGGTACGCCGTTGTTCGAGGTCTTGGCGAAACCGGCCGGGGCCTGGCCATTCTGCGCCAGGCTGTAGAGCATGCGCCCGGTGCTGAAGATGCCGCCGTTGCAGGACGACAGCGCGGCGGTGATCACCACGAAGTTGATGATGCCGGCGGCGGTCTTGATGCCCAGGCGCTCGAAGGTCATCACGAACGGGCTGCCCTGGGTGCCGATTTCGTTCCAGGGGTAGATCGACAGGATCACGAACAGCGCGCCCACATAGAACAGCAGGATGCGCCAGAACACCGAGCCGATGGCGTTGGGAATGGTCTTCTGCGGGTTCTTCGCTTCACCGGCGGTGAGGCCGATCATCTCTACGCCCAGGTAGGCGAACATCACCATCTGCAGCGACATCAGCACACCGGTCACGCCGTTGGGCATGAAACCGCCGTGGGTCCACAGGTTGGAAATGCCCAGCGCCACGCCGTCATTGCCGAAACCGAAGGCGATGATGCCGATGCCACCGATGACCATGGCGATGATGGTGACGATCTTGATCAGGGCGAACCAGAACTCGAACTCACCGAAGGCCTTGACCGCGATCAGGTTGATCGAGCCCATGCTCACCAGGGCCGCCAGGGCCCAGATCCAGCGCGGCACATCGGGGAACCAGATGCCCATGTACACCGCCACCGCGGTGATTTCCGCGACGCAGGTCACCAGCCACAGGAACCAGTAGTTCCAGCCGGTGAGGAAGCCCGCCAGCGGGCCCAGGTAGTCTTGCGCGTAACGGCTGAAGGAACCCGCGACCGGGTTATGCACGGCCATCTCGCCGAGGGCGCGCATGATCACCAGGATCGCCAGGCCGCCGAGGATGTAGGACAGCATGATGGCCGGACCGGCCATTTCAATGGCCTTGGCCGAACCGAGGAACAGGCCGACACCGATACAGGCGCCGAGCGCCATCAAGCGAATATGCCGTTCGCCGAGTTCGCGTTTCAGCGGGCCGCCTTGAGCGGTCTCGCCTTGGGGCAGGTGGTTGCCAACTGGCATAGGGTACAACCTCATCTTGTTATTGGATGTGAGCCACCGAGTCTGTAAGGCGCGGACGGATAACCCGTACCCGCCAGATCGGATCGACCTTGTGGGCCGACACGTCTTGTAGGACAAATCCTGCAAGATCAGTGGGGCGTGCAGTATAAAAAGCTGACGGCAGGCTTTTTCACTCTATAAACAGCTAAATTCAGAGAGAAATCTCGGTATCTTCGGGTTTTGCGGAGTGGCATTACCTGGATTTTTTGCCGTTTGTCATTTTTGAACGGCGCCGAGTATTGCACAGCCATGGTGCAGCGTCATGCCCCTACCTAGGACCTATTTACCGGTCGTGATGGCTCTATCTCAGGCTTCTTTCGCCTTGCCCCCCCTGTAGGAGCGAGCTTGCTCGCGATGGTCGTCAACGATGACGCGGTGTATCCGAAGCATCGCGGCGCCCTCGGGTTTATCGCGAGCAAGCTCGCTCCTACAGGGGGAGGTGAATGCTTTCAGGTCGATCACAAATTTTTCACCATTGCCCACCACCGTCTAAGCTTCAGACAAGTCCGATCAATTTGCGTGAATGGATCAGTCGACTATGGGTGCTTTGCGACAGACCGATTCGAGTAAAAATGTAGTGCCAACTGATCGCGTGGAAGAAGCGCCTATCCCTGAAAAGTCCCATTCCAGCCGGCTTTGGTGGCGGCTGTTCTGGCTATTGCTGCTGATGGCGCTGGTCGCCCTCGGCTTTGCCGCGTCCAAGGAAATGCGCACCTCGAAACTGCAGGCGCGCGAACTCAGCAAGTTCGCCGCGGACCTGAACTACGCCATGGCGCCCGGGCCCAGCGATGCCATCGTCTACCCCGGCGCCGGCCCCTTCGACAAACGCCTGGGCTACAGCGCCCTGGATGATTTCCTCGCGCGCCTGCTCAAGCGCGGTTACGTGGTGGAGGCCCAGACCCGCTTCTCCCCCGCCTTGATGAACTACAGCGAAAACGGCTTCTTCGTACCCTATACCGAGAAGATTCAGGCCGGGCTGTCGATCACCGATTGCCGCGCCGCGCCGCTCTATCAATTCAAGTACCCGCAACAGCTCTACTCGAACTTTGCCGCCATCCCGCCGGTGATGGTGCGCAGCCTGCTGTTCATCGAGAACCGCGAATTGCTCGACCCCGACCAGCCCCTGGCCAACCCGGCGGTGGACTGGCCGCGCTTCGGCAAGGCTGCCTGGTCACAGGTGGCCAAGCTCCTGCACCTGCCCGGGCAGACGGCGGGCGGCAGCACCCTGGCGACCCAACTGGAAAAGTACCGGCACTCGCCAGACGGCTTGACCGTGTCCGGCGCGGAAAAGATCCGGCAGATGATTTCCGCCAGCGTGCGCGCCTACCAGGGCGGCCAGCAGACCCTCGAGGCGCGGCGACGCATCATCCGCGACTACCTCAACAGCGTGCCGCTGTCGGCGGTGCCCGGCCACGGTGAAGTGCACGGCATGGCCGAAGGGCTGCGGGTTTGGTATGGCGCCGACTTCGCCCAGGTCAACGAGCAGCTGGCGAGCACCGCCAGCGATCCGCAGAGCCTGGCGCAACGTGGCCTGGCCCTGCGCCAGGTGCTGTCGTTGATGATCGCCCAGCGCCGGCCTTCGCATTACCTGTCCAAGGGCCGCCGGGAACTGGCCGAACTCACCGACAGCCATATCCGCCTGCTGACCCAGAACGGTGTGATCGATACGCCGCTGTCGGCCGCCGCCCTGGCCAGCAAGGCCACCTTCCGCGACTGGGTGCAGGAACCGACGATCCAGCCGATCGAGACCAACAAGGGCATCAGCGTCGCCCGCAGCCGCCTGGCCGGCCTGCTCAACCGGCCGCTGTACGACCTCGACCGCCTCGATCTGTCGGCCACCAGTACCCTGCAAAGCGACCTGCAACGCCAGGCCACCGAGTACCTCAAGCACCTGGCCGACCCGGTGTTCGCCGGCGAGATCGGCCTGCTCGGCGAACGCCTGCTGACGCCGACCAGCACCACCCAGGTGCGCTACAGCTTCACCCTGCTCGAACTGACGCCGGACGGTTCGCGGGTGCGGGTCCAGACCGATAGCACCGACCAGCCCTTCGACATCAACGAAGGCAGCAAGCTGGAGCTGGGCTCCACGGCCAAGCTGCGGGTCCTGACCACCTACCTGCAAATCATTGCCGAACTGTACGAGCAGTACGGCGCCGAAACCCCGGCGGTGCTGAAGAAAGTCGAGATCGCCGAACAGGATCGCCTGAGCCGCTGGGCCGTGGACTACCTGATCCAGAACAACGATCGCAGCCTGCCGAAAATGCTCGAGGCGGCCCTGGACCGCAAATATTCGGCCAGCCCCGGCGAGAGCTTTTTCACCGGCGGCGGGCTGCACACCTTTCATAACTTCCGCAAGGAAGACAACGGCCGCATGCCGACCCTGCGCGACGCCCTGCGCGAGTCCATCAACCTGCCCTTCATCCGCCTGATGCGCGACCTGGTGCGCTACAGCACCTACGCCGGCCCGAGCAACAGCGCCAACCTGCTCAAGGATGACGGCGACCCGCGGCGCCAGGAATACCTGGCCAAGTTCGCCGACCGCGAGGGCACTTCCTTCCTCCTGCGGTTCTGGAAGAAGTACCGCAACAAGGACACCCAGGCGCGGCTGGACACCTTCCTCGACAGCATGCACCCGACGCCGATCCGCCTGGCCGCCGTGCACCGCTACCTGCTGCCGGAAGCCAGCCAGGAGAGTTTCAACAGTTTCATTCGCTCGCACCTCAAGGGCGCCAAGCTCACGGAAAAACTCACCGACGAACGCCTGGATAAGCTCTATTACAGCTACGGCCCCGGCTCCTACGACCTGCCCGACCAGGGCTATATCGCCAAGGTGCACCCGCTGGACCTGTGGCTGCTCGGCTACCTGCTGAACAACCCCGACGCCAAGTTCAGCGAGATCGTCAAAGCCAGCGAATTCGAGCGCCAGGAGGTCTACAGCTGGCTGTTCAAGAGCCGGCACAAGAGCGCGCGCGACAGCCGCATCCGCACCATGCTGGAGATCGAGGCGTTCCTCGACATTCACCAGCGCTGGCAGAAAGTCGGCTATCCCTTCGACCATCTGGTGCCCTCGCTGGCGACCGCCATCGGCAGCTCCGGCGACCGCCCCGCGGCGCTGGCCGAACTGGTCGGCACCATCCTCAACGACGGCGTGCGCATGCCGACCCTGCGCATCGACAGCCTGCATTTCGCCGCCGATACGCCTTATGAAACCAAGCTGGTCAACGACCCGGCCGAGGGCAAGCGGGTGATGCCTTCGCAAGTGGCCACCGCGCTGCGCGGCGCCTTGTCGCAAGTGGTGGATGCCGGTACCGCCAAGCGCCTCTCCGGCAGCTTCAAGCTGGCCGACGGCACCCCGCTGGCCATGGGCGGCAAGACCGGCACCGGCGACAACCGCATCGAGGCCGTCGGTTCCGGCGGACGGATTCTCAGTTCGAAATCCATCAACCGCACCGCCACCTTCGTGTTCTATATCGGCGAACACCACTTCGGCACCCTGACCGCCTATGTACCGGGCGCCTCGGCCCAAGGCTTCAAATTCACCTCGGCCCTGCCGGTCCAGGTGCTCAAGGGCATGGCGCCGATCCTCACGCCGTACCTGCAACCGGGCAGCAACACCCAATGCCTGGGCAGCCTGGCGCAACGCTGAATCCTCCCGCCGTCCAATAACCGCTGCCTGTAGCCGCTCTCCGCAGGAGGCGTGCTCTTGAGGCCCTCAAAAGGTCCTCCGGACCTTATCGCAGCCTTCGGCAGCGGCTACAAGAATGCTTCTCAACTCCATTCTCCGACAAACGGCAGGTCTGGCTGCCACGGAAGTACTTGCGCGGCATTTAAGATATATCTTAAGTTATGTCTTAACCAAACAGGAGAAAGAGAAAATGAGAGAACACCACCATCCCCACCGCGAGTACGGCGACGGCCACGACGGTTTCGAGAAACGCCCCGGGCGCGAACGCGGCGGCCGCGGCCCGCGGGTCTTCGCCCCCGGCGACCTGAAGCTGCTGTTGCTGGCGCTGATCGCCGAACAGCCGTGCCACGGCTATGACCTGATCCGCCAGATCGAAGGCATGTTCGATGGCGCCTACAGCCCCAGCCCGGGCGTGATCTACCCGACCCTGACCTTCCTCGAAGAAAGCGAACTGATCAGCGGCGATGCCGAAGGCGGGAAAAAACGCTACAGCGTGACCGAGGCCGGCCGTCTGTCATTACAGGACCAGGCGATTGCCCTGGACGGCGTGCGCATGCGCATCGACGTCAGCAAACGCTCGCTGCGCGGCCATGATCGCCCGGCGGAAATCCACGAGGCGGTGCACAACCTGCGCCACGCCCTGCAGATGCACCACGGCCGCTGGAACCCGCAAGAAATCGTGCGGGTCCGCGACCTGCTGAACAACACCGCCCGCGCCATCGTCGACGGCCCGGCCACCCCTTCTACCCAGGAGTCAGCTGAATGAGCGCAGACAATTCGCCATCGATTCATCGGGTCAGCCACGAGATCAAACGCCGCCGCCTGGAAGTGCTGCGGGTGGTCGACCTGACCCCGCGCATGCGCCGCATCACCCTGGGCGGGCCGGAACTCGCCGGCTTCATCAGCCTGGGCAGCGACGATCATGTGAAGCTGCTGTTCCCGCAGAACGCCGAACAGCAGGCCGCCCTGGAAACCCTGGTACTGGGCCCGGGCAAGGACAACGGCGTGATGCCGGCCATGCGCGACTACACGCCACGGCGCTACGACCTGGATATCGGCGAGCTGGATATCGATTTTGTCCTGCACGGCGACGGCCCCGCCTCGACCTGGGCCGAACAGGCCAAGCCCGGTCAGTTCCTGCATATCGGCGGCCCCCGCGGCTCGATGATCGTGCCGGACATGTTCGACAGCTACCTGCTGATCGGCGACGAAACCGCACTGCCGGCCATTGCCCGGCGCCTGGAAGAGTTGCCGGCCGGGCGCCGGGTGCTGGCGGTGATCGAGATCCAGGACGCGGCCGAGCGGCAGGTGCTGGAGAGCGCGGCGCAGGTCGAGGTGATCTGGGTCGAACGCGACGGCGGCCAGCAGGACCTGTTCAGCACCGTGCGCGGGCTACAGATGCCGAGCGGCAAGCTGTACGCCTGGGTGGCCACGGAAAGCAAAGTCTCGCGGCAGATTCGCCGGGTGCTGCTGGACGAGCACCGACTCGACGACGCGTTCGTGAAGGCCGCCGGTTATTGGCGCCTGGACAGTAGCGAAGAAGAGTGACGGACTGCCAAGCCTCGTTCCTACAGACCTGCCTCTGTAGGAGCGAGGCTTGCCCGCGATGACGCCCTTCCAGTCACCGCATACTCAAGCCCGGCGACGCCCCAACCAACGATCCAGCCCGACAATCCCCAGCGCCACCAGCACAAACCCCGCCAGAATCCCCAACGCATTCACGAACGCCTGCGCGCAGCCCAGCTTGTCCACGTCGACAAAAGGATAGGGATACAGCCCCAGCACATGCCCGCGCAGCAGGACATAAGCGAAATACAGCAGCGGGTAGAGCATCCACCCGGCGACATGCCGCAACCCCAGGCGGCCCTTGGGTACGCAGCACCACCAGTAGACGAGAAACAACAGCGGCATCACGTCGTGCAGCAACTCGTCCGCCACCCACTGCCAACCCTGGGGATGCCACAGATGACGCAGCAACAGGCTGTACGCCAGCCCCACCAGCAGAATGCTGACCGCGATACCGCTGCTGACCCAGGGTTGCAGGAAAAACCGCTGCCCCCGTGAGCTACGCAGGTTCAGGGCACAGGTCAGCACCACCGCCACCAGGGTGTTGGTGAGCACGGTGAAGAAACTGAAAAAGTTGATCAGCCCGCCCAGTAGGCTGGCGTCCACCGTCCAGCGCAGATGAAGAATCAGGTACAGCTGGATCGTCAGCCCCGCCCAGCCGAGCAACGCGGCCAGCGCAGTGAACAGCCGTTTGCCGCCTGAAGGAAAAACCGGCTCGACAGCCATCGAAGGTCCTTAGAGCGGGCGTTTGGTGCGCTGCAATTTCACGTACAGCTGCTCGACTTTCTCCCGCGCCCAGGGCGTCTTGCGCAAGAAGGTCAGGCTCGACTTGATGCTCGGGTCGCTCTTGAAGCAGCGGATATCGATGCGCTCGGCCAACCCCTGCCATTCGTAATGTTCCACCAGCGCCTTGAGGATCTGTTCCAGGGTGACGCCGTGCAGCGGGTCGTTGTTCGTTGCAGTCATGCCGGGCCTTTGAGCAAGAGAAAAAAGGAAGTCGCGCACCTTAGCCGAGGGTTCGATCCGGTGGAAGGGCGAACACTCATCAACTGTAGTCGCTGCCGCAGGCTGCGATAGCGCCGAAGGCGCTCATGCACCTGAGATCGCCGCGAGCGCTCCGCTCGATCGCAGCCTGCGGCAGCGGCTACATCGGAACGAATGCCCCCTCTCCTGGAAAAGTTCCTTCCTTTTCGCGCCAAGAGAGATGTTATATTGTATCAATACAAAACAACCCCCTGATCCAGACACCTCGCCGTGTCACGCCTGTTCTCTTTTGACTCAAAGCACACAGCCCCGCGCTTGCCAAGGAATGACCGATGTCCCTCTCTGCCCACCGCCCTTCTCGCTCTCTACTCTGGCGCCTGACGCCGCTGTCCGCCGCCTTGCTGCTCGCTTCCCAGGCCCACGCCCTAGAGCTGCAACCGCAGGTCATCACCGCCAACCCGCTGGGCAGCCAGCAAACGGCGGCGCCGAGCACGGTGCTGGAAGGCGACGACCTGACCCTGCAACAGCAAGGCAGCCTCGGCGAAACCCTGAATAGACAGCCGGGCGTGTCCTCGTCCTACTTCGGCCCGGGCGCCAGCCGGCCGATCATTCGCGGCCTGGATGGCGATCGCATTCGCCTGTTGCGCAACGGCGTCGGCGCCCTGGATGCGTCGTCGCTGTCCTACGACCACGCGGTGCCGCTGGACCCGGTCAACGTCGACCGTATCGAGATCGTCCGTGGCCCGGCTGCCCTGCTGTATGGCGGCAGCGCCATCGGCGGCGTGGTCAACACCTTCGACAACCGCATCCCCACCGAAGCCATCGAAGGCATCCACGGTGCCGGTGAATTGCGCTACGGCGGTGCCGACACCACCCGCAGCAGCGCGGGCAAACTGGAAACCGGCAACGGCACCTTCGCCCTGCACCTGGACGCCAACTCGCGGCAGTTCAACGACCTGAAAATCCCCGGCTACGCCCGCAGCCGCCACGCCCCGCCGAGTGAAGACGGCAACGGCAAGAAAGGTCGCCTGGGCAACAGCGACGGTCGTCAGGACGGCGGCGCCATCGGCGGTTCCTACACCTGGGACGACGGTTACGCCGGGCTGTCCTACAGCAACTACGACTCCAACTACGGCTCGCCCGCCGAAGAGGACGTGCGCATCCGCATGAAGCAGGACCACTATGCCTTCGCCTCGGAACTGCGCAACCTCGACGGCCCTTTCAGCGCGCTGAAATTCGATGCCGGCTACACCGATTACGAGCACCGCGAAATCGAAGGCGGCGAGACTGGCACAATCTTCAAGAACAAGGGTTACGAAGCCCGTGTCGAAGCCCGTCACCAGCCCCTCGGCCCGCTCAATGGGGTGATTGGCACCCAGGTCAGCCGCAGCGAGTTTTCCGCGCTCGGCGAAGAGGCCTTCGTGCCCCAGACCGACACCGACAGCGCCGCACTGTTCATCCTCGAAGAGCTGCAGGCCACCGAGCGCCTGAAACTCAGCCTCGGCGGACGCCTGGAACACACCCGCGTCGACCCGGACAGCAAAGGCAACGAGCGCTTCAGCCAGGCCGACAGCTCCAACAGCTTCACCGCCGGCAGCCTGTCGTCCGGCGCGGTCTATACCCTGACGCCGATCTGGTCCGTGGCCGCCACCCTGGGCTACACCGAACGCGCCCCGACCTTCTACGAGCTGTATGCCAACGGTGCCCACGTGGCCACCGGCACCTATGAAGTCGGCGACGCCAACCTGTCGAAGGAAAAAGCCGTGTCCAGCGACCTGGCCCTGCGTTTCGACAACGGCACCCACAAAGGCAGCGTCGGGGTGTTCTACAGCCACTTCTCCAACTACATCGGGCTGCTCGGTAGCGGCCGCACCCTCAACGATGAAGGCGAGGAAGACGCCGGCGGCATGCCGGAATACACCTACTCCGGGGTCCGCGCACGGTTTGCCGGTATCGAAGCGCAGGATCACTGGAAGCTCGGCGAAAGCGCCTACGGCAAGTTCGCCCTGGAACTGTCCGGCGACTACACCCGCGCCAAGAACCTGGACAACGGCGAAGCCCTGCCGCGCATCGCCCCGCTACGCCTGAACAGCGGCCTGCTGTGGGAACTGGATCGCTGGCAGGCGCGCATCGATGTCGAACACGCCGCCAGCCAGCGTCGCGTGCCGGACAACGAAAGCGGCACCGACGGCTACACCACCCTGGGCGCCAGCGCCGGCTACCACTTCGATATCGGCAGCAGCCAGTGGCTGGCCTTCGTCAAGGGCGAGAACCTGACCAACCAGACCGTGCGTTACGCCAGCTCGATCCTGCGCGACATCGCCCCGGCCCAGGGGCGCAGCATCGAGGTCGGTTTGCGCACCACCTTCTGAGTCCCCCCACAATCGCAGCCTTCGGGCTGCGATTTTCCTCTCCGCCCCCTCCCCCTCAGAACCTGACTCCCACGGCATTGCGCAATCCCCAGCCTGTACCGCCAGGCCGTGACCGGGCAAAATGCGCCGCTTTATCTTTCCAAGGTTGCGTACCTGTCATGACGGCCTGAAGCAGTGCCATCAACCCGTGACCTCCCGCAGAAACCGGATTTCCACCCAACAAAGGACTGACCCCTTGTTCAACCTCACACGCCCGTTCGCCGTGCTTTTGGCCCTCACCCTCTCGCTTGATGCTGTCGCACTGTCCCTTCATTCGGAAAAACGCGCAGATGGCACAACCGTGCTGCAGCTCACCAATGCCCCCGCGCCGGCACGACCACCGCAACTCAATGAAGACCCGGCGGTGCGCGCGGCCCTGATCGACTTCATCGGCTACGCCACCGGCAGCTTCACCAGCGACGGCTCCATGATCGTGACGCAAGTACTGGATTCCCTCGACTCAGAGTTCTCGACGTTCGAGAAAGGTGTACCTGCCGGACGCAAAATGCTCACGGCCATGGATCATGGTCACGGCTTTGAACGCGCCGCGCTGCTGTTGGACGACAAGGGGCAGTTGCTCACCGTTGGGCTGGTGAATGGGCACTGCACCGTCAAATCCAGGGACGAAACCTTGTCCTGCAATCCGGCACCGGAAACCGTGCTGACCATCTTCCAGGCCAAAGACGCCAAGAAGAGTGACGCCGAGCCGATCATTGCCTGGAGCAAAGAGTTGCCGCCAATGGTCGCGTCTTGGGCCGAAAGTGAAGATCCCGAAACCCGTGCCCGGGCGCAAAAGATCGCCACCGTTGAATACATCACCACTGCACCGGAAAAAGACTCCTGGAACGCCTCACAACTGCCTGCCGACTTCCCGAAGGCGATGCTCGGGTTGCTACCTAAAAACTCCCACTTGGTGGGCGCAGGCGTCGATGGTTTCTTCATCACACCAGGCCTGAAAGGCGCGCCGATTTACGGCGACTACGACGAGATAGCGGGCAGGCCCCGGCATGATTTCGAGGTGCTATTGAAAACCTACGCGCCGTTCCCCGAGGTCGTGAAGTTCTACCAGGAACAGGCAAAAGGCGCCGAGTTACGCGCAAACGATGAAAAAGCCCTGATTGACGGTGTGGCGGGCGGCGGTACTTACAAGATCGAGATCAAGGATGAAGAGGAAGAAGGAACATCCATCACGTTCTCCGGCTGGAGAAAAGAAGTCTGAAAGTCCTTAGTTGAACCCGCACAACAACAGGGGCGAGTTATTCAAAGTAGAACGACGTGCCCCCTGTTTGACCGAAAGAAGATTGACGGTAGTTTCGTGCCGAATACAAACGGCAGGAAAAAGCACACTGTTACCAAATCCGAAATGATTCATGTCACTAAAAGCGCTTTCTCTCCAAGAGGAGGCGCTTTATCCTTACGCCCCCAACGCTGAATCGTTTTTTTTCCTTAAAACAGTGGCTACCGCTTGCGACCCCTGAGGTTCGCAACGCGCGATACCCCCTGTTTTTCTGACCTCTTATAAAAAGCCCTTACCTGACAACTTATGCCTAATTTCAAGCCCCTCAAAGACAGCGCTGTCTTGCACCCTACTGCCAGCCAGAAAGCCATGACCCTGCTCAGCGCCTTCGGCCTGGCCACTTGCGCCCAGGCCGCGCCGGCCTTCGACAGCGAGTCCCCCTGGATGCTCGGCGACTGGAACGGCAACCGCACCGAGCTGGCGAAAAAAGGCTACGACTTCAAGATCGACTTCGTCGGCGAAATGGGCGCCAACCTGCATGGCGGTTACGACCATGACCGCACCGCGCGCTTCAGCGACCAGTTCGCCTTCGGCAGCCACCTGGACCTGGGCAAGATCCTCGGCTGGAACGATGCCGAATTCCAACTGACCATCACCAAGCGTGACGGCGACAACATCAGCAACGACCGCATCAACGACCCGCGGGTCGGTGGCTTCACCTCGGCCCAGGAAGTCTGGGGCCGCGGCCAGACCTGGCGCCTGACGCAGATGTGGTACCAGCAGAAATTCTTCGACCAGAAACTCGATATCAAGGTCGGCCGGTTCGGCCAGGGCGAAGACTTCAACAGCTTCCCCTGCGACTTCCAGAACCTGGCGTTCTGCGGCTCCCAGGTCGGCAACTGGGCCGGCAGCGTCTGGTACAACTGGCCGGTCAGCCAGTGGGCGCTGCGGGTCAAATATCACCTGACGCCTGAGCTCTACGCGCAGATCGGCGCCTATGAGCAGAACCCGTCCAACCTCGAACGCGGCAACGGCTTCAAGCTCAGCGGCAGCGGCACCCAGGGCACCCTGCTGCCGGTGGAGCTGGTGTGGACGCCGAAGCTCAACGGGCTGCCGGGTGAATACCGCGCCGGTTACTACTACAGCAGCGCCAAGGCCACTGACGTGTACAAGGACAGCAACGGTCAGCCGGCGGCCTTGAGCGGCGAGGCCTATCGCAGCAGTTCGAGCAAGCACGGCCTGTGGCTGGGCGCGCAACAGCAGATCACCAGCCTGGCCAGCGACCACTCGCGCGGCTTGAGCCTGTTCGCCAACGCGACGATGCACGACAAGAAGACCAACGCCATCGACAACTATGTCCAGGCCGGCCTGGTCTACAAGGGCCTGTTCGATGCGCGCGCCAAGGACGACATCGGTTTCGCCATGGCCCGGGTCCACGTCAACCCGGCCTACCGCAAGAACGCCGAAGCGACCAACCAGGCCAACCTCATCCAGGACTACGACAACCCGGCCTACCTGCCGCCCCAGGACACCGAATACAGCGCCGAGCTGTACTACGGCGTGCACGTCACCAACTGGCTGACCGTGCGCCCGAACCTGCAATACATCCGCCACCCGGGTGGCGTGGACAAGGTCGACGACGCACTGATCGGCGGGATCAAGATCCAGAGCTCGTTCTGATAAGCCCTGGGGCTCGCCCAATCTGAATAAAACTGTTTTTCCCAAACATTGCTGAACCATGCCCGCGCCTGATCGTCATCTACAGTGAACAAGCGCGGGACTACCTTAAACGTCACGGAGAACCACACTATGAGCACTGATGGTGCTTCAAGTCCGAGCCGCCTGCTGCCGAGCCTGCTCGGTATCTTGCTGCTGCTAATGGGCCTGGCCATGCTGGCCGGGGGGATCAAGCTGAGCATGCTCGGCGGCTCGCTGTACTACCTGTTGGCCGGTATCGGCCTGATCGTCAGCGGCGTGCTGCTGCTGGCGGGGCGTAGTTCCGCGCTGCTCGTCTACGGGGTGGTGCTGTTCTTAAGCTCCGTCTGGGCACTGTGGGAAGTCGGCCTGGACTGGTGGCAACTGGTGCCACGCCTGTCGCTGTTCTTTGCCCTGGGTGTGGTTCTGCTGCTGCCATGGTTCCGTCGTCCGCTGCTGCGCAACGGCCCGGCGCCGCTGGGTACCGCGGTACTGGGCGTGGCCGTGGTCCTGGCCGGCGGTGCCGCGATCAACAGCCAGTTCACCAACCCGGGCGAGATCTCGGGCGAACTGGGCCGTGAAAGCGCCGACACCACCAGCGCCGCGCCGACCATGCCCGAAGGCGACTGGCAGGCGTATGGCCGCACCGAGTTCGGCGACCGCTACTCGCCGCTGACCCAGATCACGCCGGCCAACATCGGCAAGCTGCAGGAAGCCTGGCGCATCCGCACCGGCGACATGCCGACCGCCAAGGACCCGGTGGAAATCACCAACCAGAACACCCCGCTGAAGGTCAACGGCATGCTCTATGCCTGCACCGCCCACAGCCAGGTGCTGGCGCTGGACCCGGACACCGGCAAGGAGATCTGGCGTTTCGACCCGAAAATCCAGGGCCCGAACGGCGACGACTTCCGTGGCTGGGCGCACATGACCTGCCGCGGCGTGTCGTACTACGACGAAGCCAACTTCAACAAGTCCGACGCCATCAGCACCCCGGCCAGCCTCTCGGCCGCCGGCCAGGCCATCGCCGCCAGCTGCCCGCGTCGCCTGTTCCTGCCGACCGCCGACGCACGCCTGATCGCGATCAACGCCGACACCGGCAAGGTCTGCGAAGACTTCGGCAACAAAGGCGCGGTGGACCTCAAGGCCGGTATCGGCCCGTTCACCCCGGGCGGCTACTACTCGACATCGCCGGCCGCCATCACCCGTAACCTGGTGATCATCGGCGGCCACGTGACCGACAACGAGTCGACCAACGAACCGTCCGGCGTGATCCGCGCCTTCGACGTGCACGACGGTCACCTGGTGTGGAACTGGGACGCCGGTAACCCCGACGTAACCACTCCGCTGCCGGAAGGCCAGACCTACACCCGCAACTCGCCGAACATGTGGTCCCTGGCCAGCGTCGACGAGAAGCTGGGCCTGGTCTATCTGCCGCTGGGCAACCAGATGCCTGACCAGTGGGGCGGCAACCGCACCGCGGGCGCCGAGAAATTCAGCGCCGGCACTGTGGCCCTGGACATCGACACCGGCAAGCTGCGCTGGAACTACCAGTTCACCCACCATGACCTGTGGGACATGGACGTGGGCAGCCAGCCGACCCTGGTGGACATGAAGACCGCGGACGGCATCAAGCCGGCGCTGATCCAGCCGACCAAGCAAGGCAGCCTGTACGTGCTGGACCGTCGCGACGGCACCCCGATCGTGCCGATCCAGGAAGTACCGGCGCCGGCCGGTGCGGTCGAAGGCGACCACACCGCACCGACCCAGGCCCGTTCGGACCTGAACCTGCTGCCACCGCCGCTGGAAGAAAAAGGCATGTGGGGCGCCACGCCGTTCGACCAGATGCTGTGCCGCATCCAGTTCAAGGAACTGCGCTACGAAGGCCAGTACACCCCGCCATCGATCCAGGGCAGCCTGATCTACCCGGGTAACGTCGGTGTGTTCAACTGGGGCAGCGTATCGATCGACCCGGTCCGTCACCTGCTGTTCACCAGCCCGAACTACATGGCCTTCGTTTCCAAGCTGGTGCCGCGCGCCGAAGTCGCCGCCGGCAGCAAGCGCGAAAGCGAAACCTCCGGTGTGCAACCCAACACCGGCGCGCCGTACGCGGTGATCATGCATCCGTTCATGTCGCCGTTCGGCGTACCTTGCCAGGCCCCGGCCTGGGGCTACGTGGCCGGTATCGACCTGACCACCAACAAAGTGGTGTGGAAGCACAAGAACGGCACCAGCCGCGACAGCTCGCCAGTACCGATCGGCCTGCCCATCGGCGTGCCGAGCATGGGCGGCTCGATGGTCACCGCCGGTGGCGTGGGCTTCCTCAGCGGCACCCTGGACCAGTACATCCGCGGTTATGACGTGAACAACGGCAAGGAACTGTGGAAATCCCGCCTGCCAGCGGGCGGCCAGGCCACGCCGATGAGCTACACCGGCAAGGATGGCAAGCAGTACGTGCTGGTGGTCGTGGGTGGCCACGGCTCGCTGGGCACCAAGATGGGCGACTACATCATCGCCTACAAACTGTCGGAATAAGCCTTACCGGCGGTGAATGAAAAGGCGGCTACCTGCGGGTAGCCGCCTTTTTTTGTGGATGGCGTTTGGGGGGAGTTTCTTCAGCCTTTCATTTTTGTGTTGCCTGGCCTGACGTCATCGCGAGCAAGCTTCGCTCCTACAGAAGCAGGATCGCCGCATTCCGCTTTACGCTTCCGTAGGAGCGAGGCTTGCCCGCGATAAGGCCCGCCAGGCAACAGAGATCCATGTAGCCGCTGCCGAGCCTGCGAGGCTGCGATCGTCTGCGCAGCAGACGCAAGGGCGGTATCCCCCATTTGCCTGATACACCGCGTTGCCTGGTTTGGCGTCCGCTTCGCGGCCGATCGCAGCCTCGCGGGCTCGGCAGCGGCTACAGGCCAATGTTGATCCGAGATCGGTATTGCCCCGGGCAGCAATCTCCTTCCGTAGGAGCGAGGCTTGCCCGCGATAGCCCCCCCTAATCACCACAAGGCCCCCGGACGATAACGATTCATGTAGCCGCTGCCGCAGGCTGCGATCGACCGGCACGGTCGCGGCGTTCTGGAAGCCTCTGGAAGTTCGGCGGGAGATCGGGAACCAAGGCCCTGCGGGCCTTATCGCAGCCTCGCGGGCTCGGCAGCGGCTACAGGGCCAGTGTCGATCCGAGATCGGTGGGGCAGCGGCTACAGCGAAAATTCCTACAACACGCGTCGACTCCCATCACCTTGTCCCACCGGGCCCCGGACTCTATGGTTTGGCCTGTCACTGCCAATTCAGTGACAGGGCGTAGGAACCCTTTTGATGACCCTCGGCGCGTACGCGTCCCGACTGATTGCGGCCCTTTTAAGGTGTCCGTAAGATCAGCCGCGGCGGCTGTGCGCGGGCACGTTTCGACGTGGCCGAGTCCCTGGGTATTCGGTTCCTACCCCGCGCACGGCTGCCACCCAAGCCCGTAGGAAGGCTGTTGGCGGCTCAGATCCCTACCCGGAGCCAGTTCAATGAAAAAAGTCGTTCCCGATCCGCCTACACTGCCCACCAAACCCCGCCGCTACATGGCCCTGACCAGCAACGACTGCACCATCCCCGCCTTGCTGATCGACACCGAGGCGCCGCTGGATGTGTTGCACGAAGCCGCCGCCCACCGCATCCGTGCGGCGATCCAGCTGCTGGAAAACATCGCCAGCGACGCCAACCTGCACAGCAACCCGGCGCTGCTCCAGGATTTCGCCCAGCTCTGCGTCATCCCCCTGCGCGACGGCTGCGACCTGCTGGACGTACTCGGCCGGCGCCTGCAGGAACAACTGCTGAGCTGAACCTCGATCTGGGGCCGGCGACCGCCAGCCGGCCCTGCGCCGACGCTATCCTCAACCCGGCCATTGCAAAGGGACATTAGCCCATCTGTGCTAATCGACCCTCCCCTACCCCGGCGATATAGTGCCAACCACTCACTCGCTCGCTCTTCTCAACACCGCCGCTCTGCGGTGTCGGGGTCGGCTGCGCCGTAGAAAACACAACAACGCCAAGGAAGAATCACCATGAACCTCCACCCCACTGCTCGCCCCCTCGCCCTGCTCAGCCTCCTGGCACTCGCCCTGGGCGGTTGCGCCATTGCCAAACCCAGCAATGACGACCTCAAGAACCGCGCCCAGACCACCCTCGGCAAACCCGTGACCACGGTCTCCAATGTGCGTAGCGACGCATCCCAGACCTACTTCACCGCCAGCACCAGCAACGGCGAATACAATTGCGTATTGCCCAGTGGCGGCATGGTCGCCTTCGCCTCCATGGGCGGCGTCGTAGCACTCCCCGCCGAGTGCACCAAGCAGTAAGCCGCGGCCCATCGTCGATGGTTCATGGCGACCACTTCACACCGTGAAGCAGGGCCTGCGGGCATCTGGCTGCAGCGCCCGGAGCGGCCACGCGGCGCTGCTCAGCTGGAAACCCGCGACTTCAACAGCCAGGCCTCGAAGGCCGCGGCGCTGAGCGGCCGGCTGATCAGGTAGCCCTGGGCCGTGTCGCAGTGCCAGCGCTCCAGCAGGCGCAGGCTGCGTTCCTGCTCCACCCCTTCGGCCACCACCTTGAGCCCCAGGTTGTGGCTCATCTCGATGGTGGAGCGCACGATCACCGCGTCGCCGCTGGTTTCGTCGAGGTTACGGATAAACGACTGGTCGATCTTCAGCTCCTGCACCGGCAGCCGCTGCAATTGCGCCAGCGACGAATAGCCGGTGCCGAAGTCGTCCACCGACAGGCTGATGCCGCAGTCGCGCAGGCTCTGCAACACCTCCAGCGCCTGCTCCGGGTGGCGCATGATGGCGCTCTCGGTGATCTCGAAAATCAGCTGCTCGGCGGACAGTCGATAACGTTGCAGCAACACGCTCACCCGCGCCGCCAGGTCGTGGCCATGCAGATCGTCCGCCGAGATGTTCAGCGACAACTGCAAATGCAGCCCACGCATGTTCCATTCGGCCAGTTGCCGCATGCCTTCCTCGATCACCCACAGGGTCAGGCTGTTCATGCTGCCGGTGCGCTCGGCCAGGGGGATGAACTCCGCCGGCGAGACCATGCCGAACTCCGGATGCTGCCAGCGCAGCAAGGCTTCGGCCTGGTGCACATGGCCATGGCGCAGGTCGAGCTTGGGCTGGTACAGCAAGAACAGCTCGCCTTCCGCCGCGGCCCGGCGCAGGTCGCGGATCAGCCCGATCTGGCGCTGATGGGCCAGGTCGCGATCCTGCTGGTAGATCTGCAGGTAACCGGGCTGGGCGGCCGCGTCGTGGCGGGCGATGGCGGCGCGGCTGATCAGTTCTTCCGCCGACTGCCCGTCGGTGGGATAGACCGCCACGCCGATGCACACCTGGCGCTGCACTTCATCGCCATGGATGGTCTGCGGCCGGCTCAATAGCGCGTGGAGCCGATCGGCCATGGCCACCGCGCCATCGATCTCGGTGTTTTCCAGCAGCAACAGGAACTCATTGGCGGTGATCCGTGCCGCGGTGTCCCCGGTGGACACCGTCTCCGACAGCCGCCGGCTGACTTCGCGCATCATCTGCTCCACCCCTTCCGGGCCCAGGCCTTCGTTGATCGCCCGATAGTCCTCGATACCCAGGTACAGCAGCACCACCTTGCGCCCGGCGCTGATGGCATTGCTCAGGCGCTCCATGGCCAGCGCCCGGTTGGGCAGGCCGGTCAAGGGATCGTGCAGGGCGTTGTGGGCCAGTTGCAACTCGCGGCTGGCAATCCCGCTCTGCATGGCGTTGATCGCCTCGGCCAGCAAACCGAACTCGTCGGTGCGCTTGAGCACCACCGGCACCTGGTAGTTGCCGGTGCCGATGCGTTGGGCAGCCTCGGCCAGCACATTCAGCGGCCGCGACACCCGCCGCGCCATGAACAGGGCGCCGGCCAGCGACACCACCAGTGCTGCCAGGGCGATCGCCAGGAATTCCCGGTCCAGCGGCGCGAAAGCCTGCAAGGCGTGATCCAGCGGGCTTTGCAGCAACGCCAGAACCTGGGGGTCGTCGGGATCGTCGGTGTTGGCCAGTTGCAAGGCCTGATTGAGGAAGCGCTTGCCGTGGGCATCGCTCAACTGCGGTAGCGCGCGCCAGGACGAGTTGCGCAGGGTGGTGATGATGGTGGCCCAGAAAATGTCCGGCTGAGTGCTGAACAGTTCCCCGGCGCGCCCGTCCTGCAGGGTGAGGAAAGACACTTCCAGGTTGCTCATGGAGCGCAGTTCGCTGGCGAACAGGTCGTCCATGCGAAACGCCATGACCACCCGGTTCATGTGCATCGGCGTCAGCACCTGCCCCTGGACCAGCAGATAAGGCTGGCCCTTGAGCGCGACGATCAACATGCTTTTGTTCTGCCGCAGGGCCATGCGCAGCGCGCGGTCGTAAGGGAAATGCTCGTGCTCGGTGATCGCCCCCAGGGTGCTGGCGATCACCGTGCCTTCGGCGCCGAGCACGAACAGCTCGCTGCCACGGGTGCCAGTGCCATGCTGGCGCAGCGCCTCGAGAATCTGCTGCGAGTCGCCGCTGATCACCGCCTGGCGAAACTGCGCATCCACCACCAGCCAGTCCACGCCATAACGCAAGCGCCGGCCGCGCAGTTCGAGCAGGCGTTCGAAGACCCGGGTGCCGGTTTGCAGCTGCACTTGCGCCTGGTTTTCCACTGCATGGTTGGTCGCGGCCTTGACGGCGAAGTACACCACCCCGATCACGATCAACAGCAACAACGCCAATACCCCAGTGATCCTTACCTGGAACGTATGGCGCCACTTCATGAGCCGGCTCTCGTCGCCGCGACCTCACTGTTGTCGACTCTGCACACCCACGGCGACACCCGCCGCTCCCCGCTGAAAAGTCCCTTGATCATTACGCGTCCCTCTGGGCAGCTAAAGATGCGTCAAATAAATGCCATTTCCCTGACAGCATTTAATCGGTCCAGATTAGACCGCCAAGACAAGAAGATCACGCAATAAAATCAGGGGGTTTACAATGTCATTTTTCTGTCGCCGCCAATTTACCAGCGTTCCTGCGCAGAAATGACAGCCTCGCCCTCGCCGTTTTGGAGGATGCACCGCGTCGCGGCGACAAGGACTGAAATAATTGATCCGGCCCGCCCGCCATTGAAACCGCTCGTCACCTGCCCCATCTAACCTGGCATACCCCATTGCGCAGGTGCCCCATGAGCGACCAGCAAGAACTTCCTGAAACCATGAGTGAATACGCCGACCCGGAAAACGCCGAACTCCATACATCCTCCGGCAAGGGTCTGGCCCTGCCCGGGCAGAATCTGCCGGACAAGGTCTACATCATCCCGATCCACAATCGGCCGTTCTTCCCCGCGCAAGTCTTGCCGGTGATCGTCAACGAAGAACCCTGGACCGAAACCCTGGAATTGGTGAGCAAGTCCGAACACCATTCGCTGGCGCTGTTCTTCATGGACACCCCACCGGAAGACCCACGGCATTTCGACACCTCGGCCCTGCCGCTGTACGGCACCCTGGTCAAGGTGCACCACGCCAGCCGCGAAAACGGCAAGTTGCAGTTCGTGGCCCAGGGCCTGACCCGCGTGCGCATCCGCACCTGGCTCAAGCACCATCGCCCGCCGTACCTGGTGGAGGTCGAGTACCCGCATCAGCCGAGCGAGCCGACCGACGAGGTCAAGGCCTACGGCATGGCGCTGATCAATGCGATCAAGGAACTGCTGCCGCTCAACCCGCTGTACAGCGAAGAGCTGAAGAACTACCTCAACCGCTTCAGCCCCAACGACCCGTCGCCGCTGACCGACTTCGCCGCCGCGCTGACCTCGGCCACCGGCAACGAACTGCAGGAAGTGCTGGACTGCGTACCGATGCTCAAGCGCATGGAAAAAGTCCTGCCGATGCTGCGCAAGGAAGTCGAGGTCGCGCGCCTGCAGAAAGAGATTTCCGCCGAGGTCAATCGCAAGATCGGCGAGCATCAGCGCGAGTTCTTCCTCAAGGAACAGCTCAAGGTCATCCAGCAGGAGCTGGGTCTGACCAAGGACGATCGCAGCGCCGACATCGAGCAGTTCGAGCAGCGCCTGGCAGGCAAGGTCCTGCCGCCCCAGGCCCAGAAGCGCATCGTGGAAGAGATGAACAAACTGTCGATCCTCGAGACCGGCTCGCCGGAGTACGCGGTCACCCGCAACTACCTGGAATGGGCCACCGCGGTGCCCTGGGGCGTGTACGGCGAGGACAAGCTCGACCTCAAGCATGCGCGCAAGGTGCTGGACCAGCATCACGCCGGGCTCGACGACATCAAGAGCCGGATCCTCGAATTCCTCGCGGTCGGCGCCTACAAGGGCGAGATCAGCGGTTCCATCGTACTGCTGGTGGGCCCGCCCGGCGTGGGCAAGACCAGCGTCGGCAAGTCCATCGCCGAGTCCCTGGGCCGGCCGTTCTACCGCTTCAGCGTCGGCGGCATGCGTGACGAGGCCGAGATCAAGGGCCACCGTCGCACCTACATCGGCGCCCTGCCGGGCAAGCTGGTGCAGGCGTTGAAAGACGTCGAAGTGATGAACCCGGTGATCATGCTCGACGAGATCGACAAGATGGGCCAGAGCTACCAGGGCGACCCGGCCTCGGCGCTGCTGGAAACCCTCGACCCGGAACAGAACGTGGAATTTCTCGACCACTACCTGGACCTGCGCCTGGACCTGTCGAAAGTGCTGTTCGTGTGCACCGCCAATACCCTGGATTCGATTCCCGGCCCGTTGCTGGACCGGATGGAAGTGATTCGCCTGTCGGGCTACATCACCGAGGAAAAGCTGGCCATCGCCAAGCGCCACCTGTGGCCCAAGCAGCTGGAAAAGGCCGGGGTGTCCAAGGCCCACCTGAGTATCAGCGACGCCGCCCTGCGCGCGGTGATCGATGGTTACGCCCGCGAGGCCGGGGTGCGCCAGCTGGAAAAACAGCTGGGCAAACTGGTGCGCAAGGCCGTGGTGCGGCTGCTGGAAGATCCGGATGCGGTGATCAAGCTCGGCACCAAGGACCTGGAAGCCTCCCTGGGCATGCCGGTGTTCCGCAACGAGCAGGTGCTCAGCGGCACCGGGGTGATCACCGGCCTGGCCTGGACCAGCCTGGGCGGCGCCACGCTGCCGATCGAAGCCACGCGGATTCATACCCTCAACCGTGGTTTCAAGCTCACCGGGCAACTGGGGGATGTGATGAAGGAGTCGGCGGAAATCGCCTACAGCTACGTCACCTCGCACCTCAAGCAGTTCGGTGGCGATGCGAAGTTCTTCGACGAGGCGTTCGTCCACCTGCACGTGCCGGAAGGCGCCACGCCGAAGGATGGCCCGAGCGCCGGGGTGACCATGGCCAGCGCCCTGCTGTCCCTGGCGCGTAACCAGCCGCCGAAAAAGGGCGTGGCCATGACCGGCGAGCTGACCCTGACCGGGCATGTCCTGCCCATCGGCGGGGTGCGCGAGAAAGTCATCGCGGCGCGCCGGCAGAAGCTCTACGAGCTGATCCTGCCGGAAGCCAACCGCGGCCACTTCGAAGAGCTGCCGGACTACCTCAAGGAAGGCATCACCGTGCACTTCGCCAAGCGTTTCGCCGATGTGGCGAAAGTGCTGTTCTAAACGCAGACCTGTAGGAGCGGAGCTTGCTCGCGATAGCCGCACAGCGGCGGTGTATCCGCCGCCCAGCGCTATCCTTGATGGCTTATCGCGAGCAAGCTCGCTCCTACAACGTCTCGCCTACCCCACCACAGATTCCCCCATCTTCGGTTATGCTCGCCCTTTGTCATGACCGGAGCTTTCTGACCCATGTCACCGATTCGTCTGTTGCTACCCCTCAGCCTTGCCCTGCTCGCCGCCTGCGCCAGCCAACCCAAGCAAAACGTCACGGTCGAGAACCAGAGCGAATGCCCAGTGCAACTGAGCAACGGGCAAAACCTGATCCTGACCCTGCCGAGCAACCCGACCACGGGTTATCGCTGGGCGATCCAGGACTCGGCCGGCGGCGTGCTGCGCAAAGTCAGCCCCGAGGTCTACAGCAATCCCGAAGACAGCGGCCTGGTGGGCAGCGCCGGCCAGTCCACCTGGCGCTTCCAGGCCTTCGCCGCCGGCACCGGGCGCCTGTTGCTGACCTATCAGCAACCCTGGGCCCCGGAAGTCGCACCGGTGAAAGCCTTCGACTGCGCCATTTCGGTCAAGTGACATGGGCTGGCTGATCCTGGCGCTGATGGGCGCGGCGACCTTCCTCTACGGCCTGAGCATCCACGCCACCCTGCTGTGCCTGCTGGTCAAGCCGCTGCCGGTGCTGGCCCTGCTCGGCTGGCTGCACGATGCACCTCCCGGCGACTATCGCCGCTGGATCAGCCTCGGCCTGTTGTTCTCCCTGCTCGGCGACGTGCTGCTGGCCTGGCCCGCCGACCTGTTCGTGTTCGGCCTCGGCGCCTTCCTGGTCGCGCACCTGGCCTATCTCAAGGCCTATACCAGCGATTGCCGGCGCCTGGCGCCCGTCCCCCTGCTGCTGGCCCTGGTCGCCGGCGCGGCGTTGCTGGGCCTTCTGATCAGCCATGGCCTGGGCCCGTTGCTGGTGCCGGTGATCGTCTACGGCCTGGTCATCAGTGCCATGCTCTGGCGCGCCCTGGCCCGCCTGGGCAGCGACGCGCCCAAGCGCTCGGCGCAACTGGCCGCCGCCGGCGCCGTGGCCTTCGTGTTCTCCGACAGCGTGATCGGCATCAGCCGTTTTGTGGTGGCCTTCGATGCCGCGCCCTACCTGATCATCCTCAGTTACTGGCTGGGGCAATGGGGGATCGCGGCCTCGGCCTTCAGCCAGAAGCCCCGCTGAGCCTATAGCCCTGTAGCCCTGTAGCCCTGTAGCCGCTGCCGAGCTTGCGAGGCTGCGATCGGTCTGGGCGGCATTCCGACGAAGCGGCCGTAAAACCGGCCACCGCGGTCCTTCAGATAAACTCCATGCACAGGCCTTGCGAGGACTGCGTCCTCATGCGCAGCCTCGCAAGCTCGGCAGCGGCTACAGGGTCACAGGCGGGCATCCACCTTGTGTCGCCCTTACGGCCCCAAAGGCCCTTCGGGCCTTATCGCAGCCTGCGGCAGCGGCTACAATGCCGGCCCTCTTTCTATCTCCACCGCTGGAACCGCCGTGAGCAAAGAACCCGACCGCCTTTTCGCCCAGCCCCTGGCCCAGGTGCCCGACTTCGCCTTCAACGAAGACGTGGTGCGGGTGTTCCCGGACATGATCAAGCGCTCGGTGCCGGGTTACCCGACCATTGTCGAGAACCTCGGCGTGCTCGCCGCCCAGTTCGCCCAACCCAACAGCGTGCTCTACGACCTGGGCTCGTCCCTCGGCGCCGTGACCCAGGCCCTGCGCCGCCATGTGCGCACCGACGGCTGCCGGGTGATCGCGGTGGATAACTCGGCGGCCATGGTCGAGCGCTGCCGCGAGTACCTCAACGGCCAGGACTCGATGTTCCAGGAGCTGCTGCCGGTCGAAGTGATCGAAGGCGACATCCTCGCCCTGGAGTTCCAGCCGGCCTCGGTGGTGGCGCTGAACTTCACCCTGCAATTCATCGCCCCCGAACAGCGCCTGGCCCTGCTCGGGCGCATTCGCCAGGCGCTGCTGCCCGGCGGCGCGCTGATCCTCTCGGAGAAGCTGCGCTTCAATGACCCCGAGGAGCATGCGCTGCTCACCGACCTGCACATCGCTTTCAAGCGCGCCAACGGCTACAGCGAACTGGAAATCGCCCAGAAACGCAGCGCCATCGAAAACGTCATGAAGCCCGACAGCCTCGAAGAACACCGCGAACGCCTGCTGGCCGCCGGGTTCTCGAAAGTCGTGCCGTGGTTCCAGTGTCTTAACTTTGCCTCGTTGATTGCCTTGCCATGATCGATCTGTCCCCCCTCGCCCGCCGCCTGGCCGGTACGCCGCTGGCCGACTGGGCCAACACCCTGCAAGCGCAACTCGACACCAAGATGGAAAAGGGCCACGGCGACCTGGAGCGCTGGCAGAGCGCGCTGGACGCGCTGCCGAAGATCCAGCCGAGCACCATCGACCTGCTCAATGGCCTGACCCTCGACACCGACTGCGACGACGCCACCCGCGCCCAGATGCGCAGCGCGCTGATGGGCCTGTCGCCCTGGCGCAAAGGCCCGTTCGACCTGTTCGGCGTGCACGTGGACACCGAATGGCGCTCGGACTGGAAGTGGTCGCGGGTAGCAAAGCACCTGAACCTGCAAGGCAAGCGCATCCTCGATGTCGGCTGCGGCAACGGCTACTACATGTGGCGCATGCTCGGCGCCGGCGCCCACAGCGTGATCGGTGTCGACCCGAACTGGCTGTTCTTCTGCCAGTTCCAGGCGGTGCAGCGTTACCTGTCGGAGCCCGCGGTGTGGCACTTGCCGTTCCCGTTCGAGGACCTGCCGGCCAACCTGGAAGGCTTCGACACGGTGTTTTCCATGGGCGTGTTCTACCACCGCCGCTCGCCGATCGAGCATCTGCTGGCGCTCAAGGACTGCCTGGTCAAGGGCGGCGAACTGGTGCTGGAAACCCTGGTGGTGGAAGGCGACCAGCATCAGGTGCTGGTGCCGGAAGACCGCTACGCGCAGATGCGTAACGTGTGGTTCCTGCCGTCGGTGCCGGCCCTGGAACTCTGGCTGCGCCGCGCCGGCTTCAGCGATGTGCGTTGCGTGGATGTGAGCGTGACCAGTGTCGAGGAACAGCGTGGCACCGAGTGGATGAAGTACCAGTCGCTGAGCGACTTCCTCGACCCGAACGACCACAGCAAGACCATCGAAGGCCTGCCGGCGCCGATGCGCGCCGTTATCGTCGCCAGGAAATAAATGCCCCACACCGTGTAGGAGCGAGGCTTGCCCGCGATAGCGATTTCAAGCGTCACGCCAGGTTCGAGGTATGCATGGCCCGGGCTGGCGTCATCGCGAGCAAGCTTCGCTCCTACAGAAGAGGAAGGTGCTCAGTTGCGGCTGGCGCGGCGTGCCTTGAAGAACTCGCTCAACACCGCGCCGCACTCTTCGGCCAGCACCCCGCCCTCGACCAGCACCCGATGGTTGAGAAACCCCTGGCTGAAGAACTGCCCCTGGCTCTGCACGATGCCCGCCTTGGGCTCCAGCGCGCCGTATACCACCCGGGCAATACGCGAGTGCACGATCAGCCCGGCGCACATGCTGCACGGTTCCAGGGTCACGTAGAGGGTGCTGCCGGGCAGGCGATAGTTGTCGACCGCCTGGGCCGCGGCGCGGATCGCGACCATTTCCGCGTGGGCGCTGGGATCGCTGCCGCTGATCGGGCAGTTGTAGCCGCGACCGATGATTTCCCCGTCCTGCACCAGCACCGCGCCCACCGGCACCTCGCCCAGGGCCGCGCCCTGGGCGGCCAGGGCCAGGGCTTCACGCATGAACTCCTGGTCGCGGCTGCGATCGATGATCCGGGCGGGGCGAATCTGCCGCATCAGGCCACCTCGATGGCGGCCATCAGGCCGGTTTCCATGTGGTCGATCACATGGCAATGGAACATCCACACCCCCGGGTTATCCGCCACCAGCGCCACCCGGGCACGCTCGTTCTTGCCCAGCAGGTAGGTGTCGGTGAAGTACGGGGTGATCTTCTTGCGGTTCGAGGCGATGACCTTGAAGCTCATGCCGTGCAAGTGGATCGGGTGTTGGTACTGAGTCATGTTCTTCAATTCGAAAATGTAGCTCTGGCCCTTCTTGAGCGTGGCGATCGGGCGGTCGGCGCAGGTCTTGTCGGTGATGTCCCAAGCCTTGCCGTTGATCTGCCAGAGGCTCGGTGGCTTGCCATTGTCCACGTTCACCGAGACCGAGCCAACCCACTCGAAGTTGAAGTTGAGCTTCTCGGCGTTATCCAGGTCCGGCTCGGCGATCGGGTTGGCTGGCAACGCCGGCGGCCACTCGGTCGGCGCGTCGCTGTTGGCCACCGAACGCAAGGTGCCCAGGCGCACCGGGCCGTTGCGCAGCGACAGCTCTTCGCCGGCCGGCGGCGCCTTGATCGCCAGGCAGATGCGCATGCCCGGCCCCAGCCAGTATTCCTTGCCCAACGGCCGCGGCTCGATGGGGTTGCCGTCCAGGGCATAGATCTGCGCTTCGACGCCGGGGATGTTGATGCGGTAGGTCAGGGTGTTGTCGAGGTTGAGCAGGCGCACGCGGGTGATCTGCCCGGCCGGGATTTCCACCACCGCCTGGGACACGCCGTTGATGGTCGACAGGCGCCCCGCCGTGCCACCACGTGCCGCCTCGCGGGGGATGCTGAACGGCACGAAGGCGCCGGCTTCATCCACATGCCAGCTTTTCAGGCTCAGGGTGCGTTCGTACTTGAAGCCGGTGGGCTCGCGCTCTTCGATGATCAGCGGGCCGACCAGGCCGCGGCCCAGTTCTTCGCTGCTGTTGACGTGGGGGTGGTACCAGTAGCTGCCGGCATCCGGCACGCGGAACTTGTAGTCGAAGTACTCGCCCGGCATGACCGGCAATTGCGAGACGTAAGGCACGCCGTCCATCTCCAGCGGCAGGCGGATGCCGTGCCAGTGGATGGTGGTGGCCACCGGCAGGTGGTTGATGAAGCGCACCCGCAGCCACTCGCCCTGGCGCACCCGCAGCTCGGTGCCCGGCGCGGAAGGGCCGAAGGCCCAGGCTTCGGTCTTGTGGCCCGGCACCAGCTCGACGTCCAGCGGCGCGGCGATCAGTTGATAATCGTGGCCTGCCTCGGCGTCGGCCATCTTGCCCAGCCAGTAACGCGACGCGCCACCGGCGCCCACGCCAACCACTGCAAGACCGGCCAGACCACCGAGTATCTGTCGACGGGTAAAGGACATGGACTCAACTACCTCACGTATCCGCGGCAGGCCGGGGCCCGCAAAAGGCGAATACGATACACCCGCAGTTGAGAAACAGTAAGGCCGGCGCGGCAAGCGGCCGCAGGTGGGTGGGGCCATGACATGTGAAGAAAAAAAGGCGCTGATCATTCGGACGCTATCACGAGCAAGCTCGCTCCTACAGGGGAATATGCAGTCCTGTAGGAGCGAGCTTGCTCGCGATCGATTGCGCAGCACTCGCATAAACCCAGGCTCGACAGCGGCTACGCAGATAACCCGACAAGCAGATGCACCACGCCTCCCGCCAGCGCCATCGTCCCGAGCACGCCAGCGCTGCGTAAGGCCACAACATCGAGCAAGGTCGGATCATGCAATTCCACCCGCACCCGGGTCAGGGCCACGCGCTGCTGGGTCTTGAGGTTATTCGCCCCGCCCAGGGCTGCCAAAAGCTCTGGGCTCAGGACGGCATCGCCGGTGGGGCGGGCTGTGGCTTTCGGCTGGTCAGGCACCAGGTCCGGGGTCAGGGCCTTCCAGAACGCCCGCTGCAATTTCTCGAACATGTTCAGTTCTCCAGAACCAGTGAAGGGGCCAGCGTCGACTGTTGATGCTGGTGCAAGGCGTCGCGTACCTGTTCGGCGCTTTCCAGGCCGAGAATGCGTCCGGCAAGGGCCTGGCACTGGCTCAGCTCGACCTCGCGCACGCGGGCCTTGATCGCCGGAATCAACGGCACACTGACCGACAGTTCGTCCACCCCCAGCCCCAGCAGCAGCGGCACCGCCAGGGGTTCCGAAGCCAGCGCCCCGCAGACGCCGACCCACTTGCCGTGGGCATGGGCAGCCTTGACCGTGGAGGCGATCAGACGCAGCACCGCCGGATTGAAACTGTCGGCCTGGCTGGCCAGGCGCGGATGATCGCGGTCCATGGCCAGGGTGTACTGGGTCAGGTCGTTGGTGCCGATGGAGAAGAAATCCACCTCCGGCGCGAACAGGTCGGCCAGCAGCGCCGCCGACGGCACTTCGATCATGATCCCCAGCTTCGGCAACTCCTTGAGCCCCAGGGCCAGGGCTTCGTCCTCCAGCATCTGCCGCGCCTGCCGCAATTCCGCCAGCTGGGTGACCATCGGCAGCATGATGTGCAGGCGGGCCAGCCCCGCGCTGGCGAGGATCGCCCGGAACTGTTCGCGCAACAGCTGCGGGCGCTCCAGGCACAGGCGGATCCCGCGCATGCCGAGGAAGGGGTTGGCTTCAGGCTCCATCGGCACATAGGCCAGCGGTTTATCGCCACCGACATCCAGGGTCCGCACCACCAGGTTGCGCTCCGGCCCCAGGGCCCGGGCGATGGCACTGTAGGTCGCGGCCTGTTCTTCATGGCTCGGGGCGACGCTGCGGTCCTGGTAAAGAAACTCCGAGCGCAGCAGGCCGACGCCCTCCCCGCCCAGGTTCATGGCTTGCTCGGCCTCGGCCAGCGAAGCGACGTTGGCCGTCACCTCGACATGATGGCCGTCGCGGGTCACCGCGGCCTCGGCGGCCTGTTCCAGCTCCTGGCGCTGGCGCTGCTGTTGCTGCTGACGCCGGGCCTGCAACTGCTCGATCACCGCCGGCTGCGGCTCCAGGTGCAATTCACCCTGGTCGGCATCCAGCAGCACCGGCGTGCCGCTGGCCAACGCCAGCACCTGTACCGGCAGGCCGCAGACCGCCGGCAAACCCAGGGCCCGGGCCAGAATCGCCACATGGCTGGTGGCCCCGCCGCCGACCGTGGCAAACCCCAGCACCTTACTGGTATCGAGGCCGGCGGTCTGGGACGGGGTGAGCTGCTCGGCAATCAGGATCGCCTGCTCCGGCAGGACCCAGGCGCTGTCCTGCACGCCCAGCAGTAACTTGAGCACCCGCTGCCCGACATCCATCAGGTCAAGGGCGCGCTCGGCCAGCAACGGATTGCCCAGGCCCTTGAACAGCTCGGCGGTGGCCTCGGTGGCGCTGTTCCAGGCGAATGCCGCGCTTTTGCCGTCGGCGATCAGGGCATGGGCCTGCTCCAGCAGGCTCGGGTCTTCCAGCAGTTCCTGGTGAGCCTTGAAGATCTCGCCCTGGGCGGTGCTGGCGGCCTTGTCCCGCAGGACTTGCAAGGCCTCGGTGGCCTGCGCCAGCGCCCGCTCCAGCAGCTCGCGTTGCACCGCCTGATCGCTGGCGAGTTCGATAATCTCGAGCTTCTGCTCGGCCACCTGCACCACCTGCCCGAAGGCCGATCCCGTCGAGGCGCAGACGCCCCGCAGCAACTTGCCCGATGGCGCGGCAACCGGCGCCACGGGTTCGGTGGCGATCACCGCGGTCACCGCCTCGCCACAACCACTCGCCAGCAATTCGGCCAGGGCCTTGATCGCCGCCTCGGCATCCTCGCCCGCCGCGCTGACTTGCAGGGCATCGCCCTGCGCGGTCTGCAACGCCATGATCGCCACCAGGGACTTGGCGTTGGCGCTGGCCTGCTGCTTGTGCAGGCAGATGCTCGCCTTGAAGCCCTTGGCCGCCTGGGCGAACACCGCCGCCGGGCGCGCATGCAGGCCATTGGGATTAGGCAGCGTCACGGGTTTGGAGAACAGCGCCTCGCCCTCCTCCTCGGGCTCCGCGCTTGGCGCAGGCTCGCACAGGCCCAACTGCAACAGCGGCTGGCCGCTGTCCACCAGCGCACTGTCCGCGATCAGCCAGGTGAACGGCTCGCCACTGACCACCAGCATCAGCGTCAACAGGCTGCGGGCATGCACGGCGATGTAGTCAGCATCGAACTCGATCAGCGGCTGCCCGGCCTCGACCCGTTGGCCCTCCTGCACCAGGCGGCTAAAGCCCTTGCCCGCCAGGTTCACCGTGTCCAGGCCGATGTGCATCAGCACCTGCACGCCGTTGTCGTCAGTGATGCTCACCGCATGGCCACTGTCCTGCACGTTGCTGACCACTCCGGCCAGCGGCGCGCGCAGGGTCTGCGAGGTCGGGTCGATGCACAGGCCGTCACCGATGACCCGGCTGGAGAACACCGGGTCCGGCACTTGCTCCAGGGGCATCAGAAGCCCGGACAGCGGCGCGAGCAGTTGCAATTGTTGGGTTGTAGCCATGACTTCACCTGCTGTTTGTTCTTGTAAGTGCCGATGGAGCGCGAGCCCCGACAGCATCGCTTATTTCCACCAGTACTCGACCTGCAATCCGACGTTCGCACCATGCCTGGCCGTGCCGAAGGCGCCGGTATCGGACAACGCCGAGCCCGCCGCCAGCTCATTCGCCGCGCGCTTGGCGGCCTGGTTCCAGCTGGCATAGGTGTAGTACAGGCGCACCTCGGGGCGCGCCCAGAATTCCGGGCCCTTGGGCGACCAGGTCGGGGCGAAGGTGAACTTGCTGAGCTTGCGCGTGCCGCCGGGGGCCTCGACCTGGTCGTGGCCCAGCTCGGTGACCAGCTTGAACTGCTCGCTGATCGCATAGGCCGGGCGGATACCCAGGGAGATCCAGTTCTGGTCGTTACCGTCGGGGCGGATGTCTTTCTGGTAGATCGCTTCGACCTGCCCGCCAAAGCGCGGGGTCAGTTGCCAGTCGAAGAACTCCACCAGCCGGTAGCTCTTGTTGCTGTCGTCCAGTTGCACATTGCCGGTGTAACCCAGCCCGGTACCCGGGCCTTCGCCGTACTGCAACGCCAGCTTGTTCTTGCCGCCCAGGAAGTCCTTCTGCACGTGCTGGGCGGTGATCGCCCAACCCCGATGGGCGTCGCGGCTGTCGGGCTTGTCGATGTAGCTCAGGCCCAGCTCCAGCTCGCCGCCGGGGTTGGTCTTGAAACCGGCGACGTTGAAATCGTGCCGGTTGATGTAGTCCTTCTGGTACAGGTTGTCCTTGCGCGAGAAGGCGTAGCTGTATTTCAGGTCGCCGATCAGCACGTCCTCGATACCGCCGCCGGTGGCGCTCTGGTTCCAGTAGTAGAAGTCGGAGATATGGATGTCGTTACGCTTGTAGTAACGCCGGCCAGCCCACAGCGAGCCGCCATTGAGGCTGGGCATGTTCGACCACTGGGCATACATCTGCGGCATGCGCGCCGAGCCGTTGTCGCCCTGGAAAGTCAGGCTGCGGTCGTACTGGTTATAGAGCGACGCCATGGCGTCGACGCTGAATACCGAGCCGTCGTCCAGGGTGTAGAGGTCCTGGCGCAGCTCCAGCTCGGCGTACTGTTCGCACTCGTTGCCCAGGCGGTATTTGGACTGGGCGCCGGGCAGTTGGAAACACGACTGCGAGCTGCTGTTGACCGAGGTCCCGAGACCGCTGCGCAGGTAACCGGCGAACTCCAGGGCCTGGGCCGGGAACGGCAAGGCCAGGCAGACGCAAGAGGCTGCAAGGCCGCGATTTATTGTTGTTTTCATAAGCCACCCCATTATTTTTATTCTGTGTGTGCCCCGCAGGCGCCGCCCTACCGGCGAGCGAAAGCTCGCGGTGTGCCGGGCACGCCGCGCTCATGCGGGGAAGGTTGTCAGCGGTCGATCAGGTGCAGGACAAAGGACTCGTAAGGCCGCAGGAACAGCTGGCGGCTGCGGGTTTCATGGTCCGCGTAGTTACTGATGACCAGGCGCTGCTCCGTGCGCTCGGTCATCACTCCCTCCGGCAACTGCACTTCGCAGGCGCTGCCGTAGAAATTGTTCACCACCAGCAGGCGCTCGCCCTGCCCTTCGCGCAGATAGGCCCAGACCTGCGGGTGCTCGGCCAGCAGCGGGCGATACTCGCCGTCCTGGATCAGCGGCTCGCGACGGCGCAGGGCAATCAGCTGACGGTAGTGGTGCAACACCGAATCCGGGTCTTCCAGTTGCTGCTCAACGTTGATTTGCGCGGCATTGGCCGGCACGCCGATCCAGGGTTCGACGCTGCTGAAACCGGCATGGGCCCCGGCCTTCCATTGCATTGGCGTGCGCCCGTTGTCCCGGGACTTCTGCATGATCGCCGCCATGTTGTCCGCCTCGCTGTCGCCGGCTTCGCGCTTGAGGCGGTAGATGTTCAGGGTCTCGACATCGCGGTATTGGTCGATGTGGGTAAAACCGGGGTTGGTCATGCCCAGCTCTTCGCCCTGGTAGACGAACGGCGTGCCCTGGAGGAAGTGCAGCGCGGTAGCGAGCATCTTCGCCGAAACCACCCGGTATTCGCCGTCGTCGCCAAAACGCGACACCACCCGCGGCTGGTCGTGGTTACACCAGAACAACGCGTTCCAGCCACCACCGGCCTGCATGCCGCTCTGCCAGTCGGAGAGGATGCGCTTGAGCTGGAGGAAGTCGAAATCGGCGCGAATCCACTTCTGCAGGTTCGGGTAATCGACCTTCAGGTGGTGGAAGTTGAAGGTCATCGACAGCTCTTTCGACTCGGGCTGCGAGTAACGAATGCAGTGCTCGAGGCTGGTGGAGGACATCTCGCCGACGTTGATCAGGTCAAAGCCCTCGAAGACCTCGCGATGCATCTGCTGCAGGTACGGGTGCACGTTCGGGCCGTCGGTATAGAAGCGCCGGCCATCGCTGGCGTCTTCCGGGAAATCGGCCGGCTTGGAAATCAGGTTGATCACGTCCAGGCGGAAGCCGCCCACGCCTTTGTCGCGCCAGAAACGCATCATCTTGAACACTTCGGTGCGCACCTGGGGGTTGTCCCAGTTGAGGTCGGCCTGGGTATGGTCGAACAGGTGCAGGTAGTACTGGCCGGTCTGCGCTTCGTACTCCCAGGCGGAGCCGCCGAACTTGGACTCCCAGTTGTTCGGCTGGTCGCGCCAGATGTAGAAGTCGCGGTACGGGTTGTCGAGGCTGCTGCGGGCCTGCTGGAACCACTCATGTTCGATGGAGGTGTGGTTGACCACGATGTCCAGCATCAGCTTGATGCCGCGCTTGCCGGCCTCGGCGATCAGCAGCTCGCAATCGGCCATGGTCCCGTAGCTCGGGTCGATGGCGTAGTAGTCGCTGATGTCATAGCCGTTGTCACGTTGCGGCGAGCGCAGGAACGGAGTGAGCCACAGGCAATCGACACCCAGCCAGTGCAGGTAGTCGAGCTTGTCGACCACCCCCAGCAGGTCGCCGGTGGCCTGGCCGCTGTGGCTGTAGAAACTCTTCGGGTAGATCTGGTAGATCACCGAACGCTGCCAGTCTTGCATGGCGGGCTCCTTCAATGGGTTGGGTACTGGCCTTGGGGGCCTTATCGCGATCTGTCAGGCGACGCGATACCCCGGCCGGATGATCTTCATGCTCAAGCCGCAGGTCAGTACGAACGGCACCACCAGGGCGACGACCATGCCGACCACGAACATCGGGATGTACTGGGGAATGATCGAGATGAACCCCGGCAGCCCGCCGACGCCGATGGCCGAGGCCTGGACCTTGTTCAGCGAGAGGAAAATGCAGCCCAGCGCCGAGCCGATCAGCGCGGCGTAGAACGGGAATTTGTAGCGCAGGTTGACCCCGAACATGGCCGGCTCGGTGATGCCGAAATAGGCGGAGATCGCCGAGGTCGAGGCCATGCTGCGGTCCCGTGCGTTGCGGCTCATGCTGAACACCGCCAGCGCCGCACTGCCCTGGGCCAGGTTGGACATGACGATCATCGGCCAGATGAAGGTGCCGCCCTGGGTCGAGATCAGTTGCAGGTCCACGGCGAGGAACATGTGGTGCATGCCGGTGATCACCAGCGGCGCGTAGAGCAGGCCGAAAATCGCCCCGCCGACCATCGGTGCCAGTTCGAACAGGGTGACCACGCCTTCGGTGATCAGGATCCCCAGGTGCCGGGTCACCGGGCCGATCACCGCCAGCGCCAGCACGCCGGTGACCACTATGGTGGTGATGGGCACGACCAGCAGGGTGATCGCGTTCGGTACCCGCGCCCGCAGCCATTTTTCGATGACGCTCATGACGTAGGCCGCCAGCAGGATCGGCAGGATCTGCCCCTGGTAGCCGACCTTCTCGATCTGGAACAGGCCGAAGATGTCGAAGTACGGCAGGCTCTGGCCCTCCAGCCCGGCCACGGCCTTGCCGTAGTTCCAGGCATTGAGCAGGTCGGGATGCACCAGCATCAGGCCCAGCACGATGCCGAGGATCTCGCTGCCGCCAAAGCGCTTGGCCGCCGACCAGCCCACCAGTGCCGGCAGGAATACGAAGGAGGTGTTGGCCATCAGGTTGATCAGGCTCCACACGCCATCCAGGGTCGGGTAGGCCTCGAGCAGGGTGCGGCCCTCGATGAACATGCCCTTGGCGCCGATCAGGTTGTTCACCCCCATCAGCAGGCCGGCAATGATCAGCGCCGGCAGGATCGGCATGAAGACATCGGAAAACACTCGCACCAGGCGCTGCATGGCGTTGGTCTTGTCGGCGCCCTTCTGCTTGACGTCGGCGATGGTGGATGCGGCCAGCCCGGTGAGTTGGCGCAACGCGGCATAGACCTTTTCGACTTCGCCGGGGCCGATGACCACCTGGAACAGGCCACCGGTGAAAAACGAGCCCTTGACCAGATCGATCTGGTTCAGCGTCGCGCTGTCCACCAGGCTCGGGTCCTTGAGCGCCAGGCGCAGGCGGGTGACGCAATGCGCGGCTTGTTCGAGGTTGTCGGCGCCACCGAGGCTGTGCAGCAACTCGCTGGCGATCGTGGAGTAATCGTGGCTCATGCTTGTTCTTCCGCTTTGGTTTTTTGTTATTGGCAGCACGCCGAAGCGAAAAATACTCGTCTGTACGAGTTAAATCAACAACTCGTACAGACGAGTTTGTCGGTGCCGCTCCGAAATACAGGTCGCAGTGAGTTTCTTCTGCGCGAGAACCGCTCTAGATCCGTGTTTTCCGGCAGAGCACGCCATGCGCGACAGAAAATTCTTAAACTGCTGTAAGGTATTTCATCGCCAGTTCAACACCCGCAACCAGGCGTTCGACCCCAGCGTCTCAAATAGACAAATCCGCTCACGGCCCTTAAGGTTCCCGCCTTGAGCGCAGACGGCACAGAGCCATCCCATGAGTAAATACAACCAGATCTACAGCGATCTGCTTGCCAGCATCACCACCGAGCGCCTGGAACGCGGCGCTCGCCTGCCTTCCGAAACCGAGTTGATGGACAGCTACCAGGCCAGCCGCGGCACCGTGCGCAAGGCCATCGAGCAGTTGCAGGAGCGCGGCTTCGCCCAGAAGATCCATGGCAAGGGCACTTTTGTGCTGTCGCCGCACCCGATCGAGTTCCAGCTGGGCGGCATCGTCAGCTTCCAGGAAACCTATCCACGCCTGGGCAACGACGTCAGCACCGAGGTGGTGGAGTTCACCCAGTTTCCCCTCGAAGGCGCGTTGCGCGAACACCTGCAGGCCGAGGAAGGCAGCCTGATTACCCGCATCAAGCGGGTGCGGCGTATCGATGGCAAACGGGTGATTCTCGACATCAACCACTTTGTCGCCGAGTTGATCCCGGGGCTGGACCGGCAGATTGCCGAGCACTCGATCTACGCCTACATCGAGCAGACCCTGCAATTGCAGATCAGCTACGCTCAGCGGACCATCGAAGCGATCCCACGCACCCGGGATGACCAGCAGCACCTGGACCTGGAAGGCCAGAGCCACGTGATAGTGGTCAGCAACCAGACCTTCCTGCAGGACGGCCGACAGTTCGAGTACACCGAATCACGCCACACCCTGGACAAGTTCTACTTCTCGGACGTCGCCCGACGCTGACCGTCGCGGCGGGCCCGATCACTCAGCCCAGCAGCGCCACCAGTTCGGCGCTCGGGGTGCCAACCCGCCGGGCCTCCTTGGCAACGTTCACGGATTGCGCGACCCGCGCCACCTCTATCACCGGGTGCTGCAACTGGTAACCGCCCCGGGCCTCCAGCCAGCTCAGCACTTCCGCCAGATGCCAGAGCGAGGCGCTGCCCTCGTGGATCGCCAGGGGGAAGCTGCCGGCATGGTTGAGCATCAGCTTGCGCATGTTCTGCCGGGAGACCCCGACGATATCGGCAATCTCGCTCAGGCCGACGAAATCCGGGCTGGCCTCTACCAGCCGCGCATCCGGAATGATCCGCTTGATATCGCCCAGGGCACTGAGCAGCGCCGCCTCACCGCTTTCGGCCTCGCGGCTGAACTCCAGCGCCAGGCGTCCCGCCAGCCCGGTACCGACCAGCGCGTCGGTGCAGCCCCCCGCGCCGAGGCGCTCCACCAGCACGTCCGGGTCGCAGTCGTGGGCGGGCAGCAGGTAGTTGAGGGTAAACAGGTATTCCATGGTCATGACTCCCGACGAGGTTGCGGGACTTTCCCGCCGCGCAGCTGATTCAGCGTGCAGTTGTCGACTACCCGGCACAGCGCCCGGGCATGCTGGAGGGGATTTTTCGGCGAGCTCCACACACTGGTGATGCAGAACTCGCCACACCGGCACACCTCGCTGTTGTAAGGGCAGTAGATCTTGCCCCAGGCATGACTACCGCCGACTTCGACGCGCCAGCCCTGCCACTCGGCGTAACGCAGCGCCATTTCAATGTCTTTCTTGGGATGAGGTGTGCGAGCCATCCATGGCCTCCAGTCTCGTCAACAATGAAAAGGTTGTCAACTGACAACCATGAATTCTTTCAACGCCTGCGCCGGCATCGCCAAAGGCCGCCGCTGGGAATTCGATGAATGTCTGTCGAGGGTACACAGGCCAGGCGAGCGACGATGGGCCCATGTCTTTCCTGGTATTGCGGGAGGGCTGGAAACCGGGCGTTTTAAAGACCCTGAAACACAAATGGCGATCGACACCCGAAGGTCTCGATCGCCATTGCTGTTGCCTGAACGATCAGCAGCCGATCACTCGGCCGGGATCATTCCCACTCGATGGTGGCTGGCGGCTTGCTCGATACGTCGTAGGTGACGCGGGAGATGCCTTCGATCTCGTTGATGATCCGGCCGCTGACGGTTTCCAGCAGCTCGTAAGGCAGGTGCGCCCAACGTGCGGTCATGAAATCGATGGTTTCCACGGCACGCAGGGCCACGACCCAGGCGTAACGACGGCCGTCACCGACCACACCCACCGACTTCACCGGCTGGAACACCACGAACGCCTGGCTGACCTTGTGGTACCAGTCGGCCTTGCGCAGCTCTTCGATGAAGATGTGGTCGGCGCGACGCAGCAGGTCGGCGTATTCCTTCTTCACTTCGCCGAGGATGCGCACGCCCAGGCCCGGGCCCGGGAACGGGTGACGGTAGACCATGTCGTACGGCAGGCCCAGCTCCAGGCCCAGACGACGGACTTCGTCCTTGAACAGCTCGCGCAGGGGCTCGACCAGCTTGAGGTTCATTTCTTCCGGCAGGCCGCCCACGTTGTGGTGCGACTTGATCACGTGGGCCTTGCCGCTCTTGGCGCCAGCCGACTCGATCACGTCCGGGTAGATGGTGCCCTGGGCCAGGAACTTGATGTTGTCCAGCTTGCAGGATTCGGCATCGAACACGTCGATGAAGGTACGGCCGATGATCTTGCGCTTCTTCTCCGGGTCGGCTTCGCCGGCCAGGTTGTTGAGGAACTGGTCCTCGGCGTTGGCGCGGATCACCTTGACGCCCATGTTCTCGGCGAACATGGCCATCACTTGCTCGCCTTCGTGCAGGCGCAGCAGGCCGTTGTCGACGAAGACGCAGGTCAGCTGGTCGCCGATGGCCTTGTGCAGCAGGGCCGCGACCACCGAGGAGTCGACGCCGCCGGACAGGCCGAGCAGAACGTTGTCGGTGCCCACCTGGGCACGCACCTGGGCGATAGCGTCTTCAGCGATCTTCGACGGCGTCCACAGGGCTTCGCAGCCGCAGATGTCGAGGATGAAGCGCGACAGGATGCGACCGCCCTGCTTGGTGTGGGTCACTTCCGGGTGGAACTGCACGCCGTAGTAGCGCAGGTCGTCGTTGAACATGCCGGCGATCGGGCAGCTCGGGGTGCTGGCCAGGATGTGGAAGTCTTCCGGCATCTTGGTGACCTTGTCACCGTGGCTCATCCACACGTCGAGGCCGAACAGGCCGTCAGCGTCGACGTGGTCTTCGATGCCGTCCAGCAGGCGGCTCTTGCCGACCACATCGACGCGGGCATAACCGAATTCACGCAGCTCGGAACCCTCGACCTTGCCGCCCATTTGCTCGGCCATGGTCTGCATGCCGTAGCAGATACCGAAGACCGGCACGCCCAGGTCGAACACCGCTTGCGGGCAGCGCGGGCTGTCGGCTTCGTGCACGGACTCGGGGCCGCCGGCGAGAATTACACCTTTTGGAGCGAATTCGCGAATCGCTTCGTCATCCATGTCGAACGGATGCAGTTCGCAGTACACGCCGATTTCACGCACGCGACGGGCGATCAACTGGGTGTACTGAGAACCGAAATCGAGGATCAGGATGCGGTGGGCATGAATGTCGAGGGCCATGATTCAGTCTCGTCTAGGTAATTCGAAAACAGTCGTGATTCAGAAACGACTCGGGGCTGAATAAAACAGCCCCGGTCATTTAACGTTTTGCTTGAAGCATCAACCTACGCGGTAGTTCGGCGCTTCCTTGGTGATCTGCACGTCGTGGACGTGGGACTCAGCCATACCGGCGCCAGTGATGCGTACGAACTCCGGCTTGGTGCGCATTTCTTCGATGTTGGCGCTACCGGTGTAGCCCATGGAAGAACGCAGGCCACCCATCAGTTGATGGATGATGGCGGTCAGGGTGCCCTTGTAAGGAACACGGCCTTCGATGCCTTCCGGAACCAGCTTCTCGGCACCCGCGGAGGAGTCCTGGAAGTAACGGTCGGAAGAGCCCTGGGCCTGGGACATGGCGCCCAGCGAACCCATGCCGCGGTAAGCCTTGTAGGAACGGCCCTGGAACAGTTCGATTTCGCCTGGCGCTTCTTCGGTACCGGCGAACATCGAGCCCATCATCACCGCGGAAGCACCAGCGACGATGGCCTTGGACAGGTCACCGGAGAAGCGGATGCCGCCGTCGGCGATCAATGGAACGCCGGTGCCTTCAAGGGCTGCGGCGACATTGGCGATGGCGCTGATTTGCGGTACGCCGACACCGGCGACGATACGGGTGGTGCAGATCGAGCCCGGGCCGATACCGACCTTGACTGCGTCGGCGCCGGCTGCGGCCAGGGCCTTGGCAGCGGCACCGGTGGCGATGTTGCCGCCGATCACTTGCACTTGCGGGTAGTTTTCCTTGACCCAGCGAACGCGATCGATCACGCCTTTGGAGTGACCGTGGGCGGTGTCGACCACCACCACGTCCACACCGGCGTTGACCAGGGCGGCAACACGGTCACCGGTGTCTTTACCGGTACCGACCGCAGCACCTACGCGCAGACGACCTTGATCGTCCTTGCTGGCCAGCGGGTAAGCCTTGGCTTTTTCGATGTCGTTGACGGTCATCATGCCCTTGAGGGCGAACTTGTCGTCGACGATCAGCACGCGCTCGATGCGGTGCTTGTGCAGCAGCTCGCGCACATCGTTCTTGTCGGCGCCTTCCTTGACCGTGACCAGGCGCTCTTTAGGCGTCATCACTTCACGGACACTGGCGTCCAGGCGGTTTTCGAAACGCACGTCACGGGAAGTGACGATGCCGACCAGGTCGCCATCGTGCAGTACCGGCACGCCGGAAATGTTGTGCATGCGGGTCAGTTCGAACAGGTCGCGCACCGTGGCGTCAGCCTCGATGGTGATCGGGTCTTTGACGACGCCGGCTTCGAACTTCTTGACCTTGCGGACTTCGGCAGCTTGCTGCTCGATGGTCATGTTCTTGTGGATGATACCGATGCCACCTTCCTGAGCCATGGCGATTGCCAGACGGGCTTCAGTGACGGTGTCCATTGCGGCGGAAACCAGTGGAATATTCAGCTCGATGCCACGGGTAAGACGGGTCTTGAGACTGACTTCGTTAGGAAGCACCTCGGAATAACCAGGCACTAGGAGAATGTCGTCGAAGGTCAGAGCTTCTTGGCTGATACGCAGCATCGCGGGGGCTCCCGAGCGGGAAAATGGAAGCGCGCCATTATACTCAGACACCTACCCGGGCTCAATGTAAAACTCTGTCTATTATCAACGGGGTGATGGATGGGGAATTTGCCGGAACGCAGCGTCTGTTTCGCGGGCCAGCATTGCACCTGCCGACGATGAATCCAGCACCCGGACCCGGTTGCCGAAATCCCCTTACAACTCCACCTTCACCCAGCTCACCGGCTGATCCAGCCATTCGGCGAACTCGTCGAGAAAGCTCTGCTTGAACCCGGCCTCGGCCCAGTTGTTGAAGATGAAACCGAGGTTGGAAAACCCGCACTCCTGCAAGAACAGAAAACCGTTGATGTCATCTTCATGCCCGCACTCGGGGCAGGTGAAGTTATCGGTGCGCCCGGGCATCCAGTCTTCCAGGCTCTCGAACAGCGCCTCCCCCACTTCCTGGCGGCACTCGGCGCAGCCCGCTTCCTCGAGAAACCCCTTGGCCGGGGTGTAGATGCAGCGCTTGGTAATGATCTCCAGGCCGTTGACCGGTTCGCCGAAGGGCAAGGCCTCCGGGCGCAGCACGACTTCGCGCGCGCCCGGGGCAATGGCGTGCGCCATGCGATTGCCGGTACGGCCACAGGTGCTCAAGGCTTCCTCGACGATGTTCTTGCGCACCAGCCAGCGCACGATCGCCCGGGCGCGAGGTTCGTGAACCGGCAAGGTGGAGATTTTCGGGACGATGATGCTTTGCGAGTTCATGGGTGGGGCCTGAAGCGTTTGAAGGGAAGTCTGCGTCGCCTGTTCGGACGGTACGCCTGTGAGCCGATACCTACTAATAAGTGTAGAAGTCGACATGCCGGGTAGATCCGAGGGCCCGCAGCTTAATCCCTGAACCCCACAGGTCAAGTACTCAGGTAACGACCGATCAGGGCAATGCCGCTGGCGAGCACCAGCCAGGTCACCAGCCGGACGAACGCCTCGCGGGACAGCTTCAGGGTCAGCCGCCGCCCCATCCACAAGCCCAGCGCCATCGCCGGCAACAAGCACAGCGCCAACAACAATAAAGGCAGCTGCGCATAAACCCCGGCAATGGCGAACAGGCTCAGGCGCACCACCGTGCTGCAACTGATCAACGCACTCTGGGTGGCCCGCGCCGCATCCTTGGGCAGGCGGCTGTTCAGATAGATCGCATATAAAAAGCCGCCACTGCCGAACAGCGCCCCGAACGTCCCACCCACGGTCCCCATGGGAATCGCCCAGCCCGCCGCCAGCGCCTTGGGCCTTGCCTTGACCCACAGGCTGTACACCGCATAAGCGCTGATAAACAGCCCCATCAACAGCAGCAACAGGTCGGACTTGAGGTTGAGCAGGAAGATCACCCCGAGGGTGCAGCCCAGCGCCATGCACGGCAGCAGGCGTACCAGCTCGGAGCGATCGACATCCCGCCGCGACGGCAAGAGATTGCCGAAGGCCGCGACAAAATCCAGCAGCACCAGCAGCGGGATTATCTTCGACAGCGGCATGAACAGGATCAGCACCGGCCCGGCCACCAGCGCCGTACCGAACCCGGCAATGCCGAACACGATATAGGCCAGGGCGATCCCCAGGCCGATCGCCAACCAGCCACTCGCCCCCCACGACCACTGCCCCAACAACTCGACCATGCTCATCGATTCGCCATCCTTCTTTAATCAAGGAATGACTTTAGCCAGCCACAAGCCTTGCGACTAATATCATCAAAGCCAGCAACCCATCTCAAAAAGGCATGACGAGTGATTTCAACCCGCCAACTGCGCTACTTCGTGGAAATCGCCGACAGCGGCAGTTTCAGCGCCGCCGCCGAACGCCTGTTCGTTGCCCAGTCCGCCCTCAGTCGGCAGATCAAGGAACTGGAGATCCACCTCAAGACCCCGCTGTTCGAACGCACCGCGCGCCTGCCCAGGCTGACGGCGGCGGGTGAAGCCTTCTACCCGCGCGCCCGCAACCTGCTCGACGAGCTGAACAAGGCCAGCGAGCTGGCAACCCAGGTCGGCCATGGGCAACTGGGGACATTGCGCCTGAGCCACTCCAGCACGGTGTCCATGAGCGGCCGTTTGCTGCGGGCCATCAGCGGTTATCTGGAGCAGTGCCCGGGCGCCTTGATGGACATCGCCACCCTGTCTTCCGAAGCGCAGTTGGAGGAAGTCGCCGAAGGCCGGCTGGATATCGGCCTGCTACGCCTGCCGGTACTGCGCCAGCGCGAGGGCGTGCAGATCACGCCGCTGTTCAGTGAGCGCCTGCTGCTGGCCCTGCCGCCGGGCCATCCTCTTGCATTAAGCCCTCCTGAACGGGGCGTGGATCTGGCGCAACTGCGCGACGAAGCCTTTATCTCCATTCCCCATCCACAGCGTGGAGGCCTGAGTTACCTGTCGGCCGAGTTGTGCATGCGCCAGGGCTTTTTCCCCAAGGCGGCGCGGGTGTTGTCGCGCAAGACCACGCAGTTGCAACTGATCCAGGCCGGATTCGGCATCGCCCTGTTGCCCGAATCGATGCAAGACATTGCACCCGCCAGCCTGCACTTCCTGCCCTTGGCGGACCCGGCCTGCCAGAGCACGGTCGCCCTCGCCTGTCGGCAGGACCCGACACCGCTGGTCAAGCAGTTCATCGAACACTTCCACGCCGCCCTCACGCCCTGACCACTGAAGGAGTATTCGAGGCCGACAAAGGCATCGTCTCCTTTTGTTTCGATCCATGGAGATTGTTTGCCGAATGCCTTTAAACTGCGCCCCATGATTAAAGATCCCTTTGCAAGACTCGGCCTGGACCGCGAAGTCCTGACCGTCAGCCAGCTCAACGGCCGTGCGCGGGTGTTGCTGGAAGACGTGTTCAGCAACATCTGGGTCGAAGGCGAAATCTCCAACCTCGCCCGCCCGGCGTCCGGCCATGTGTATTTCACCCTCAAGGACAGCGGTGCCCAGGTGCGCTGCGCGCTGTTTCGGCAAAATGCCGCGCGGGTGCGCCAGGCGCTGAAGGACGGCCTGGCGGTCAAGGTGCGCGGCAAGGTCTCGCTGTTCGAGGGCCGCGGCGACTATCAGCTGATCCTCGATACGGTCGAACCGGCCGGCGACGGCGCCCTGCGCCTGGCCTTCGATGCCCTGAAGGAAAAGCTCAGTGCCGAAGGCCTGTTCAGCACCGAACGCAAGGTGCCGCTGCCCGCCCATCCGCAGCGCATCGGCATTATCAGTTCGCCGACGGGCGCGGTGATTCGCGACATCATCAGCGTGTTCCGTCGCCGCGCACCGCAAGTGGCCCTGACCCTGATCCCGACCGCCGTGCAAGGCCGCGAGGCGACCGCGCAGATCGTCCGTGCCCTGAAAATGGCCGATGCCCGGGGCTTCGACGCACTGATCCTGGCCCGTGGCGGCGGTTCCCTGGAAGACCTCTGGTGCTTCAACGAAGAAGCCGTGGCCCGGGCGGTGGATGCCTGTGTCACGCCAATCGTCAGCGCCGTGGGTCATGAAACCGACGTATCGATCAGCGACTTCGTCGCCGACGTGCGCGCACCAACGCCCTCGGCAGCGGCCGAATTGCTCGCCCCGGACTCCAGCGACCTGCGGCATCGGGTCGAAAGCCTGCATCGACGCCTGGTAATGCGCATGCGCGATCGGCTGCTGCGCGACCGCCTGCGCCTGGAAGGCATGGCCCGGCGCCTGCGTCACCCCGGCGAACGCCTGCGCCAGCAAGCACAGCGCCTGGACGACCTGGACATGCGCATGCGCCGGGCATTCGAGCGCAGCCTCAATACCCGTCGCGAACGCCTGATCCGCCTGGAAACCCGGCTTGCCGGCCAGCACCCCGGGCGGCAACTGGCGCTGCTGCGGCAACGCCTCGACAGCTTGGCCGAACGCCTGCCACGGGCCATGCGCGAAGGCCTGAAGTCCCGGCGCCTGCAACTACAAAGCCAGATCCAGACCCTGCATGTGGTCAGCCCGCTGGCCACCCTCGGCCGTGGCTACAGCATCCTGCTGGACGAGCGCGGCCAGGCCATTCGCAGCGCCGCACAGACCCAGCCGGGACAGCGCCTCAAGGCCCGTCTTGGCGAAGGCGAACTGCAGGTCCGGGTCGAAGACAATCACCTGACGCCTGTCACCCTCTCTTTACTGGATTGATCCATGCCGCGTTTTCTAAGCTCCCTGCTGTTGCTGTGCCTGACCTTCAACGCCCATGCCGATAGCTACATCACGCGCCTGCTGAACAAACCAGTGCCCGGCGGCGTGGCGGTGATCGACCTGGGCAGCGCCGCCCAGGCGCCCAAGGCCAGCTACCAGGGAAAACCGCTGCTGGTGGTCAAGGAACAGAACAACTGGCTGGCGATTGTCGGCATCCCCCTGACCGTCAAGCCCGGCACCCAGCAGATCAGCGCTGGCGGTCGCAACCTGAACTTCAGTGTGGGCAGCAAGAAATACCCGGAACAGCACATCACGCTAAAGAACAAACGCCAGGTCAATCCCGATCCGGCCGACCTCAAGCGCATCGACGCCGAGTTGGCCGAGCAGGTCCGCGCCTACCGCAGTTTCAGCCCCAACACCCCGAGCAACCTGCTGCTGGACAAACCGGTGAGCGGCCCGCTGTCGAGCAAGTTCGGCGTTCGCCGCTTCTTCAACGGTGAGGAGCGCAACCCGCACGCCGGACTGGACTTCGCGGTGCCCGCCGGCACGCCGATCAAGACGCCCGCGGCCGGCAAGGTGATCCTGATCGGCAATTACTTTTTCAACGGCAACACCGTATTCGTCGACCACGGCCAGGGCTTTATCAGCATGTTCTGCCATATGTCGAAGATCGACGTGAAGGTCGGCCAGCAACTGGCCCGCGGCGGCGTGGTCGGGAAAGTCGGCTCCACCGGGCGCGCCACCGGGCCGCACATGCACTGGAACGTCAGCCTGAACGATGCCCGGGTCGATCCGGCGATCTTTATCGGGGCCTTCCAGCCCTGAGTCAGACTCCCGCAGGGATTGCGCAGGTTCAAAAGTCTGCGCAATAAGATCGAAGCAGCCGCCAACCTTGCAGAATAAAATCTCGAAAATCTTCCGCTTTAAGAGATTTATCTCAATTTTTTTCGACTGCTTGCCATCTTTCACCCCAATGGTTAGGGTTGAGGGCATGAAAACCTCTCACACCCTCATTCAGCGCCGCCAACACCGAAGCCTCTGCCTCGTCAGCGCACGACTGCCAGGTTGAGTCGCGGTACCTCGTCCCCTGCTTCAAACAGCACACCCATTGATTCACCGGCAGGCCGCCTCTTTTCGGCCCGGACAATAAGGATTTTCCCATGAGCATGCTCAAAGACCCTTCCTCGAAGTACCGCGCGTTCCCGACCATCAACTTGCCGGACCGCACCTGGCCGTCGAAGACCATCACCCGCGCGCCGATCTGGTGCAGTTCCGACCTGCGTGATGGCAACCAGTCGTTGATCGAGCCGATGGATGCGGTGAAGAAGCTGCGCTTCTGGAAAACCCTGGTCGCCGTCGGTGTGAAAGAAATCGAGGCCTCCTTCCCGGCCGCTTCGCAGACCGACTTCGACTTCGTGCGCACCCTGATCGAAGGCGGCCACATCCCGGACGACACCACCATCCAGGTGCTGACCCAGGCCCGTGAAGACCTGATCGCCCGTACCTTCGAATCGTTGCGCGGGGCGAAGAAAGCCATCGTCCACCTGTACAACGCCACCAGCCCGTCGTTCCGCCGCATTGTCTTCAACCAGGACAAGGAAGGCGTGAAAGAGATCGCGGTGAACGCTGCCAAGCTGTTCGTCAAATACGCCGCCCAGCAGCCGGAAACCCAATGGCAGTTCGAATACTCGCCAGAGACCTTCAGCGCCACTGAGCTGGAGTTCGCCAAGGAAGTCTGCGACGCGGTGATCGAGGTCTGGAACCCGACGCCAGCCAACAAGGTGATCCTCAACCTGCCGGCCACCGTCGAAGTCGCCACACCGAACATCTATGCCGACCAGATCGAATGGTTCGGCCGCCACATCAACCGTCGTGACAGCGTGATCATCAGCCTGCACACCCACAACGACCGGGGTACCGGCGTAGCCGCCACCGAGCTGGGCCTGATGGCCGGCGCCGACCGCGTCGAAGGCTGCCTGTTCGGCAACGGCGAACGTACCGGCAACGTCGACCTGGTCACCGTGGCCCTGAACCTCTACACCCAGGGTATCGATCCGGAGCTGGACTTCTCCGATATCGACGGCGTGCGCAAAGTGGTCGAAGAATGCAACCAGATCCCGGTGCACCCGCGTCATCCGTATGTCGGCGACCTGGTTCACACCGCCTTCTCCGGCTCGCACCAGGATGCCATCCGCAAGGGCTTCGCCCAGCAGAAATCCGATGCCCTGTGGGAAGTACCGTACTTGCCGATCGACCCGGCCGACATCGGCCGCAGCTATGAGGCGGTGATTCGCGTCAACAGCCAGTCGGGCAAAGGCGGTATCGCCTACCTGCTGGAGCAGGAATACGGTATCAGCTTGCCGCGTCGCATGCAGATCGAGTTCAGCCAGGTGGTACAGCGTGAAACCGATCGCCTGGGCCTGGAGATGACCGCCCAGCAGATCCACGCGTTGCTCCACAGCGAATACTTGCAGGCCAACACCCCGTACGCGCTGGTCAGCCATCGCCTGCAGGAAGAAAACGGCCACAGCGCCGTGGAAGTGGAAGTGTCCAGCAAGGGCCAGGGCGAGACCAACCTGCATTGGCGCGGCAAGGGCAATGGCGCCCTGGAAGCCTTGGTGGCCGGCTTGCCGGTTCCGGTGGAAATCATGGACTACAACGAGCACGCCATCGGCGCGGGCACCAACGCCAAGGCCGCGGCCTATATCGAACTGCGTGTGAACGGCGAACGCGCGGTGCACGGTGTGGGTATCGATGAAAACATCACCACCGCCAGCTTCAAGGCCCTGTTCAGCGCGCTGAACCGCTCCCTGAGCCAGCTGGACGCCAAAGCCGCCTGACGGTTTTACGGCGACAAAAAAGCCCCGGATGATCCGGGGCTTTTTTATTGTGTATTTATTGCCTCACTCAGGCAGTGGTATTGATCCGCGCCGTCAGCGCCTGGAGCAAGGCCGCCTGCAACACCTGCAGGTTGTTGGCGGTGATCGCGATCTGCGCCTGCACCTCCAGAGCCTGTTGCGCCTTCTGCTCATCGCTCGCCTGCCCCTTCTGCACCCCGGACAATTGCGACTGCTGCTCGGACAGGGTCTTTTCGGTCTGGTCGATCTGCTTCTGCAACTGCGCGACGATGTCAGCAGTGGACGACGTGAAATCGGCCTTGGCGCCGTATTCCTGCATGTCGACACTCACCGAGTCGCGGTCTTCGGCAATGCTCTTGTCCTGCACCTCGAGCGGGCTGGCCTGCTGCTCGGCGATGTTGAGCTTTTGCGGCGCTGCCCCCAGCGGGAATGGATTGATGCTCGCAGCACTGATAGTGGTCATGATGAATCTCCCTGAAAATCCTCTTACCCCTTAACGGCCCACCCCGACAGATCTTTAAGCCTGGGTGAACTCGAAGGTGTCGGCATCGAGGTAGGCTGGAAAGCGCGCGCGATAGGCCGCCAGGTCCGCGGCATTCAGGCAGACCTGGAATACCCCGTCGGCCTCACCGGCGCTGAGCAGGGTCTCGCCCTGGAAATCCAGCACCTGGCTATCCCCGGTGTAGGCAAACCCCTTGCCGTCGGTACCGACCCGATTGACCGCCGCCACATAACACAGGTTTTCGATGGCCCTGGCCGGCAACAAGCGATTCCAGTGCTGACGCCGCGCCCCCGGCCAGTTGGCCGTGTACAGCAGCAAGTCGGTATCCCGCGCATCGCGGCTCCATACCGGAAAACGCAGGTCGTAGCAGATCAGCGGCCTGATCCGCCAACCCTTGAGTTCGAACTGCATCTGGCGCTCGCCCGGCGTGTAGTGATCATGCTCGCCCGCCATGCGGAACAAATGACGCTTGTCGTAATGCCAGACCTCGCCGTCGGGACGTGCCCATAGCAGGCGGTTGCGGTGGCTGCCGTCAGCGGCCTGGATAATCACGCTGCCGGTGACCACCGCATCGAGCCTGGCGGCCTGGCTGCGCAGCCACTTGCTGGTCGGACCGTTTTCCGCCTCGGCGAGGGCTTCGGACTCCATGGAAAATCCGGTGGTGAACATTTCCGGCAGGATAATCAGGTCGGCGCCCCGGGCCTGCTCGAGCAACAGCTCGAAGTGCTCGAGATTGGCCTGGCGGTCGTGCCAGACCAGGGAGGTCTGGACCAGCGCCACGTTCAGATTGGGTAAAGCACTCAGATCACGCATAGCTTCTCCGCTGCCTGACGCAGCGTCTCCTCACGTTTGGCAAAGCATAGCCTTACCAGACGCTGTCCTTGCGGTGGCTCGCGGTAGAACACCGAGACCGGAATGGTCGCGACGCCGTGCTCGCGGGTCATCCAGATCGCCATCTCGACGTCATTCAGGTCCGGGCGGATCTGCGAGTAGTCCACCAGTTGGAAGTAAGTACCGGCCACCCGGGTAAAGCTGAATCGTGAAGGCCCCAGCAGGTCGCAGAACAGGTCGCGCTTGGCCTGATAGAAAGCGGGAAGCTCTTCGACATGTTCCGGGTGTTCGGCCATGTAGTCCGCCAGAGCGTACTGCAAAGGGGTCACGCCGCAGAAGCTGACATATTGATGCACCTTGCGCAGCTCGGTGCTCAGGGCCGGTGGAGCGACCACATAGCCGGTTTTCCAGCCGGTCACGTGATAAGTCTTGCCAAAGGAACTGACCACGAATGCCCGCTGGTACAGCTCTTCATGGGCCAGCACGCTGACGTGGGGGATGCCATCGAATACCAGGTGTTCGTACACCTCGTCGCTGACCAGATAGATGTCCCGATCACGAATCAGCGCCGCCAACTGATCCAGCTCGGCACGGCTGATCAGGGCCCCGCTGGGGTTGTGCGGCGCGTTGAGAATGATCATCCGCGTACGCGGGCTCAGCGCCTCGCCGAGCTTCTGCCAGTCGATGGCGAAATCGTTCAGGCCCAGCTGCACATGAATACAACGGCCGCCGGCCAGCTCCACCGAAGGCTCATAGCTGTCATAGCAAGGATCGAAGACGATCACTTCATCACCGGACTGGATCACCGCCTGGATGGCACAGAAGATCGCCTGGGTGGCGCCCGGAGTGATGGTTACCTCGGTCTCGGCATTCACCTGCACGCCGTAACTGCGGGCGATCTTGGCCGCCACTTGCTGGCGCAAGGCCGGCAGGCCGGTCATTGGCGCATATTGGTTGTGGCCGCTGGCGATATGCCGGGCGACGGCATTGCGCAGGGCCTGCGGGCCATCGAAATCGGGAAAACCCTGGGACAGGTTCAGCGCGCCGGTTTCCACGGCGAGCTGCGACATTTGCGTGAAGATGGTGGTGCCGACATTCGGCAGCTTACTGGTGATCATGGGTGATTCCCTGCTGAACACCCGGCTCTACGGCGGCACGGGGAGGTCCCGAGAATAGCCCAAAGGGCGGCGATTAAAAAAGGGTCCCTCAAGGACCCTTTTTAATCGCAGCTACAAGCTGTAAGCCATAAGCTGCAAGCCCTGCCGCTTTTTTACTGGTAGCTTGTGGCTTGCAACTCGAAGCGCTGTGTCAGCGCTTGTCCTTGCGCTTCTTCTCGGCCTTCTTGTGGTGTGTCATCAAGCGACGCTTCTTGTTGACCTGACGGTCGGTGAGCGTGTTCTTGTTGCCTTCGTACGGGTTTTCACCGCCCTTGAATTCGATGCGGATCGGCGTGCCGACCAGTTTCAGAACACGCCGGTAGGTGTTTTCCAGGTAGCGCACATAAGACTTCGGCACCTTCTCCACCTGGTTGCCGTGGATCACGATCAGCGGCGGGTTGGCGCCACCCAGGTGGGCATAACGCAGCTTGATGCGACGGTTGTTGACCATCGGTGGCGCGTGCTCGCTCACGGCGTCTTCGAGAATCTGCGTCAGGCGGCTGGTCGGCCAGCGGGTTACCGCGGACTTGAAGGAGTTCTGCACCGACTGGTAGAGGTTGCCCACGCCAGTGCCGTGCAACGCCGAGATGAAGTGGATGTCGGCGAAGTCGACGAAGAACAGCCGGCGCTCCAGCTCGGTCTTCACATAGTCACGCTCGCGCGGGTCCATGCCATCCCATTTGTTCAGGGCGATGACCAGGGCCCGGCCTGCTTCCAGAGCGAAGCCCAGCAGGTTCAGGTCGTGATCCACCACGCCTTCGCGGGCGTCCATGACGAAGATCACCACGTTGGCGTCCTTGATCGCCTGCAGGGTTTTGACCACCGAGAACTTTTCGACTTCCTCGTGGATCTTGCCGCGCTTGCGCACACCGGCGGTGTCGATCAGCGTGTACTTCTCTTCGTTACGCTCGAAGGGAATGTAGATACTGTCGCGGGTGGTACCGGGCTGGTCGTAGACGATGACCCGGTCTTCGCCGAGCATGCGGTTGACCAGGGTGGACTTGCCCACGTTCGGCCGGCCGATGATGGCGATCTTGATCCCGTCTTTTTCGCTCGGGCCCGGAATGCGCTTGGCTTCCTCGCCTTCGGCAACGACTTCTTCCTCACCCTCTTCCGGTTCGTCCGCGTCGTCTTTCGGGAACTCGCGCAGGGCGATTTCCAGCATCTGCGTGATACCGCGGCCGTGAGCACCGGCGATCGGGATCGCGTCGCCCATGCCCAGCGGAGCGAACTCGGCACGCGCCATGTCCGGGTCGATATTGTCGACCTTGTTGGCAATCACGTAAGAGGTCTTGTTCCTTTTGCGCAGGTGCTCGCCGATCATCTGGTCGGCCGCGGTGAAACCGGCCTTGGCGTCTACCAGGAACAGGACGACATCGGCTTCTTCGATGGCCAGCAGCGACTGCTCGGCCATCTTTTCGTCCATGCCATGCTCGTCACCGGAGATACCGCCGGTGTCGATCAGAATGTAGGTACGCCCTTGCCACTTGGCCTCACCGTATTGGCGATCACGGGTCAGACCGGACAGGTCGCCGACAATGGCGTCGCGAGTCCGAGTCAGGCGGTTGAACAAGGTGGACTTGCCGACGTTCGGTCGGCCCACCAGGGCGATTACGGGAACCATGCGGCTCTCCACTGCGTTAATTCAGAAAATACAAAAGCCGCTGCGAGGCAGCGGCTGGTGCTCGGGGCAGCACATGGCGTGCTGCGAACCTTGCCGGGGCAAGGCCGCTTGGGGATCAACCCCAAGCATAGTCAAACCATTACTTGATGGTCAGGGCTTCCAGTTTGCCGCTGTTGCCATACACATAAATCATGTTGCCCACCACCAGCGGACGCGCACGCAGACCATCGCTGTCGATACGCTCACGGCCAACGAAGCGACCGTCCACCTGGCTCAGCAGGTGCAGGTAACCTTCCAGGTCACCGACCGCCACGTAGCTGGAGAAGACTTCCGGGGCTGACAGTTGGCGGCGAGCCAGCGAGTCGTTGCTCCACAGTGCAGTGGTGGAACGCTCGTCGACGCTTTCGACTGTGCCGGAAGACAGGCTCACATAGACGCTGCCGAAACCTTGAGCGACACCCGCATAGCTGGAAGCATCGCGCTGCCAGAGCGGACGACCGCTTTCCAGGTCCAGCGCCGCTACGCGACCCTGGTAGCTGGCGACATACAGGGTGCCGCCGGACAACAGCAGGCCACCGTCGATGTCGACCACACGATCCAGCTCGGAACGACCTTGCGGAATGGCCACGCGCTGTTCCCAGACCGGCACGCCGTTGCGGATATCCAGGGCCACCACTTTACCGGTCGACAGACCGGCGACCGCCAGGCGGTTGGTGGTGATTGGCGCACTGGTGCCACGCAGGGTCAGTACCGCCGGGGTGCTGTCATAGACCCACATCTGGTTGCCGGTGGCGGCGTCGAGGCCGATCACACGGTCATCCTGGGTCTGGACCACAACCACATCGCCGTTGGTGGATGGCGGAGCCAGTACTTCACTGGTCACCCGCGCACGCCACTTCTCTTCACCGCTCGAAGCATCCAGGGCGACTACTTCGCCCTTGAGGGTACCGATCATGACCAGGCCGTAACCCACGCCAACGGCACCGGACACAGGCAACTCCAGGTCCTGTTTCCACTTGACGTCGCCGTTCATGCGATCCAGCGCCTCTACCACGCCAGTAACGTCGGCGGCGTAGATGGTGCTGCCGTCGATCGCCGGAACCAGCATGTTGTAGGTTTCGCCCTGGCCGTCACCGACCGAACGGCTCCACTGTTTCTGCAGGACCACTTCTTCTTTGAAGTCGACCAGTTCGGCAGGTGGCAATTCTTTCTTGCTGTTGCTGCTGCAACCCGCGGCCAGAACGGCCAGAGCCAGCAATGCTGCATGTTTCCAACGGATCACGTCACGCATCCCCTTTGGCCAGGTCGTCCAGCTTGATTTGTAGGCCACCGACTGCCGCTTCATCGGACAGCGCAGCCTTGGCTTTTTCGTACGCAGCATGGGCTTCGTCGGTACGGCCCAATTGGACCAGCAGGTCGCCCTTGAGCTCTTCGCGAGTGGCCAGGAATGCCTTGTCGGCATCGCCTTCGAGCAGCTTCAGCGCCTCATCAGCCTTGTTCTGCGCCGCCAGGACCTGGGCCAGGCGCTGACGGGCGATCTCGCCCAGCGTCGGGTTGGCCGGCTTGTCGGCGATGGCTTTGAGTTCGGTCGCCGCGTCGTCCAGCTTGCCGGTGTCGACCGCCACCTTGGCGACGAACAGGCTGCCGTATTGCGCGTACGCAGTACCGCCGAACTCGCTGTTGAGCTTGCCGGCCAGGTCTGCGACACGGGCTGCATCCGGCTTGCCGTCAGGCGTCAGCGTGGTCTCCAGCAATTGCTGATAGAGCATCGAGGCGCCTTGCGACTGATTGTTCTGATACTTGTGCCAGGCCTGCCAGCCGAACACGATGACCAGCGCCAGCAGGCCGCCGGTGACCAGGGGTTTGCCGTTGCGCTGCCACCAGTCCTTCAAATCCGCCAGCTGTTCATCTTCGGTACTCGACACCCCAATACTCCTTATTCGCTAAATCGGCTGTTTGACAGCTTCAACCCTGCACGACGCAGGTGGCCAGGTGTGCAGCGAGCGCATCCCAGGCAATGCTTTGTTGTTCGCCCTGGCCACGCAGGGGTTTGAAACCTACCACTTGCTGGGCCAGTTCGTCGTCACCGAGGATCAGTGCGTACAACGCACCGCTCTTGTCGGCCTTCTTGAACTGGCTCTTGAAGCTACCGGCGCCGGCGTTGATCTGCAGGCGCAGGTTCGGCAATTGATCACGAACACGCTCACTCAGCGCCAGTGCGGCCAGTTCGGCAGCTTCCCCGAAGGCGCAGAGGTAAACGTCGACCTGACGCGAGATCTCTTCCGGGATCTGCTCCAGGGTTTCCAGCAGCAGCACCAGACGCTCGATGCCCATGGCAAAACCAACGCCTGGGGTCGGCTTGCCGCCCATCTGCTCGACCAGGCCGTCGTAACGGCCACCGGCACAGACGGTGCCCTGGGCGCCGAGCTTGTCGGTGACCCATTCGAAAACGGTCTTGCTGTAGTAATCCAGCCCGCGCACCAGCTTCGGGTTGATCACATAAGGGATACCGGCGGCATCCAGACGGGCCTTGAGACCCTCGAAGTGCACGCGGGACTCTTCGTCCAGGTAGTCGGCCAGCTTCGGCGCGTCCACCAGCACGGCTTGAGTATCCGGGTTCTTGGTGTCGAGCACGCGCAGCGGGTTGGTTTTCAGGCGGCGCTGGCTGTCTTCGTCCAGGCTGTCCATGCGCGCCGAGAGGAACGTCACCAGCGCATCGCGATAACGCGCACGGGCTTCGGCGGTCCCCAGGCTGTTCAGTTCGAGCTTGACCGCATCACGGATACCCAGCTCGCCCCACAGGCGCCAGGTCAACACGATCAGTTCGGCGTCGATGTCCGGACCGTCGAGGTTGAAGACTTCGCAACCGATCTGGTGGAACTGGCGATAACGGCCTTTCTGCGGACGCTCGTGGCGGAACATCGGGCCGATGTACCAGAGTTTCTGCACCTGGCCACCGCCGGTGATGCCATGCTCGAGCACAGCGCGCACGCACGCCGCGGTGCCTTCCGGACGCAGGGTCAGGGAGTCGCCGTTACGGTCGTCGAAGGTGTACATCTCTTTTTCGACGATGTCGGTCACTTCACCGATGGAGCGCTTGAACAGCTCGGTGAACTCGACGATCGGCATACGGATCTGCTTGTAACCGTAGTTATCCAGCAAACGTGCAACGGTGCCCTCGAAATAGCGCCACAGGGGCGTCTGCTCGGGCAGGATGTCGTTCATGCCACGAATGGCTTGCAGAGACTTGCTCACTATAAATCCTTAAATTCGTTCGGCTCTTCAGTCGGGCTCAGCCGCGCGCGATCAGCGCTGCGTCGGCTTCGACCTTTTCGGCCGCCTTCTCGCGGATCAGCTTTTCCAGTTGATCCACAAGATTGTCATTCGTCAGTTTCTGCGACGGCTTGCCGTCGATATAAATCAGGTTCGGCGTCCCGCCGGTCAGGCCGATATGCGCCTCTTTGGCTTCGCCCGGACCGTTGACCACACAACCGATGACCGCCACGTCCAGCGGCACCAGCAGATCCTCGAGACGCCCTTCCAGTTCGTTCATGGTCTTGACCACATCGAAGTTCTGCCGCGAGCAGCTCGGGCAGGCGATGAAGTTGATGCCACGGGAACGCAGATGCAGGGACTTGAGAATGTCGTAGCCGACTTTCACTTCTTCGACCGGGTCGGCCGCCAACGAGATGCGAATAGTATCGCCAATCCCTTCGGCCAGCAGCATACCGAGGCCCACGGCGGATTTCACCGTGCCTGAACGCAAACCACCGGCTTCGGTGATCCCCAGGTGCAGCGGCTGGATGATTTCCTTGGCCAGCAGGCGATAGGCCTCGACGGCCATGAACACGTCGGAGGCTTTCACACTGACCTTGAAGTCCTTGAAGTTCAGACGCTCGAGGTGCTCGACGTGACGCAGGGCAGATTCCACCAATGCAGCCGGGGTGGGCTCGCCGTATTTCTTCTGCAGGTCCTTTTCCAGGGAGCCGGCGTTGACACCGATACGGATCGGGATCCCGCGATCACGGGCCGCGTCCACCACCGCACGCACGCGATCTTCACGACCGATGTTGCCGGGGTTGATCCGCAGGCAATCGACACCCAGTTCGGCCACGCGCAAGGCGATCTTGTAGTCGAAGTGGATGTCGGCAACCAGAGGCACCTTGACCTGCTGCTTGATACGGCCGAAGGCTTCGGCCGCGTCCATGTCCGGTACGGAAACCCGCACGATATCGACGCCGGCGGCTTCCAGACGGTTGATCTGGGCCACAGTGGCCGCCACATCGTTGGTGTCGCTGTTGGTCATGCTCTGCACGGCAATGGGGGCATCGCCACCCACAGGTACCGAGCCGACCCAGATCTTGCGGGACTCGCGACGTTTGATTGGAGATTCGCCGTGCATGACTTATTGACCTAACTTCAGGCGAGCAGTCTCGCCACTGGTGAACGGAGCCACATCGACCGCTTGTCCGTTGTAGCTGACCTGCGCGCCACGGGCATAACCCAGGCGCACGGCAAATGGCGGCTTGCCGGAAACATCGGCGGTCTCACCCTTGCGCTTCAGGCCACTCAACAGCACTTTACCGCTGCCATCGGTGATCTGGGTCCAGCAATCGGCTGTGAACTGGATCTGTACCTGACCGGCGCCGGCTACAGGCGCGGCGGCAGGTGCAGTTGGAGCTGCCGGGGCAGCCGGTGCGGCGACCACTGGCGCTACAGGGGCTGGCGCGACCGGAGCGCTCGGCGCGGGCGCTGCCGGCGCCACGACCACTGGAGCAGGAGCAACCGGAGCAGCAGGTGCGGCAACCGAAGCACTTGGCGCAGGAGCCGCGGCATCCGCAGGGGCCTGGCCTGGAGCCGGGGTTTCAGGCAGGGCCAGGGCGGTTTCGCCTTCGGTCTGGCCTTCCACTACCGCCTGGTCTTCCGGCTCGTCGATCGGATGAATCTGCGTGGTGCCGTCGGCCCCTTCGACTTCGACGTGTTCCTGATTGAGACTGATCAGTTCCTTGGTGCGCACCGAGGTCTGATCCTGCCACCAGATAAAGCCGCCGCCGATCACTGCGATCAGCAGCAGCAGGCTGACAATGCGCAAAATGGTGTGGGAGACCCGTACCGGCTCTTCGATACGGCCCAGGCTGTGCACATTGCTGCCCTGGGAATCGGTGCCCGTGTATTGGTCGAAGGCCTGGACCAGAACGGCCTGGTCCATCCCCAGCAACTTGGCATAGGCACGGATATAACCGCGAGCGAAGGTATGCCCCGGCAGCTTGTCGAAAGCACCGGCTTCCAGGTTGCTCAACGAGCTGGCGGTCAGATTGAGCTTGAGGGCCACTTCAGCCAGCGACCAACCATTGCTTTCGCGGGCCTGACGCAGGGTCTCACCGGGGTTGACGCGAGTCGCTGCTAGAACTTCGGGATGCGCCGCTTTCATCATTGCTCCGACAGGTATTGCTGATATTCCGGCGAACCGGGATAGAGTCGTTTTAATTGCAGGCCGTAACTGGCGGCCTTGTCGCGATCTTCAAACACCGTTGCCAGCCGAACGCCGAGCAATAGACTACGTGCATTTTGCTCGCTCAGCAGGCTAAAACGATCGTAATAGTCGCGTGCGGGCACATAATGCCTGTCTTCGAAGGACAACTCAGCCATTTCCAGCAATGCACGAGGCTGCTGGCGGTTCAGGCGCAGGGCTTTTTCCAGGTGTTGCCGGGCCAGATCACGCTCCCCCAGCATCGCGGCGGTCATGCCAAGGTTCTCGAACACTCGGGATCGCTCGGGGTACAGGGTATCAGCAGCCGCCTGTTCAAAGCGCTGATAAGCATCTTTGTAACGTTTTTCTTCAAAGAGAAAACTGCCGTAGTTGTTCAGGATACGGGCATCGGAGGGACGCGCAGCCAGGGCCTTGCGGTAATGCTGGTCAGCCAGATCGGGCTCCATTTCAGCCTGGAACACCAGTGCCAGGGCGGCATTGGCGTCAGCGTCGGACTCGTCCAGCTCCAGGGCCTTTTTCAGCGGCACTTTCGCCCGCTCGGTCATGCCTTGCTGCAGATAACCCAGACCCAGCTGGACATAGGCCTCACGCGCCTCGTCCCGCCCCTTGCTTGTCTTCATCGGGTTGAAATCCCCAGAAAGAACACAGCCAGCCGACAGGCTGACAAAAAGCAGAAGCAGCGCGACGCGCAAGGTCATGGAGATCCTCTCTCAGGTACGATTCGCAGCGCTTTGCGGCATATCGGCGTCGGCGCTCAACTCGCGCACGGCGATATAACGTTCGCTACGACGGGTGCGATCCAGCACCTGCCCGACCAGTTGTCCACAGGCCGCATCGATGTCTTCGCCGCGAGTGGTACGCACGGTGACGTTGAAGCCTGCGTGATGCAGTTGATCCTGGAACCGGCGAATGGCGTTGTTACTCGGCCGCTCGTAACCGGAATGCGGGAACGGGTTGAACGGGATCAGGTTGATCTTGCAAGGAATGTCCTTGAGCAACGCGATCATCTCGACAGCGTGTTCAACCTTATCATTGACGTCCTTGAGCAGCGTGTACTCAATCGTCAGCACACGTTTCTCGCCCAGCGACGACATGTAGCGCTGGCAGGATTCGAGCAGCATCTTCAGCGGGTACTTCTTGTTGATCGGTACCAGCTGGTTGCGTAGCGCATCGTTCGGTGCGTGCAGGGACAACGCCAGGGAGACGTCGATGTGCTTGGCCAGCTCATCGATCATCGGCACCACGCCGGAGGTCGACAGGGTCACGCGGCGCTTGGAGATGCCGTAGCCCAGGTCGTCCATCATCAGGTGCATGGCCGAGATGACGTTGTCGAAGTTCAGCAGCGGTTCTCCCATGCCCATCATCACCACGTTGGTGATGGCGCGGTCGACGGTCGCCGGGACGCTGCCAAAGGATTTGTTGGCAATCCACACCTGGCCAATGACTTCGGCGGCGGTGAGGTTGCTATTGAAGCCTTGCTTGCCGGTGGAGCAGAAACTGCAGTCCAGGGCACAGCCTGCCTGGGACGAAACGCACAAGGTGCCGCGTTTGCCCTGGGGAATGTAAACGGTCTCGACGCAGCTGCCGGACGCCACGCGCACCACCCATTTACGGGTGCCGTCGCTGGAGATGTCCTCGCTGACCACTTCCGGACCACGAATTTCGGCAACGGCCTTGAGCTTTTCGCGCAAGGCCTTGCCGACGTTCGTCATGGCGTCGAAATCATCGACGCCAAAGTGGTGAATCCATTTCATTACCTGACCGGCACGGAAACGCTTCTCCCCGATTGAGTCGAAGAATTTTTCCATTTCCGGTTGAGTCAGACCCAACAGGTTAGTTTTGCCAGTCGATGTAGTCATGGTTTCACCTTCACTCACGGGCCTTTGGCTTAGCGAGTGGTCACTTCGGTGGAAGCGAAGAAGTAAGCGATTTCGCGTGCAGCAGCGGCTTCGGAGTCCGAACCGTGAACGGCGTTGGCGTCGATGGATTCAGCGAAGTCAGCACGGATGGTGCCGGCAGCAGCTTCTTTAGGGTTGGTAGCGCCCATCAGCTCACGGTTCAGAGCGATAGCGTTTTCGCCTTCCAGAACCTGAACGACAACCGGACCGGAAGTCATGAAAGCAACCAGCTCGCCGAAGAAACCACGAGCGCTGTGCTCAGCGTAGAAGCCTTCAGCTTCGGCTTTCGACAGTTGCTTCATTTTCGAAGCTACAACGCGCAGGCCAGCTTTTTCGAAACGGGTAACGATCTCGCCGATGACGTTTTTTGCAACAGCGTCAGGCTTGATGATGGAGAAAGTACGTTGAACAGCCATGGTGTAACTCCAGAAACGGTGATTAAAGCGAAAAATTAAACCCGCGAATTATACGCGGGTTTATAGGGATTGCCTAACTGCGTACGGGACAGACTCAGTCTGCTTCTTCGATCCAGGCGGCCTGAATTGCTTCAAGAACCTTCTCGCCACCGCGAGCCGGATCGTCGCTGAATTCCGGCAGTGCCAGAACCCATTGGTGCAGATCGACAAAGTTTACGTACCGCGGATCCACATCCGGCTTGGACTCAGCCAGCTGGATCGCGATTTCCAGCACATCAACCCATTTCAGACTCATGATGATTCCTTGAATCAGTGCGGCGCTTCGGCCGCATGGTTGAGCGAGTATTTCGGAATTTCGACGGTCAGGTCTTCCTCGCCGACGATTGCCTGACAGGATAGACGCGATTGCGCCTCCAGGCCCCAGGCCTTGTCCAGCAGGTCTTCTTCCAGCTCGTCGGCTTCATTCAGCGAGTCGAAACCCTCGCGAATGATGCAGTGGCAGGTGGTGCAGGCGCAGACGCCGCCGCAGGCGCTCTCGATCTCGATGTGGTTGTCATGGGCCACTTCGAGAATCGAGGTACCCGGTGCAGCCTCTACAACCAGGCCATCCGGGCAAAACACGGCGTGTGGCAGAAAAATGATCTGCGGCATCAGTTATTCCTCGATTTCATTCAGATTGCGCCCCGCCAGAGCGGCTTTCACCGTCGAGTCCAGGCGGCGGGCAGCAAAAGCATCGGTCACTTGCGACAGACGCTTGGTCTGCTGCTCGATGGCGTAACCATCGGTGCCACGCATCAATTCACTCAATTCCTGCATTTGCAACTCGATGACCATGCGCTCTTCGGCATCCAGCAGACGCTCGCCGTCTGCTTCCAGAGCGCCCTGCACCGCTTCGATCAGACGCTGGGCATCGACCTGCTGCTCGCGCAGCACGCGGGCGACCTTGTCGTCGCTGGCGTACTGGAAGGAGTCCTTGAGCATCCTGGCGATTTCGCCGTCGGTCAGGCCGTAGGATGGCTTGACCTGGATGCTGGCTTCGACGCCCGAGCCCAGCTCGCGAGCGGACACGCTCAGCAGACCGTCGGCATCGACCTGGAAGGTCACGCGGATCTTCGCCGCTCCGGCGACCATGGCCGGAATACCGCGCAGCTCGAAACGCGCCAGGGAGCGGCAGTCGCTGATCAGCTCGCGCTCGCCCTGCAATACATGAATCATCATGGCCGACTGGCCATCTTTGTAAGTGGTGAAGTCCTGGGCCCGAGCGACCGGGATAGTGGTGTTGCGTGGAATCACCTTCTCCATCAGCCCGCCCATGGTTTCCAGCCCCAGGGACAGCGGAATCACATCAAGCAGCAGCAGTTCGCCACCATCGCGCTTGTTGCCGGCCAGGGTATCGGCCTGGATCGCAGCACCAATGGCCACCACCTGATCCGGGTCGATCTCGGTCAGCGGCTGGCGACCGAACATTTCGGCGACAGCTTCGCGAACCCGTGGAACACGGGTCGAACCGCCGACCATGACCACCGCCTGGACATCTTCCAGCTCGACATTGGAATCACGCACGGCGCGACGGCAAGCCTTGAGGCTGCGCGCCACCATCGGCTCGATCAGGGCATCGAAGGCCTCACGGGTCAGCGGCGCCGACCAGGAGCCATAGGTCACGTCGACCGACGGGGCATTGGTGAGCGCTTCCTTGGCGGCGCAAGCGATTTGCAGCAGATTGCGCTGCTTACCCGGATCGAGATCGGCGGACAGGCCGGCGCTCTCGATGATCCAGCCAGCGATCGCATGATCGAAATCGTCTCCGCCCAGGGCGCTGTCGCCACCGGTGGCCAGCACTTCGAAGACGCCGCCGGTCAGGCGCAGTATGGAAATATCGAAGGTCCCGCCACCCAGGTCATAAATGGCCACCACGCCTTCGGCATGTTGATCCAGACCATAGGCCACAGCCGCCGCGGTCGGCTCGTTGAGCAGACGCAACACGTTGAGACCAGCCAACTTGGCCGCATCCTTGGTCGCTTGACGCTGCGCATCGTCGAAATAGGCCGGAACGGTGATCACCGCCCCCACCAGCTCACCACCCAGGGTCGACTCGGCGCGCTGGCGCAAGACCTTGAGGATGTCGGCGGAAACTTCCACCGGGCTTTTCGGGCCCTGGATGGTGTCGATGAACGGCATGTGAGACTCGCCGTCGACGAAGCGGTACGGCAGCTGTTCGCCCAATTGCTTGACGTCGGACAGACCACGCCCCATCAAGCGCTTGACCGACAGCACAGTGTTCAAGGGGTCGGCAGACGCCGCCAGCCTGGCGGACTCGCCCACCTCGACATGGTCGGCGTGATAACGCACGGCAGACGGCAGGATGACCTGCCCGTTGGCGTCGGCCAGCGGCTCGGAAAGACCACTGCGCAAGGCAGCGACCAGCGAATTGGTAGTACCCAAGTCGATCCCCACAGCCAGGCGACGCTGGTGCGGTTGAGGACTTTGGCCGGGTTCGGCGATCTGCAGTAGGGCCATGTTTATCTGGACTTATCTGAATATCAGGCGTGCGACCGGAGCGGCACTGGGTTAATCGTCGAGGCGCTCTTCTAACTGGCGCACTTCGTAGGTGAGCTTGTCGAGGAACTGCATGCGCCGCATCAGGCGCTCGGCCTGTTCGCGTTGCGCAGCATCATCCCAACAGGCTGCGAAGCTTTCGTTCAATTCATCCTGGGCCACTTTCAGGCGGCGCTTGAAGGCTGCAATACCGGCCAGGTCGGCCTCGTCCTGCAGATCCTCGAGCTCTTCGCGCCACTGCATCTGCTGCAGAAGGAACTCCGGATCGTGCACCGTGACCTCCAGCGGCAGCTCATGGCCGCCCATGGCGAGCAGGTATCGCGCGCGCTTGGGAGGGCTCTTGAGGGTCTGGTAGGCCTCGTTGAGGCTGGCGGATTGCTCCAGCGCCAGCCGCTGCTCACGCTCGGAAGCGTCAGCGAAGCGGTCCGGATGAACGGCACGCGCCAACTCACGGTAACGCGTGGCCAGCTGATCGAGATCCAGACGGAAGCTCGGTTGCAGCTCAAATAAAGCGAAATGACAAGGAGTACCCACGAGCAGCCTCAGATGTTGAAGCTTTCGCCGCAGCCACATTCACCGCGCACGTTGGGGTTGTTGAACTTGAAACCTTCGTTCAACCCTTCCTTGACGAAGTCCAGTTCGGTGCCATCCAGGTAGGTCAGGCTTTTCGGATCAATGATCACTTTCTCGCCATGACTCTCGAACACCTGATCGTCTTCACCGATCTCGTCGACGAACTCCAGGACATAGGCAAGGCCGGAACAGCCCGTGGTGCGAACACCCAGACGAATCCCATCACCTTTGCCGCGCCCGTTGAGGGAGCGTCGCACGTGTTGAGCAGCCGCTTCTGTCATGCTGATAGCCATCGTGACTCCTTACTTTTCGCTCAATCTGTGAAAGCTGATCCGCTGAATCAGATCAGGCCTTTCTTCTGCTTGTAGTCGCGAACGGCGGCCTTGATGGCGTCTTCGGCGAGTACCGAGCAGTGGATTTTCACTGGCGGCAGGGCCAGCTCTTCAGCCAGCTGAGTGTTCTTGATGGTCTCTGCTTCATCCAGAGTCTTGCCCTTCATCCACTCGGTAGCCAGGGAGCTGGAGGCGATAGCCGAACCGCAACCGTAGGTCTTGAACTTGGCATCTTCGATGATGCCCTGCTCGTTGACCTTGATCTGCAGGCGCATCACGTCGCCGCACGCCGGAGCGCCGACCATGCCGGTGCCGACATCAGGATCTTCCGCGTTCATCTTGCCGACGTTGCGCGGGTTCTCGTAGTGGTCGATGACCTTTTCGCTGTAAGCCATGATTCTTAATCCTCACTCATCAGGGCCGCTCTTGAGCCCCTGTAGTTACGCCTGCGTCAGTCGCCGCGTCGCTACAGGAGCTGTACCTGGCGGCTTCTATATTTAGTGTGCCGCCCACTCGATCTTCGAGATATCGACGCCGTCTTTGTACATGTCCCACAGCGGCGACAGAGCGCGCAGCTTGGTCACGGCCTCGCAGACTTTCTGCGCGGCATAATCGATTTCTTCTTCGGTGGTGAAGCGGCCGAAGGTGAAGCGGATCGAGCTGTGTGCCAGTTCGTCGTTGCGGCCCAGGGCGCGCAGTACGTACGAAGGCTCCAGCGAAGCCGAGGTGCAGGCCGAACCGGAGGAAACCGCCAGGTCCTTGAGCGCCATGATCAGCGACTCGCCTTCGACGTAGTTGAAGCTCAGGTTCAGGTTGTGCGGTACACGAGCAGTCATGCTGCCGTTGATGTACAGCTCTTCCAGGTGCTCGACCTGCTTGTAGAAGCGGTCGCTCAACGCCTTGATGCGCAGGTTTTCGGCAGCCATGTCTTCCTTGGCTACACGAAAGGCTTCGCCCATGCCAACGATCTGGTGGGTAGCCAGGGTGCCGGAACGCATGCCGCGCTCGTGACCGCCGCCATGCATGGTCGCCTCGAGGCGAACCCGCGGCTTGCGGCTGACATACAGCGCGCCGATACCTTTAGGACCGTAGGTCTTGTGGGCGGAGAAGGACATCAGGTCGACTTTCAGCGCCTGCAGGTCGATGTCGACCTTGCCGGTGGACTGAGCCGCGTCGACGTGGAACAGAATGCCTTTGGAACGAGTCAGCTCGCCGATGGCGGCGATGTCGTTGATGGTGCCGATTTCGTTGTTCACGTGCATGATCGACACTAGGATGGTGTCGTCGCGCAGGGCGGCTTCGACCATGGCCGGAGTGATCAGGCCGTCTTCGCCTGGCTCGATGTAGGTGACTTCGAAGCCTTCACGCTCGAGTTGGCGCATGGTGTCCAGGACAGCCTTGTGCTCGATCTTCGAGGTGATCAGGTGCTTGCCCTTGGTGTGGTAGAAATGCGCGACACCCTTGATTGCCAGGTTGTCGGACTCGGTGGCACCGGAGGTCCAGACAATTTCACGTGGGTCGGCGTTAACCAGGTCAGCCACTTGGCGACGGGCATTTTCCACCGATTCTTCGGCTTTCCAACCGAACACGTGGGAGCGGGACGCCGGGTTACCGAAGTTTCCGTCGACCAGCAGGCATTCACTCATCTTTTGCGCGACACGCGGATCAACCGGGGTGGTCGCTGAGTAATCAAGGTAAATCGGCAATTTCATGGACTCTCTCCTAAATCAGGCTGGCTGGCGTGCCGCTAGCTCTTTGGCTGTCATTCGACGGCGGACGCTTCAATCTTGTCCAGGTGCTGCGCCTTGCCATTACAGCGGCGCTGATCCTGACGCTGGGCTACTTCTTGCACCTCACGGCGAGTCACAAGGTCAGCCAAGCTGATACCGCTCAGAAATTCGTGAATCTGCAGGCTCAGATCGCACCACAGGTGGTGGGTCAGACAGGTGTCGCCGGAATGGCAATCGCCCTGGCCCTGGCATTTGGTTGCATCGACCGACTCGTTCACCGCATCGATCACCTGGGCCACCTGAATGCCTTGCATGTCGCGCGACAGCTGGTAGCCACCGCCTGGACCACGCACGCTGGACACCAGATTGCTGCGGCGCAACTTGGCGAAGAGCTGTTCGAGATAGGACAGGGAGATGCCTTGGCGCTCAGAGATATCGGCCAGGGACACCGGCCCATGTTGCGCGTGCAACGCCAGGTCAAGCATGGCAGTTACCGCGTATCGGCCTTTTGTAGTCAGTCGCATGGACAAGTACCACGGAGTGTTTCGGGATGGGAGCGAGTATGCAATTCCCGAGTAATTAAGTCAACTATAAGACCTACTACTTTAGTCAGGTTTACCCGCAAAAGAGCGCGCGAATCATAGCAAAGTCTGCAGGGTAATGGCACGCCCTGGATTTGACGGGTGACTAATGGGTCCCAGCGCCCTTTCAGACTCGGGGCGAGCAAGCTCACCTTAGAAAAACCATAACGCTCTTCTGCAGCAGCAAGCTTGCTCGCGATCAACGCCAAGGCGCCTGGACGACTCAGCCGACCTGACTGTCGCCCTTGTCCTTGACGCCTGCGAAGTCCTCATCGCGCAGCGCTGGCAGGTCCTTGGCGCAGTAGTTGCTACCCAGATCCTTCAAGGCCCCGCACATACCCTCCAGGCGCCCATCGACAGCCTGCAGGTGATCGAGCAACTGGCCAATGGCCCGCGCCACCGGGTCCGGCATGTCCTCGCTGACACCATAGGCGTCGAAACCGAGCTTCTCGGCCATGGCCTTGCGCTTGGCTTCCTGCTCGTCATCGGACTTCACGATGATGCGCCCGGGAATGCCCACCACAGTAGCGCCTGCCGGCACCGCCTTGG
>NZ_JACMZT010000027.1:0-83679 GCF_017349615.1 Pseudomonas sp. GW531-T4
TGCTTTTACTATGAATAAACTTGAAAACACCCCAAAAGGGGTGTTTTCAAGCCTCATATATAGAAGGGATCAGATGCTCTCTATATAGAAGAGCACATTCACAACACGCCCGAGGCTCGCAAGGCATCCACGGACTCAAGCTCAAGCCCCAACACCCGCTGCAGAACCTGGGCGGTATGCTCTCCTAATAAAGGAGGAGCATGACGGTACTCGACCGGCGTTTCGGAGAGACGGATCGGACTCGCCACCTGAGGCACCAGCCCGGCCAACGCATGGGGCAGCTCGATCGCCAACCCGCGCGCCTTGACCTGCGGATCTTCGAACATCTGCGCCAGGTCGTTGATAGGACCGCAAGGCACTCCCGCCTGCTCCAACTGGGTGACCCACTCAGCAGTGGTCTTGAATACCGTGGCCTGACGAATCAGTGGAATCAGCACCGCCCGATTGGCAACCCGCAGTTTATTAGTCGCAAAACGCGGATCGTCCGCCCACTGCGGTTGGCCCGCCACCTCGGCAAACTTGCGGAACTGCCCGTCATTCCCCACGGTAAGGATGAAATCACCATCCGCCGTAGGAAAGTCCTGATAAGGCACGATATTCGGGTGAGCATTACCCAGGCGCTTGGGAGCGACTCCAGTGGTCAGGTAATTCATCGCCTGGTTGGCCAGACACGCAACCTGCACATCCAGCAGCGCCATATCGATGTGCTGCCCACCACCGCTGTGCTGCCGATGCGCCAGCGCGGCAAGAATCGCCACAGTCGAATACAGCCCCGTCAGGATATCCGTCAACGCCACCCCGACCTTCACCGGCCCGGCACCTTCGTCGCCCTCAGGACGCCCGGTCAGGCTCATCAGCCCGCCCAGCCCCTGGATCATGAAGTCGTAGCCGGCACGCTTGGCATAAGGCCCGGTCTGGCCGAAGCCGGTAATGGAGCAATAGATCAGGTCAGGGTTGAGCGCCTTCAGCGACTGGTAGTCCAACCCATAGGCCGCCAAACCGCCAACCTTGAAGTTCTCGATCAGAATGTCGGACTTGGCCGCCAGTTCGCGCACCAGGCGCTGACCCTCCGGCCGAGTGAAGTCGATGGTCACCGACTGCTTGTTACGGTTGGCCGACAGGTAATAGGCAGCCTCCGTGGTGTTCTCGCCATAAGCGTCCTTGAGGAAAGGCGGCCCCCAGGCGCGGGTATCGTCACCATTGCCCGGACGCTCGACCTTGATTACCTCGGCCCCCAGGTCTGCCAGGATCTGACCGGCCCAAGGCCCGGCCAGCACTCGCGACAAGTCCAGCACCCGCAAATGAGATAACGCGCCCATGGTCGCTCTCCTATTAGTAGAACGCCTGGATGCCGGTCTGCGCGCGCCCCAGGATCAAGGCATGGACGTCATGGGTCCCTTCGTAGGTATTCACCACTTCCAGGTTGACCAGGTGACGGGCGATACCGAACTCGTCGGAGATGCCGTTACCACCCAGCATGTCGCGAGCCATGCGAGCGATGTCCAGCGACTTGCCGCAAGAGTTGCGCTTCATGATCGAGGTAATTTCAACCGCCGCCGTGCCTTCATCCTTCATCCGGCCCAGACGCAGGCAGCCTTGGAGGGCGAGGGTGATCTCGGTCTGCATGTCTGCCAGTTTTTTCTGGATCAGTTGGGTAGCCGCTAGCGGGCGACCGAATTGCTGACGATCCAGGGTGTATTGGCGAGCGGTGTGCCAGCAGAATTCGGCCGCACCCAGAGCGCCCCAGGAAATGCCGTAGCGGGCAGAGTTCAGACAGGTGAACGGACCTTTCAGGCCACGCACGTCCGGGAAGATGTTCTCTTCCGGAACAAAGACGTTGTCCATGACGATTTCGCCGGTGATGGAAGCGCGCAGGCCGACCTTACCGTGAATCGCCGGAGCACTCAGACCTTTCCAGCCTTTTTCCAGCACGAAGCCGCGGATATCGCCAGCATCGTCCTTGGCCCACACCACAAACACATCAGCGATCGGACTGTTGGTGATCCACATCTTGCTGCCAGTCAGGCTGTAACCGCCGTCCACCTTGCGAGCACGGGTAACCATCGCGCCCGGGTCGGAACCATGGTTGGGTTCGGTCAGACCAAAGCAGCCGATCCACTCGCCAGAAGCCAGTTTCGGCAAATACTTCTGCTTCTGGGCTTCGGTACCAAATTCGTTGATCGGCACCATCACCAGGGAGGACTGCACGCTCATCATCGAGCGGTAGCCGGAATCCACACGCTCCACTTCACGGGTAATCAGGCCGTAGCAGACATAGTTCAGGCCGCTGCCACCGTACTGCTCGGGAATGGTGGCACCCAGCAGGCCGACTTCGCCCATTTCGCGGAAGATCGCCGGGTCGGTCTTTTCATGACGGAAAGCTTCGAGCACACGCGGCGCCAGCTTGCCCTGAGCGAATTGCTCGGCACTGTCGCGCACCATGCGCTCTTCTTCAGTGAGCTGTTGATCCAGCAGAAGGGGATCGATCCAGTTGAAGCTTGCTTTACCGCCCATGAGTGAGTCCTCGTGAAGTAGGTCAACGTTCGTGGGTTGATCCTAGGCCGGCTTGCCGGGCGCGGCAAACGAGGATTTCGCATACTGTTGTGCTAATTTCTCACTCCGTAACAGCCGTAAGTGGCTTTTAGCGATTCCATTAGTGAGATTGCCGTACATGCGCAGAAAGATCCCCAGCACAGCCGCCCTGATCAGCTTCGAAGCCGCCGCACGCCACGAGAGCTTTACCAAGGCGGCGCAGGAGCTTTCGCTAACCCAGGGCGCAATTTGCCGACAGATCGCCAGCCTGGAAGAGTTTCTCGGGGTCGAGCTGTTCCGCCGGTCCCGGCGCGGCGTCAAGCTGACCGAAGCCGGGCTCTCCTACAGCCGCCGCGTGGCCACCCAACTGGACGCGGTGGAGCGCGACACGCTTTCCGTCATGGGCCAGCAGGGCGCCAACGTCATCGAGCTGGCGGTGGTCCCGACCTTTGGCACCCAATGGCTGCTGCCCCGACTCAAGGATTTTCAGCAGCGACACCCGGAAGTCACGGTCAACCTGACCAACCGCACCCGGCCTTTCCTGTTCGCCGATACCGACTTCGACGCCGCGATTTACTTTGGCGATGCCGACTGGTCGGGCACCCAATCCCATCGCCTGATGGGAGAAAACCCAATGCCGGTGTGCAGCCCCGCGACCCTGGGTAACCGCACCCGGCTAAGTGCCGAAGAAATCGCCGAGCTGCCGCTGCTGCAGCAGACCACGCGCCCCTATGCCTGGCGGCAATGGTTCAACTCACAGCACCTGAATATCCCGCGGGACATGACAGGCCCGCGTTACGAACTATTCTCCATGCTGGCGCAGGCCGCCATGCACGACATGGGCATCGCCCTGATCCCGCCATTCCTTATTCAACGGGAGCTGAGGGAAAAGCGCCTGGTGATCGCCAACCCCGAAGCCCTGGCGAGCATCAAGGCGTATTACCTGATGATTCCCGAGCGCAAGGTGGAATCAGCGTCTTTACGGGCTTTTCGCGATTGGCTGGTGGAGCAGGCACAAAGCTACAGCCTAGAGAAATAGCAGGGCAGGGCAACAAGCTGACTTCGTAGTCAGAAAAAACCAAACACTACAGATATAACTAAATGTCGCATTCAGACAGACTGTATCGATAAGCGGGACAACCGTCCTACAAGCGCCTAACCACGTGGCTTGTAGGGCTTTTTGAGGGTCATGAACGCTCATTCACGCGAGCAATATGAAAATTGTTTTATTTTCCGTCGAAATCCTTACAGGTCACGACTTACAAGGGATTGAGCCCAACCCTTGCGACATTCGGTCACAGGGTGACTTGTAGTTAATTTTCCGTCACCCCTCATAATCCCTTGAAGGGCGTAATGTTCGCCTGCAAAATGCCGCGCCCCGCCTTGATTCTGGCGGGATCGTGCTGATCGGCCGCCCCAGTTGCACCATCCGTAGTGCGCTGGCCTTCTAGAAAAGATCGAAAGCAATAAGATCAAGCAGGAGATTTGACGTGCACATTGGTGTTCCTCTCGAGACCCAAACGGGTGAAACACGGGTTGCTGCAACCCCGGAAACCATCAAGAAACTGATCGGCCAGGGTCATAAAGTCACTGTGCAGAGCGGCGCCGGCATCAACGCCAGTGTTGTCGACAGTGCCTATGAAGCGGCAGGTGCAACCATTGGCAGCGCCAACGATGCATTCGGCGCGGAGCTGATTCTCAAGGTCGTGGCTCCCAGTGACAGCGAGCTGGCCCTGATCAAAAGCGGCACCGTCCTGGTGGGCATGCTCAATCCGTTCAGCAATGAAACCATTGCCAAGATGGCCGAATGCGGCATCACCGCCTTTGCCCTGGAAGCAGCGCCACGTACCTCGCGGGCCCAGAGCCTGGATGTGCTGTCCTCGCAAGCCAACATCGCCGGTTACAAGGCGGTGCTGCTCGCTGCCCACTATTACCCGCGCTTCATGCCGATGCTGATGACTGCCGCGGGCACCGTGAAGGCTGCTCGCGTGCTGATTCTCGGTGCCGGGGTTGCCGGCCTGCAGGCCATTGCCACCGCCAAGCGCCTGGGCGCGGTGATCGAGGCCTCGGACGTACGTCCGGCGGTCAAGGAACAGATCGAATCCCTGGGGGCCAAGTTCGTCGACGTGCCTTACGAGACCGATGAAGAGCGCGAATGCGCCGTCGGTGTCGGTGGTTACGCGCGCCCGATGCCTGCCAGCTGGATGCAGCGCCAGGCCCAGGCCGTGCACGAACGCGCCAAACAGGCGGACATCGTGATCACCACCGCCCTGATTCCAGGCCGCAAGGCGCCAGTGCTGCTGAGCGCCGAAACCGTGGCCCAGATGAAGCCAGGCTCGGTGGTCATCGACCTCGCCGCGGCCCAGGGCGGCAACTGCCCGCTGACCGTGGCGGATCAGGTGGTCGTCGACAATGGCGTAACCATTGTCGGCCCGACCAACCTGGCCGGCGCTGTCGCTGCCGATGCCTCGGCGCTGTACGCCCGCAACCTGCTGGACTTCCTGAAGCTCGTCTTCACTAAAGAAGGTCAGTTCGAGGTCAACCTAGAAGACGACATCGTCGCCGCGTGCCTGATGTGCCGCGACGGCCAAGTCATCCGTAAAAACGCCTAAGCAGGGATTCAGACGATGGAAGAGCTTATCTCCCCCGGTATCTACAACCTGATCATCTTCGTGCTGGCGATTTATGTCGGTTATCACGTGGTCTGGAACGTTACACCCGCACTGCACACCCCGCTGATGGCGGTAACCAACGCCATTTCGGCGATCGTGATCGTCGGCGCCATGCTGGCCGCCGCCCTGACCGTGACGCCACTGGGCAAGACCATGGGCACGCTGGCCGTGGCCCTGGCCGCGGTCAACGTGTTCGGTGGCTTCCTGGTAACCCGCCGCATGCTTGAGATGTTCAAGAAAAAAGCCCCGAAAGCCGTAAAAGAAGAGGCGCCCAAGTAATGAGCATGAATCTGGTAACGACGCTCTACCTGATCGCGTCGATCTGCTTTATCCAGGCCCTCAAAGGCCTGTCGCACCCGACCTCCTCGCGTCGCGGCAACCTGTTCGGCATGCTCGGCATGGCCTTGGCGATCGTCACCACCGTCGGCCTGGTGTTCAAGCTGGGTTCGGAACTGGCGACTGTCGGCATCGGCTACGTGATCGTCGGCCTGCTGATCGGTGGCACCGCCGGTTCGATCATGGCCAAGCGCGTGGAAATGACCAAGATGCCGGAGCTGGTGGCCTTCATGCACAGCATGATCGGTCTGGCAGCGGTGTTCATCGCCATCGCCGCCGTGGTCGAGCCGCAGTCCCTGGGCATCGTCAAGCAACTGGGGGATTCGATTCCAGCCGGTAACCGCCTGGAGCTGTTCCTCGGCGCGGCCATCGGCGCCATTACCTTCTCCGGTTCGGTAATCGCCTTCGGCAAGCTGTCGGGCAAGTACAAGTTCCGCCTGTTCCAGGGCGCACCGGTACAGTTCGGCGGCCAACACAAACTGAACCTGATTCTCGGCCTGGCGACCCTGGGCCTGGGCGTGACCTTCATGTTCACCGGCAATCTCAGCGCCTTCGCCCTGATGCTGGTCCTGGCCTTCGTGCTGGGCGTGCTGATCATCATCCCGATCGGCGGTGCCGACATGCCGGTGGTGGTGTCGATGCTCAACAGCTACTCGGGCTGGGCAGCGGCAGGGATCGGCTTCTCGCTGAACAACTCGATGCTGATCATCGCCGGCTCCCTGGTGGGTTCGTCCGGTGCGATCCTGTCGTACATCATGTGCAAGGCGATGAACCGTTCGTTCTTCAACGTACTGCTTGGCGGCTTCGGCAACACTGCAGACGCTGGCGGCCCGGCGGGCGCGCAAGAAGCCCGCCCGGTGAAGTCCGGCTCGGCCGACGACGCCACCTTCCTGCTGACCAACGCCGACACCGTGATCATCGTTCCGGGTTACGGCCTGGCGGTCGCGCGGGCCCAGCACGCGCTGAAAGAGCTGACCGAGAAACTGGTACACCGTGGCGTGACCGTGAAGTACGCGATCCACCCGGTCGCGGGGCGCATGCCCGGCCACATGAACGTACTACTGGCCGAGGCCGAAGTGCCGTACGACCAGGTGTTCGAGATGGAAGACATCAACTCCGAGTTCGGCCAGGCCGACGTGGTGCTGGTGCTCGGCGCCAACGACGTGGTCAACCCGGCGGCGAAGAACGATCCGAAATCGCCGATCGCCGGCATGCCGATTCTCGAGGCGTTCAAGGCCAAGACCGTCATCGTCAACAAGCGTTCGATGGCCAGCGGTTATGCCGGCCTGGACAACGAACTGTTCTACCTGGACAAGACCATGATGGTGTTCGGCGACGCCAAGAAAGTCATCGAAGACATGGTCAAAGCCGTCGAGTAAACCCTGCTCCAGCGCAACACCCAAGACCTCAGCCTTTAGTAGGCTGGGGTTTTTTATTTCCCGCACAAACCCGACAAAAGGCTCTAAATCGCGGCCTTTCATTCGACCTTGGTAGCGGGACGAATTTTTTTGAAATCACTAGACTGCGCATCTTGCTTCCGCTGCCCGAGATAACAATCCATGTACCGTGATCGTATCCGCTTGCCTTCGTTGTTGGATAAGGTGATGAGCGCCGCCGACGCTGCCGCTCTGATTCAGGACGGCATGACCGTCGGCATGAGCGGCTTCACCCGCGCCGGCGAAGCCAAGGCCGTGCCCCATGCATTGGCCGAGCGCGCCAAGGTAACCCCACTGAAAATCAGCCTGATGACCGGCGCCAGCCTGGGCAACGACCTCGACAAGCAACTGACCGAGGCCGGTGTCCTGGCCCGACGTATGCCGTTCCAGGTCGACAGCACCCTGCGCAAGGCGATCAATGCCGGCGAGGTGATGTTCATCGACCAGCACCTGTCGGAAACCGTGGAACAGCTGCGCAACCAGCAGCTCAAGCTGCCGGACATCGCCGTCATCGAAGCCGTGGCGATCACCGAGCAAGGCCATATCGTGCCGACCACCTCGGTGGGCAACTCCGCCAGTTTCGCGATCTTCGCCAAGCACGTGATCGTCGAGATCAACCTGGCGCACAACCCGAACCTGGAAGGTCTGCACGACATCTATATCCCGACCTACCGGCCGACCCGCACGCCCATCCCGCTGGTGAAGGTCGACGACCGTATCGGCAGCACCGCCATCCCGATCCCGGCGGAGAAGATCGTCGCTATCGTCATCACCAACCAGGCGGACTCGCCATCCACTGTTTCGACGCCAGACAGCGAAACCCAGGGGATCGCCAATCACCTGATCAACTTCTTCAAGCAGGAAGTGGACGCTGGGCGCATGAGCAACAAGCTCGGCCCGCTGCAGGCGGGTATCGGCAATATCGCCAACGCGGTGATGTGCGGCCTGATCGAATCGCCGTTCGAAGACCTGACCATGTACTCCGAAGTGCTGCAGGATTCGACTTTCGACCTGATCGACGCCGGCAAGCTGAGCTTCGCTTCGGGCAGCTCGATCACCCTGTCGAGCCGGCGCAATGCCGATGTGTTCGGCAATCTGGAGCGTTACAAGGACAAGCTGGTGCTGCGCCCGCAGGAGATCTCCAACCATCCGGAAGTGGTGCGTCGCCTGGGCATCATCGGCATCAACACCGCCCTGGAGTTCGACATCTACGGCAACGTCAATTCCACCCACGTCTGCGGCACGCGGATGATGAACGGCATCGGCGGTTCGGGTGACTTCGCTCGCAACGCGCACCTGGCGATCTTCGTCACCAAGTCCATTGCCAAGGGCGGGGCGATTTCCAGCGTGGTGCCAATGGTCAGCCACGTCGACCACACCGAACACGACGTCGACATCCTGGTGACCGAAGTCGGCCTGGCCGACCTGCGTGGCCTGGCGCCACGGGAGCGGGCCCGGGTGATCATCGACAACTGTGTACACCCGGACTATCGCCAGCCCCTGAATGACTACTTCACCGCCGCCTGCGCTCTGGGCGGCCACACGCCGCACATCCTGCGCGATGCCCTGCGCTGGCACATGAACCTGGAAGAAACCGGGCGCATGCTCGCTGTGTGATGGGTACAGTCGATGGCTGACGCAAGCACAGTTGCGTCAGCTCATCGACAGTCCTTAAACACTTGTCAAAAACTGTACTGCTGTACTGGTGTTTTACCCTCTCAAAACCCTACCTTTTTCAAGAAAACGTCCTGAAACGCACCTAAATGGTGCTGATAGGTACAGTTGCATCATTTCCGAACAGTACAGCACCTATAAACAGTTAACTGGTCCCTCACAATACAGATGAACTGTATCTACAGAGACTGGCGCGAGAGGAGGATCATGGGCACCAGTTAAACCACTACCTAATCCCGCCACAAGCGGAAGGATGCACACCATGGAACGTACACTCAGTTCCGAACTGTTCTTCGAAGACAAAGCTGCAAAAACCCAGGCCTCCCTGCCTCTGCGCGTTCTCGCCAACCTGATGTTGTGGCAGCGCCGCATCTCCAGCCGCCACCAACTGGCTCGCCTGGATTCGCGTCTGCTGGCTGACGCAGGTATCAGCGAAGCTCAACGCTACGAAGAGCTGAGCAAGCCGTTCTGGCGCTAAGTTAGCGTCGCTGGCCCTGACCCACCGGGTCCACCGCCAGCACCCCGAATTGAAAAAACAAAACCCGTCGCGGGCAACTGCGACGGGTTTTGTCGTTTTAGGCCTGGCAATACTGGGAAGAGCCGGTACAGAAAGGGTATGGCCAGACAGGTACAGTTTAAATATAAATAAAACTGGACCAGTACAATTTCACACTGTTGTATCTGTATACGAGCCTGCGTGAATAGCAACATGGTGTCCCAAGTCCCTGACTTCGGCCTGCCGAAAGGACCGCACCATGAACCACATACCAGGACGTATCGCACCTCTCAGCTTCTCCCATCCTCAGATAAGCGCGTGGAAACGCTTGTACCGCGCCTTGTGCCAAATGCAACAGAACGCCCGGACACGCCGCGTACTGGCAGGGCTCAACGATCAGCAATTGTCCGATGTAGGCATCAGCCATAGCGACCGCATGGCTGAACTGGACAAACCCTTCTGGCGCTAGTTCGCGCCAAGACAGCAGAAGAGGGCTATTCGAACAGATGGGGTGGGCCTAATATCCAGTAGCGTGTAGCGATTTTCCTGAAGGGGCGTCTGATTCATCTGCCCCACAGTGACTACCCGGTGCCCACTCAGCACCACCCTATCTGTTATCAAGGAGTTTTACCTATGTCCCGTCTTCGCCTGCTCAGCGCTGCTGCCTTGCTGGCCTTGGCCTCCAACGCCCACGCCTCCAGCTTTATCGTCACCACCGATGCGGTTGTCGGCGCACTCAAGGCCACTTCCGATGCGACTTCCGACGTCACATCCTCGTTCCGTGACGACAAAATCGTGCGCGCCGCTCGTGACGACGCCGCCAGTTTTGTCGCCACCGAAGGCGCCATTCGTGGAGTGAAGCTGGAAAGCGCGTTTGACCACATCCGCCAACAGTTGCCACAACTGAGCGCTACTGACGCCCAGCTCGCTCAGGCCATCCTGACGATCTGACACCGGTCCGGCGACGGGTGCGCCCAACGCACCCGAAACCCTGGGCGCTGGCTCTCGCCCGGGCATTGCGCTAGCCTTGCCGCTGGTTTTTCAGCTGTCGAGACTCATGCGTTTTTTCAGATCCCTGCTTACCGTCCCTTCGTTGATTGCCGTTTGCTGGACAGGCTCGGCCGCTGCTTTCGACTTGAGCACACAAGGCCTGGTCATCACTGGCTACGCCACCAGCAAGGTGACCTCCGCGCCTTTCGACAACAAACGCGTACTGGCTGCCCAGGATGATGCCGCGGCGTTCGTCGCCACTGACGGCCACCTGCGCGGAGCCCGGCTGGAGTCAGCCCTGAAATACCTGCGTAAAACCCAGCCACAACTTCATGTCGGCGACCTTGAACTGGCGCAGGCAATTCTCGTCCAATAACTATCCCTGTCATCCCGGAGTCGTTCCATGCGTAGCCCGCTGATTGCTGCCACCCTTGGCCTGTTGCTGTTGGCTGATGTGGCCCAGGCACAAACCCTGGTAGCCACCAGTAACATCATCGTTCGAGCCTTTGGTCGTACCATCGATTTCACCTCGGACACCACCACCTCCATCCGCGACTCGAAAATCGTGCGTGCCGCCCATGACGACGCCGCCAGCTTCGTCGCCAGCGACGGCGATATTCGTGGCGCCCAGCTGGAGGCCGCCTTCGATACCTTGCGTAACCGCGTGCCGGAAGCCCGCGACGCCAGTGATCAGGTGCTCGCCGAAGCCATCCTCGCACTGTGAGGCCGCTCGCTGCCTGGCTGCTGGGTGCAGCGCTGTTACTCTTGGGCAACAGCGCTCAGGCCGATCTGCAACTGCGGCTCAAGACCGAAGGCTTGAGCCCGGAACAGCAGCACGCCAGCCAGGCGCTGCTGGATGAAGCGATGCAAGCGCTGCCGCCGCGCTTCATCGAGCAACTGGACCGGCGCATCGATGTCGGCTGGACCGACGACATGCCTCACAACGCCTACGGCCAGGCATCGCTGGTCGACGAACTCGACCTGAATCGCAAGCTGCTGGCCAGCCTCACCGACGGCAGCGCGGCCACTCAGAAAACCCATCGCCCCCATGGCACCGTGCGCCGGGAAATGCTCGCCACCGTGCTGCATGAACTCACCCATATTTATGACCGTTCGCGCCTGTGGCCTGGCGCCGAGCGCACGCTGATCCAGCGTTGCAGCCGCCAGAACAGTGCCTCGGGCCTGATCGGGCTGCCGGACCAGTGCCGCGGCCAGACCGCGCGCCGCTTCACCCTCAGCGACGACCCGCGCCTGCTCGACCTCGCTGGCTGGCCGCAATACGTCGGACGTCGCGGCGAGCGCGAGCAGTACAACCGCCAGGTCGCCCGCAGCCCGGATATCTACGAAACGACCAACCCGAAAGAGTTCGTCGCGGTGAACATGGAATACTTCCTCCTGGACCCGAGCTACGCCTGCCGCCGGCCAGCGCTGTACCGTTATTACCAGGAACACTTCGGCTGGGCACCGAAGGCCAAGGACACCTGCACCCAATCCTTCGCCTTCCTCAACGCCGGCAACGACTTCGCCAAGCAGCCGCTGGGCAAGGTCGACCCGGAGCGGGTCTACGCCGTGGATTACCTGCTGGCCGAAGCCAACCAGAACTGGGTCAGCCGCTGGGGGCACAGCATGTTGCGCCTGGTGATCTGCGCCCCCGGCCGGCCACGCGGGCCGGACTGCCGGCTGGACCTCGAGCAGCACCTGGTGCTGTCCTACCGCGCCTTTGTCGGTGACGTGCAGCTGTCGAGCTGGGACGGCCTGGTCGGCAAATACCCGTCCCGCCTGTTTATCCTGCCGTTGGCCCAGGTCATCGATGAATACACCAAGACCGAGCTGCGCAGCCTGGCTTCGGTGCCGCTGAACCTGTCGCGCAACGAGATCGAAGAAGTGGTCGAGCGCGCCGCCGAGATGCACTGGAGCTACGACGGCAACTATTACTTCCTGTCCAACAACTGTGCCGTGGAAAGCCTGAAGCTGCTGCGCAGCGGCAGCAACAATGCCCAGCTCACCGGGCTCGACAGCATCATGCCCAACGGCCTGCTGGAAGTGCTCAAGGGCCGTGGCCTGGCCGACACCAGCGTGCTGGACGATCCTCGCGAAGCCTTGCGCCTGGGGTATCGCTTCGACTCCTTCCGCGACCGTTACCAGGCGATGTTCGAGGTGTTGAGAAAGCACCTGCCGATCAAACAGAACAGCGTCGAAGACTGGCTGTCCCTGAGCGCCGCGCAGCGCCGCCAATGGTTCGACCAGGCGGACCTGCGCACCAGCGCTGCCTTGCTGCTGCTCGAACAGGCGAGCTTCCGGCGCCAGCTGCTGTTGGCCCAGGATGAGGTCAAGCAGCGTTACCTGGGCGCTCGCGACCTGCAGAACGGCGGCATGGACAAGGCCAACAAGACCCTGCAGGAAATCCTCGCCAACAGCGGCTTCCTCAGTCGCCCGGCCGAGTTGCTCGGTAGCAGCGGCTATGGCTTGCCGCAGCCAAGCGAATGGCAACGCCTGGAGTCGGAAAGCAGCCTGCGCCAGAAACAGCTGCAGGCCCTGACCGGCGATCTGGACAAGGAAGTACGGGCCTTGCTGGAGCCGAACCGCGCCGCCGAAATCGCCGCCAACGAAGCCAACCTGAAACAGCTGGGCGAACACCTGCGAGCCTTGCACAAGGCCGCGGGCGGGCTGGAACTGCCCTGATCCCGCATCGCGGGCCAGCCTCCTTCATAGCTGGCCCGCGAAGCGATCCCGCAACCTTACAACGTCTCCTCGGCCTCTCCCGGCAGCTGCTCATCCAGGTGCAGCCAGGGCAAACGGCTGTCGGTCCAGATATGCCGCTCGGCCGGCGCCAGTTCCGGATGATCCAGGGTAGCGATGGTCACATCGATGCTGTCCGGGCTCAGTTGTGTGATCAGCGCCAGATGGGCACCGCAGTTCGGGCAGAAGTACCGCGCACAGCCGGGTGAGGAGTGGTAACACGCCGGCGTCCCGGCCAGCCACTGGAAAGCCGGGCGGGGCAGGGTGATCCAGGTGGTCACCAGGCCGCCGCTGACCCGTCGGCAGATCGAACAATGGCAATGGGCGATATCGCGCAACGGCCCACTGAACTGATAACGCAGCTGGCCGCAATGGCAACCGCCGGTATGCAACAGGCTCATACAAGGACCTCCCATCGAATGGCAGCGGAAAACTCCGTCAGCAGGCCGATCTGGTTGTTTTTTAACCGCACGTCGGCTTGCGACGCATCTGATCATTGCTTTCTACAACGAAAGGTAGCTGAAAGCTTCCGCGATTAGGATCGCCTCCACTGCCGGCAACAGACCGGTTGGCCATTGGGCGTTTTCGCGCCTCCAGGCCCAATTAACAACAACAATGGTGATTCTGATGTCCGTTCGTACCCGCCTTTTCGCCCCGCTTCCTCCACGTCCCGCGCTTCCCGTTCTGCGCTGACCCCAACCGGTTCGCCATTCCCTAGCCGCGCTACGCCTGGAGTATTCCCATGCTGACTTTCCTTGGCTTCGCCATGGTCATCACCTTCATGTTCCTGATCATGACCAAGCGCCTGTCTGCGCTGATCGCCCTGATCATCGTTCCAATCCTGTTCGCGCTGTTCGGCGGCTTCGCCCCGAAGATCGGCCCGATGATGCTCGAAGGCATCACCAAGCTGGCACCGACCGGCGTGATGCTGATGTTCGCCATCCTGTATTTCGCCCTGATGATCGACTCCGGCCTGTTCGACCCGGCCGTGCGCAAGATCCTCAAGCTGGTCAAGGGTGACCCGCTCAAGGTCTCGGTCGGTACCGCCGTGCTCGCGCTGGTGGTGTCCCTGGACGGCGACGGCGCCACCACCTACATGATCTGCGTGGCGGCCATGCTGCCGCTGTACAGCCGCATCGGCATGAGCCCGCGGATCATGGCCGGCCTGATCATCCTGGCTGGCGGCGTGATGAACATGACCCCCTGGGGTGGCCCGACCGCCCGTGCCGCCAGTGCGCTGCATGTCGACCCATCGGACATCTTCGTGCCGATGATCCCGGCGATGCTGGCCGGCGTGGTGGCGATCCTGGCGATCGCCTATATGTACGGCAAGCGCGAACGTGCGCGCCTGGGTGAACTGCACCTGCAGGGCGACGAGATCGACCACAGCGAAATCAGCGTCTCGCAGTTCCCGGACGCCCGCCGTCCGAAGCTGATCTGGTTCAACGGCGCCCTGACCTTCGCCCTGATGTGCGCACTGATCGCCGGCCTGTTGCCGCTGCCAGTGCTGTTCATGGTGGCCTTCAGTATCGCGATGATCGTCAACTATCCATGCCTGCAACAGCAGAAGGACCGCGTCGCGGCCCACGCTGGCAGCGTGCTGGCGGTGGTCGGGCTGATCTTCGCCGCCGGTATCTTCACTGGCATCCTGTCCGGTACCGGCATGGTCGACGCCATGTCGAAGAGCCTGCTGGCGGTGATTCCGGATGCACTGGGCCCGTACCTGGCGGTGATCACCGCGCTGGTGAGCATGCCGTTCACCTTCTTCATGTCCAACGATGCCTTCTATTACGGCGTGCTGCCCGTTCTCGCCGAGGCCGCCAGTCACTACGGCATCACCGCGGTGGAAATGGCACGTGCCTCGATCGTCGGCCAACCCGTCCACTTGCTCAGCCCGCTGGTACCATCCACCTACCTGCTGGTGGCCCTGGCCGGTATCGAGTTCGGCGATCACCAGCGCTTCACCCTCAAGTGGGCAGTACTGGTTTGCCTGTGCATAATGTTCGCCGCCTTGCTGATGGGGATTTTTCCGCTGTTCAGCACTCTATAAAAAGCAATGACTCACCGCGTCGGCCGCTAGACTTCGTTCTCGGAAATCTCGACTGGCGCGGTACAACACTCGCTCAAAGGAATACACATGGAATGGCTGACCAACCCGGAAATCTGGGTTGCCTTCTTTACCCTGACCGCCCTGGAAATCGTCCTGGGTATCGACAACATCATCATGATCTCGATCCTGGTCAGCCGCATGCCCAAACACATGCAGGCACGGACCCGGATTTTCGGCCTGGCGCTGGCCATGATCACGCGGATCCTCCTGCTGCTGTCGATCACCTGGGTCATGCGCCTGACCGCCGACCTGTTCGTGGTCTTCGGCCAGGGTATTTCCGGGCGTGACCTGATCCTGTTCTTCGGTGGCCTGTTCCTGCTCTGGAAGAGTTCCCAGGAGATGTACCACGCCCTGGAAGGCGAGGACGAAACCGCGGAAGAACCAAGCGGCAAGGGCGGCAACTTCCTCTACACCATCATCCAGATCGCGATCATCGACATCGTGTTCTCCCTGGACTCGGTGATCACTGCCGTCGGCATGGTCTCCCATGTGCCGGTCATGGTCGCGGCGATCATCGTCGCGGTGCTGGTGATGATGCTGGCCTCAGGCACCATCAGCGAGTTCATCGACAAGCACCCGTCGCTGAAGATGCTGGCGCTGTCGTTCCTGCTGGTGGTCGGTACCGTACTGATCGCCGAGGCGTTCGAAGTGCATGTGCCAAAAGGCTACGTCTACTTCGCCATGGCCTTCTCGCTGGCGGTGGAGGCGATCAACATCAAGATGCGCACCGCCATCGCGAAAAAGAAAAAGCAGCAGGACCCGGTGAAACTGCGCAAGGACATCCCGGGTCAATAACCCGAGAGCGCAGCAGAAAAAGGGGCTTTCGAGCCCCTTTTTCACGCCCGCGAAAAGCCGTTTTTTTCATGACAGTTTTGTTTCAATCGCCGCATCAGCTATGCGATGCTGGCGCACGGACCGTTAGCCAACTACAGCTTAAGTACAGAACGTAGAACGACGCGCGGCACCGTTAACTTGCCCCTCTGGGGCGCTATTCACCACAGGGGGCCGTTATGCTCACCCTGCTCAATTTGCTGTCCGCCGTGGCCTTGCTGATCTGGGGCACGCATATCGTCCGCACCGGCATCCTGCGGGTCTATGGCTCGAACCTGCGTCACCTGATCGGCCAGAACATGGCCAAGCGTCCGCTGGCCTTCATCGCCGGGATCCTGGTCACCGCCATGGTCCAGAGCAGCAACGCCACGGCGATGCTGGTCACCTCGTTCGTCGGCCAGGGGCTGATGGCCCTGACACCCGCCCTGGCGACCATGCTCGGCGCCGACGTCGGCACCGCGCTGATGGCCCGGGTGCTGACCTTCGACCTGTCCTGGCTGTCGCCGCTGCTGATCTTTCTCGGGGTGATCTTCTTCCTGTCGCGCAAACAGACCCGCGCCGGCCAGCTCGGGCGGGTAGGGATCGGCCTGGGGCTGATCATCCTGGCACTGCAACTGATCGTCGAAGCCGCCGCGCCCATCACCCATGCCCAAGGCGTGAAAGTCCTGTTCGCCTCGCTGACCGGCGACATCCTGCTCGATGCCCTGATGGGTGCGCTGTTCGCCATGATTTCCTACTCCAGCCTGGCGGCCGTGCTGCTTACCGCGACCCTGGCCGGGGCCGGCGTGATCAGCCTGCCGGTGGCCATCGGCCTGGTGATCGGCGCCAACATCGGCAGCGGGGTGCTGGCCTTTCTCAGCACCAACATGCAGAACGCCGCCGGCCGCCAGGTGGCGCTGGGCAGCCTGCTGTACAAGCTGATCGGCCTGCTGCTGATCATTCCGGTGCTCGACCCGCTCGCCCACTGGATGGACAGCCTGGACTTCAGCCCGCAAGAGGTGGTGATCGGTTTCCACCTGCTCTACAACACCCTGCGTTGCCTGGTGCTGCTGCCGACGGTCGGGCCGATGGCCAAGGTCTGCGCCTGGCTGCTGCCGGAGCGCCCGGAAACCAACGGCCGGGCCAAGCCTCGCCACCTCGATCCGACTGCCCTGGCCACCCCCAGCCTGGCCCTGGCCAACGCGGCGCGGGAAACCCTGCGCATCGGTGACCTGATCGATAACATGCTCGAAGCCGTGCGCGATGTGCTGCACGGCAAGCAGACCGCGATCACCCAGGAAATGCGCAACCTCAACGACGACGTCGAAGTGCTCTATAACGCGATCAAGCTCTACCTGGCGCAGATGCCCCGGGAAGACCTCAGCGAACAGGACAGCCGGCGCTGGGCCGAAATCATCGAACTGGCGATCAACCTGAAACTGGCCAGCGACCTGATCGAACGCATGCTGCGCAAGATCCAGCAGCAGAAGACCGCGCAGCGCCGCTCCTTTTCCGAAGTCGGCATCGAGGAACTGGTCGGCCTGCATGAACAGCTGATCGCCAACCTGCGATTGGGGCTTTCGGTGTTTCTCAGCGCCGATCCGGAAAGCGCCCGGCAGTTGCTGCGGGAAAAACGCCGCTTTCGCGCTCAGGAACGTCGCCTGGCCCATGCCCATGTCAGCCGCCTGCAACGTAAAATCGTCCAGAGCATCGAGACCAGTTCGCTGCACCTGGAACTGATCGCCGATATGAAACGCTTGAATTCGCTGTTCTGCGGCAGCGCCTACGTGGTGCTGGGGACGTCCGAAACCGGTGCGCTCGCCGTGGACGATATGGCTGACATCACCCATTCACCCTGAACGTCCACAGTTACCCGAAGTCTGTAGAACTTACGCCCGTCGTAAGGAAGCCTGTTATGCGTTGCCTGTTATTCGCCTGTCTGCTGCTCGGATCAGCCCACTCGTTTGCCCTGGATCGCTTCCAGGTCGAGGGCTACATGCTGCCCAACGGCCTGCAGTTGCTGCTCAAGCCGGGCAGCGAGCGCGGCCACGTGGCGATTCGCCTGGTGGTCGGGGTAGGGCTGGACGACTTCGGCTGCGCCGACAAGGAACTGCCGCATGTGCTCGAACACCTGCTGTTCAGCGGCATCGACGCCAGCGGCGAGGGCGGGCTGGAAGAACGCATGCAAGCCCTGGGCGGCGAGTGGAACGCCTATACCAGCAATGCCGACACCACCTTCGTCATCGAGGCCCCGGCGAAAAACCAGCGCAAGGTACTGGACCTGCTGCTGGCCCTCTTGACCCGCACCGAACTCGACGACAACGCACTGCAAACGGCGAAACGGGTGGTCGAGCGCGAGGACGGCGGGCACTACTCGCACCTGCAACGCTGGCTGGACCGCCAGGACCTCGGCCACACCGCCAGCAACCAGCTGGCAGTGGAACTGGGCCTGAAATGCGCCGAACGGGCCGAGGTCGATCAACTGACCCTCGAACAGCTGGAGCGGCTGCGCAAGGACTGGTACGCGCCGAACAACATGACCCTGATCGTCGTTGGCGACCTTGACCGCCTGTTGCCGGCCTACCTGGAGCGCAGCTACGGCGCGCTGGAACCGGTGGAGCCCAGCGAGCACCAGGGCCTGCCGGACATTCAACAAACGGCCGTCGCCGAGCGCAGCCTGATCCACGGCTGGGTCGGCGACAGCGCCAAGCTGCATTGGCTGTTTCCCGAGCCAACCCTCGACCGGCAGCACGATGAAACCTTCGACCTGCTCAAGGATTACCTGGACTGGGCGCTGTACCAGAAGCTGCGCCTGCAGCACGAGCTGTCCTACGGACCGAACAGCGAACGCGAGGTGTTCGGTGGCGTCGGCTTTCTCAGCCTGAATGCCGACCTGGAACGCGCGGACCTGCCCCAGGCCCGACAGGTGATCGATGAGCTCAAGGCGCAATTGCTCAAGGACGGCCTGGAGCCCGCCACCTTCGCCCGCCTGCAACAGGCCGCCATTGCCCGCCAGGCCTGGGCGGTACAGGGCAACAGCGCCCTGGCGGACTACTACTGGGGCGCCTTGAGCGACTATGCGGACGGACATTTCAGCGACCCGGCCAAGCGCCTGAAAGCCGTCAGCCTGAAGCAGGCCAACCAGGCCATGCGCCAGCTGCTGGAGCAACCCGGCTACCTGCGGATCGAAAAACCGCTGCTGAGCTACACGGCCTTGAGCGGGCTGATCCTCGGCGCACTGCTATTGATCATTTTGGCGCTGTTCGGCTGGCGCGCTTATCGCAAACGAATCCGTGGCTGATGCGTCTTTTGTCATGCTAAACCGTTATTCTGTCGGGGATTTTTCTAGTGTGATCGCCGAATGCCAAACCTGACTCATTACATGCAGCGCATCCTGGAACTGATGAAGCGCTACCCAGGGGTCATTGCGCTCGGCGGTTTCATTTCCGGTGTCGGCAGTTTCATCCTGGTGGACCGCCAACAGGGCCTGGCCACCTGGATCGCCGTGATCATGCTGGTGAGCTGGATCTGGCTGATGCTGGAAAACAGCCTGACCCAGCTGTTCACCAAGATCTTCAAACGGGAAATCCCCCAGCCGCTGCTGCGTTACGCAACGCAGATGATTCACCAGGAAAGCCTGTTTTTCGTCCTGCCGTTCTTCTTCATCACCACCGCCTGGAACAGCGGACAGCTGGTATTCACCGGCCTGCTGGGCGCCTCGGCGCTGGTCTCGATCATCGACCCGCTGTACTACAAATGGCTGGCCCCGCGGCGCTGGCTGTTCCTCGCCCTGCACACCCTGACACTGTTCGCTGCGCTGCTGACCGCGCTGCCGATCATCCTGCACCTGACCACCGCACAGAGCTTCAAGCTGGCCCTGGGTATCGCCATGCTGCTGTCATTCCCCAGCCTCGCGTCGATCTTCCCGATCCGCAACCTGCGCGGTGCGCTGATGCTGCTGGGCATGACCCTGGCCATCGGCGGCACCGGCTGGCTGCTGCGTTCCTGGGTTCCGCCGGCGACCTTGTGGATCGCCGAGGAAGCCATCAGCACCCAGTTGCAGGACCGCACCCCCGGCGCCAGCCTCAAGGAAGTCAGCGCCAGCGACGTGCGCAGCACCGGGCTGTATGCCTACACCGCGATCAATGCGCCGCGCGGGCTGGACGAGCGCATTTATCACGTCTGGCAATTCAACGGCAAAGAGGTCGACCGGGTGGCCCTGGACATCCACGGCGGGCGCAAGGAGGGCTACCGCGCCTGGTCGCACAAGCAGAACTTCCCCGGCGATCCGACCGGCAGCTGGCAGGTCCGGGTGCTGACCGAAGACGGGCAGGTGATCGGCGTGCTGCGCTTCAAGATCACCGGCACCAACGGACAAAACTCAGCACCTTAGTACAAGGCAAAGTCGCCTCGATCGTGGTATTACGTAGCACTGCGTAAAAACCATACAAGCACGGAGCTTATGACCCAGAGCGCGACGGCCGGCAGTGCCCAACTGGATACGTCAAGTTCCCCCTCGCGGTTGCGAGTCACGGGGGACTGGACGCTCGTCCATTACACCGAGCTCAAGCACCTCTGCGAAAAGCTCACCGGACAATACGACACCAGCACCCACATCGACCTCAACGGCCTCGGCGCCCTGGATACCGCGGGCGCCTCGCTGCTGGTCGAACTGCTGGGTTCCGAGCGTCTCGGCAAGTCTGCCGAACACCCCGACTGCACCCTGTCTTCGGCCGACCGCGCGCTGCTGCAGACTGTCTATTGCTCGCTGAGCGACTTCTGCGTGCCGCTCAAGGAACCGGAAGTATCGGTCGGCATCCTGTTGCTGACCCGGATCGGCAAGGCGGTCGACGCCATCTGGCAGGACAGCCTGAAGCTGCTGGGTTTCGTCGGCCTGATCCTGGAAACCCTGGTCCGTGGCCTGCTGCATCCCAAGCGCTGGCGCATCACGCCGATGGTCGCGCATATCGAGCAGACCGGCCTCGACGCCGCGCCCATCGTCGCTCTGCTGACCTTCCTGGTGGGCGCCGTAGTGGCCTTCCTCGGCGCCACGGTGCTGCAGAGTTTCGGCGCCAGCATCTTTACCGTGGACCTGGTGGCGTTCTCCTTCCTGCGTGAATTCGGCGTGCTGCTCACCGCGATCCTCATGGCCGGCCGGACCGCGAGCGCCTTTACCGCGCAGATCGGCTCGATGAAGGCCAACGAAGAAATCGACGCCATCCGCACCCTGGGCCTGGACCCGATGGAGCTGCTGGTGCTGCCCCGGGTCCTGGCGCTGCTGGTGGCGCTGCCGATGCTGACCTTCCTGGCGATGCTCTCGGGGATTGTCGGTGGCGGGGTGGTCTGTGCGCTGTCGCTGGATATCTCGCCAGCGATGTTCCTCGCCTTGCTGCAATCGGACATCGGCGTGCAGCATTTCCTGGTGGGCATGGTCAAGGCGCCGATCTTCGCCTTCCTGATCGCCGCCATCGGCTGCCTGGAAGGCTTCAAGGTCAGCGGCAGCGCCGAGTCTGTGGGTGCCCACACCACGTCCAGTGTGGTGCAATCGATCTTCGTGGTGATCGTCCTCGATGCCGTCGCCGCGCTGTTCTTCATGGAGATGGGCTGGTGAACCGTTCAACCCGTCCGCCTGCCGAGGCGGTGATCGAAGTCCGCGGCCTGTGCAATCGCTTCGGCCCGCAGAGCGTGCACGAAAACCTCGACCTGGACCTGTACAAGGGCGAGATCCTCGCCGTGGTCGGCGGTTCGGGCAGCGGCAAGTCGGTACTGCTACGCAGCATCATCGGCCTGCGCCAGCCCAGCGAAGGCTCGGTGCGGGTGTTCGGCCAGAACCTGCCAAGCCTGGCGGAACATGAGCGCTCGCTGATCGAACGGCGCTTCGGCGTGCTGTTCCAGAAGGGCGCGCTGTTCTCGTCGCTGACCGTGACCGAAAACGTCGCCCTGCCGCTGATCGAGCACGCCGGCCTGAGCCGCGCCGACGCCGAGCACCTGGCGGCGGTGAAGCTGGCGCTGGCCGGGCTACCGCTGTCGGCGGCCGACAAATACCCGGCCTCGCTGTCCGGTGGCATGATCAAGCGCGCCGCCCTGGCCCGGGCGCTGGCCCTGGACCCGGACATCCTGTTTCTCGACGAACCCACCGCCGGCCTCGACCCGATCGGCGCCGCGGCGTTCGACCAATTGATCCTGACCCTGCGTGACGCCCTGGGCCTGAGCGTGTTCCTGGTCACCCACGACCTGGATACGCTGTACACCATCACCGACCGGGTGGCGGTGCTGGCGCAGAAAAAGGTGCTGGTGGCGGATGCCATCGACCAGGTCGCCGAGACCGACGACGCCTGGATTCACGAGTACTTCCATGGCCCTCGCGGCCGCGCGGCGTATCAGGCCGCTACACAGCTCAACGAGGTATGACATGGAAACCCGAGCCCATCATGTACTGATCGGCCTGTTCACCGTGATTGTGGTGGTCGGCGCCCTGCTGTTCGGCCTGTGGCTGGCCAAGTCCAGCGTCGACACGGAGTTCAAGGACTACGAGGTCGTGTTCAACGAGGCCGTCAGCGGCCTGTCCAAAGGCAGCGCCGTGCAGTACAGCGGGATCAAGGTCGGCGATGTGGTCAGCCTGCGCCTGGACCCGAACGACCCGCGCCGGGTCCTGGCGCGGATCCGCCTGAGCGGCGAAACCCCGATCAAGGAAGACACCCAGGCCAAGCTGACCCTGACCGGCATCACCGGGACTTCGATCATCCAGCTCAGTGGCGGTACTCCACAAAGCCAGCCGCTTCAGGGCAAGGACGGCAAACTGCCGGTGATCGTCGCTTCGCCATCGCCGATCGCCCGCTTGCTGAACAACAGCGAAGACCTGATGACCAGCGTCAACCTGCTGCTGCACAACGCCAACAGCATGTTCTCGCCAGAGAACGTCGAGCGCATCGGCAACACCCTCGAACACCTGGAGCAGACCACCGGGGCCATCGCCGAACAGCGCGGCGACGTGCGCCTGGCCATGCAGCAACTGGCGTCCATCGGCAAGCAGGCCAGCGCCACCCTGGAACAGACCACCGCGCTGATGCGCAATGCCAACGGCCTGCTCAACGAGCAGGGCAAGCAGATGTTCGGCAGCGCCGAGCTGGCCATGCAATCGCTGGAACAGAGCAGCGCCACCATCAACAAACTGCTGACCGACAACCAGGACTCGCTGAACAACGGCATCCAGGGCCTCAATGGCCTGGCGCCGGCGGTGCGCGAGCTGCGCGACACCCTGAGCTCGCTGCGGGCCATTTCGCGTCGCCTGGAAGCCAACCCCAGCGGCTACCTGCTGGGCAGTGACAAGAACAAGGAGTTCACGCCATGAAGCGTGCCTATCGCCCATTCGGCCGGCTGGCCCTGGCCGCCGGCTTCGCCTTGAGCGGCGCCTGCTCGATCCTGCCCCAGGCCGACCCAGTGGATATCTATCGCCTGCCCACGGCCCAGAGCGCCGCAGCCCAGCCTCAGGGACACACACAGCCCTGGTCCCTGCGCCTGACCAAACCCCTGGCGAGCGACGCCTTGAACAGCGCGAGAATCGCTGTGATCCCCCAGGGCGATGTGATCAGCAGCTACAAGGACGCGCGCTGGAGCGATCCGGCGCCGGTGTTGTTGCGCAATCGGCTGCTGGACGGATTCCTCGCCGACGGTCGGGTGCAACTGCTGGGCACCGACGACAGCGATGTGCAGACCGATCTCGAACTGGGCGGCAACCTGCAGGCATTCCAGAGCGAATACCAGGGCAAGGCCGTGGCGGTGGTGATCCGCCTGGATGCGCGCCTGGTGCGCGGCTACGACCAGAAGATCCTGGCCAGCCAGCGCTTCGAAGTGCGCCAGCCGCTGAACGATACCAAGGTGCCGGCGGTGGTCGCCGGATTTGGCCAGGCGGGGGATACCCTGAACCGGCAGGTGGTGGAGTGGACGGTGAAGCAGGGCAGCCAGTTGGTCAGGCGCTGACGGCCTCATCGCGGGCAGGCCTCGCTCCTACAGGATGTTTATCATCCTTGTAGGAGCGAGCTTGCTCGCGATCAGCCGAAGAACCAGTAGCACACCGCAATCGCCGCCACCACGCCGGCCAGCTCGGCCAGCAGGGCGCAGCCGACGGCATGGCGCGCGCGCTGGATGCCGACCGAACCGAAGTACACCGCCAGCACGTAGAAGGTGGTCTCGGTACTGCCCTGGATAGTCGCCGCGGCCAACGCCGGGAAACTGTCCACGCCCTGGGTCTGCATGGTTTCGATCAGCATCGCCCGCGCGGCGCTGCCGGAGAATGGCTTGACCAGGGCCGTCGGCAGGGCATCGACGAAACGCGTGTCCCAGCCAGCCCATTCCACCAGATGGCGGATGCCGTCCAGGCCGAAGTCCAGGGCCCCGGAGGCGCGCAGCACGCCTACCGCGCAGAGCATCGCCACCAGATACGGCAGCAGGTTCTTGGCGACGTCGAAACCTTCCTTGGCGCCCTCGACGAAGGCCTCGTAGACCTTGACCTTGCGTAACGCGCCAATCACCAGGAACAGCATGATCAGGCCGAACAACGTCAGGTTGCCCAGGATCGACGACAGCGACGCCAGCGCGGTGGCCGACAGCGTGGCCAGCAGGGCCATGAAGCCGCCCAGGGCCAGGGCGCCGGGAATCAGGTAGGCCAGTACCACCGGATCCCACAGGCGCAGGCGCTGCATCACCGCGACCGACAGCAGGCCGATCAGAGTCGAGGCGCTGGTGGCCAGCAGGATCGGCAGGAACACCAGGGTCGGGTCGGCGGCGCCCTGCTGGGCGCGGTACATGAAGATGGTCACCGGCAGCAGGGTCAGGGACGAGGCGTTCAGCACCAGGAACAGGATCTGCGCGTTGCTCGCCGTGGTTTCGCTGGGGTTGAGGTCCTGCAGGGCGCGCATGGCCTTGAGGCCGATCGGCGTGGCGGCGTTGTCCAGCCCCAGGCCGTTGGCCGCGAAGTTCAGGGTGATCAGGCCGATGGCCGGGTGCCCTGGCGGCACGTCCGGCATCAGGCGGGTGAACAGCGGGCCCAGGGCCTTGGCCAGCCAGTCGACGATCCCGGCCTTCTCGGCGATCCGCAAAAAGCCCAGCCACAGGGTCAGGGTGCCGAACAGCAGCACCATCACTTCCACCGACAACTTGGCCATGGCGAAGATGCTTTCCACCATCGCCGAGAAGATCCCGGCGTTACCGCCAACCAGCCACTGCGCCAGCGCTGAAACGGCCGCCACGATGAAGAAGCCAAGCCACAGGCCATTGAGCATCAGTTATTCCCCCAGAAGATGCGGCGAATGATAGCGGGGCGGACAGAAACGACAAACCCCGGATTGACCGGGGTTTGTCGATGATGACAGAGCAGAACATTGCTAGCCGCTGCCACAGGCTGCGCTCGCCTGCGCAGGAGGCGCCGCGGCCCGGATCGCGAAGTTCCTGCGGAACTTATCGCAGCCTTCGGCAGCGGCTACAGGTATCAGCCTTTGGTGACTTCACCGGCTGGCAGCGGCTCCTTGCTGCGCCAGTGCGGCAGGGAGTTCCAGTAGCGCTGGCCCTTGGCGTCGTCGTACATGCCTTCCCAACGAGCGATGACCAGTACCGCCAGGGCGTTGCCAATCACGTTCAGGGCAGTACGGGCCATGTCCATGATGCGGTCGACACCGGCGATGAAGGCCAGGCCTTCCAGCGGAATGCCCACGCTGCCCAGGGTCGCCAGCAGGACCACGAAGGACACGCCCGGTACGCCGGCGATGCCTTTGGAGGTGACCATCAGGGTCAGGACCAACAGCAGTTGCTGGCTGATCGACAGGTCGATGCCGTACAGCTGCGCGATGAAGATCGCCGCGATGCTCTGGTACAGGGTCGAGCCGTCGAGGTTGAACGAGTAACCGGTCGGCACCACGAAACTGCAGATGGCTTTCGGCGCACCGTAGGCTTCCATCTTCTCGATCACCCGCGGCAGCACGGTTTCGGAGCTTGCGGTGGAGTAGGCCAGCACCAGCTCATCCTTGAAGATGCGCATCAGCTTGATCACCGAGAAGCCGAACAGGCGAGCGATCAGGCCCAGGACCACGAAGGCGAAGAAGGCGATGGCCACGTAAACCAGGATCACCAGCTTGGCCAGCGGCAGCAGGGAGGCGAAACCGAAGTTGGCCACGGTCACCGCGATCAGGGCGAATACGCCGATCGGGGCGTAGTTCATGATCATGTGGGTGACTTTGAACATGCTTTCCGAGACGCCCTGGAACATCTTCACCAGCGGCTCGCGCAGGTCGGCCTGCAGGCTCGACAGACCGAGGCCGAACAGCACCGAGAAGAAGATGATCGGCAGCATCTCGCCGCGGGCCATGGCCGCGAAGATGTTCGATGGGATCAGGTTGAGGATGGTTTCGATGAACGCGTGTTCATGCTGTACCTCGGCGGCGGTCGCCTGGTACTTGGAAATATCCACGGTACCCAGGGTGCTCATGTCGATGCCGGCGCCCGGGTGGAACACGTTGGCCAGCACCAGGCCGACCAGGATCGCGATGGTGGTAACGATTTCGAAGTAGATGATGGTCTTCAGGCCGATACGCCCGAGTTTCTTCGCGTCGCCCACGCCGGCGATACCGACGATCAGCGAGGAAATCACGATCGGGATCACGATCATCTTGATCAAGCGGATAAAGATATCGCCCGCAGGTTGCAGGACGTTGCTGATCCACCAGGCTTTTTCGGCACTGAAATGGTTGAGCAGCGCACCAATTGCAATCCCCAGCACCAGACCGATGAGGATCTGCCAGGCGAGGCTTAGTTTTGCCTTCTTCATATCATTACCCTTACTTCAGTTGGACTCGGGCTGATGCGCGAACTGGAACGCTCAATGGCGGAAAAGTCTGTGCATCGGCCCCCGTATAAGGTCACCCCGAGCGAGCATTTACGGCTCTCTGCAGGCGAAAAAAGGCGCAACTATTCCGACGCAAGGGGGGCGCGTCTAATGCCGTAAACGCCTACCCTATGCCGAATCGGCATGAGTTTTTCTAAACGAAACGGGCGTCCCAACCGGTTCGAATGCGACATTTCGGCCTGGCCATCTACCGTGAAACGGCCATTTCAGGCGGCATTCAGGGTTTTTGGAAGGGTTCGGAATGACCTTCGAAAGAAGGGAAAGTTCTTACGTTAGAACCAGAAATCCCGTCTGGAAAAAGGCAAAAGTTTCTCGATGTACGGTCGCAAAGAAACACCGTGAAACGGTTAGGCCAGGCAACTCGGAATATTTGTCGCGAACCCCTGCCTGAAAAAGCAGGCACCGCTCTGCCACAAAGGTTTGTGGCATTCAAACACGACGCAAGTCGTCAAGCCTGAGCGGCTTGCGAGCTTGCGCCGCAGTTTTTCCTGACCCGGCCCTCGCGGAGGCACTCCCTGTCCCCCTAGGTCACTCCGATCCGGTTTCGATCAGAACGTCCCGGCCCCCTGGTCATGCGCTGCCCCTCCTCGGGGCGGTGCAACGGAAAGCAAGGCCCGCTGGACACTCGCCTTCCATGATCGAAGCTTTCGAACCGCAAACTCAGTACCAGTTCGGGTCCTTTTTCAGCTGTTCCCTGAGCAAGCCCTGCATGCCAGCGTCCGGCTTGCCGAGAAAACGGTATTCGGCATGGCGGGTCGGCGACTTGTCCGCGGGCAGGCCCGCCGGCACTTCGACCAACATGGCGTAGGCGTGTTTCTTGTCGAAACTGAACGCCACGATCAGGCGCTGGTTGCGACAGGTATCGCGGGTTTCGCAAAGCGGACCGACCAGGTAGTTGTCGCCGTCTTCTTCCAGCGCATTCATCTGCTGCGCATCACCGGACAGGTTCATCACCCACTCCGGCAGGCGCTCTTCCTTTTCGACGACGTCCTGCCAGGTTTCGCGATATTGCGGGTCGCTGTTCAACAACTCGTTGACCCGGGTCTGACCGTCGTTGGCTGCCATCGCCGTGGCCGCGCCGCCCAGTAACAGGGCGGCGGCCAATGCTTTCAAAGAAACGCTCATGTTCAACCTCGACCACGACGGCCAAAGAAGAAGGAAGCAATGAACATCACCAGGAAAACGACAAAGAGAATCTTGGCGATACCCGTGGCGGTGCCCGCGATACCACCGAAGCCCAGTACCGCGGCGATGATGGCAATGATCAGGAATGTGATTGCCCAGCTCAACATGGTCATTCTCCTTACGCTTCTATTTAGAGGTACTGCTTAGCCGGCCCGCAGTTGCGTACCGGCTGTCCTGCCTAGAACACCCAGCGCTCCTGATAAGCCGTGTCGGTGGCAGGCTGAGCCTGGTCGACGTCCATCAGATGCAGCGGGGCGGAATCGGCAAACCGAGTGCTGACTGCACTGAAGTGGGTTTGGGTGGTGTGATAAACCGGCAACCTCACAGCCTCTTGCTGCTGGCTCTGCTCCCAACGTGAAAACTGCTGACCGCCAATCAAGGTCACCAGCAATGCCAGGCTGGCGAACAATCCCTGCTGCAGGTGCAGGGGCGAAACAGACAATTGGGCGAGACGTTGGCGTTTCATCCGGAGGCTCCTCCCACGCGGGTCATTGTTCTCAAGCGCTTGTGGCTGCGCTTGCAGCTTGTTCGGCCGAGTCTGATCGGACTGTTGCAGCCTGCATGCCAGTTTTTTGAATTGAAATAAATTCAATAAAAACAATGAGTTGAAAGCAAACAAGGAAGATCTTCATACGCCATCCTGCACGATGCCGCCCTGGATACCGTGCGAATTGCACGATTGGACTGATACTTGAGGAAAAAACGCGGCTGAAAATGCAGGAGTACAGTGACGAAATCGGGAAAGAATTACGGAGAAGTCCTAAAAGCAATAAAAAACCTATTATTTTCAATCGATTAGCAATACACCCCGGAGATGACTAACCTGCACCCCTGGGAATCGATAAGAATTAACCATGCAACTTGCCCGATTTTTCCGGGACTAAATAAGATCACTCACTTCAGGAGCCTCGGACATGGAATCAGCACCGGAAAATCAAGGCCGCATTCTTCTGGTAGATGATGAGTCCGCAATCCTGCGTACCTTCCGTTATTGCCTGGAAGACGAGGGCTATACCGTCGCCACGGCCAATAGCGCCGCTCAGGCCGAGGCCTTGCTGCAACGCCAGGTGTTCGACCTGTGTTTCCTCGACCTGCGCCTGGGCGAGGACAACGGCCTGGACGTGCTGGCCCAGATGCGCATCCAGGCCCCCTGGATGCGGGTGGTGATAGTCACTGCCCATTCGGCCGTCGACACCGCGGTGGACGCGATCCAGGCCGGCGCCGCCGACTACCTGGTCAAGCCCTGCAGCCCCGACCAACTGCGCCTGGCGACCGCCAAGCAGCTGGAAGTCCGCCAGCTCTCGGCGCGCCTGGAGGCCCTCGAAGGCGAAGTGCGCAAACCCAAGGACGGCCTGGACTCCCACAGCCCGGCGATGAAAGTGGTGCTGGAAACCGCCCGCCAGGTCGCCGGCACCGATGCCAACATCCTGATCCTCGGCGAATCCGGCACCGGCAAGGGCGAGCTGGCCCGGGCCATTCACGGCTGGAGCAAGCGCGCCAAGAAATCCTGCGTGACCATCAACTGCCCGTCGCTGAACGCCGAGCTGATGGAGAGCGAATTGTTCGGTCACAGCCGCGGAGCCTTCACCGGCGCCAGCGAAAGCACCCTTGGCCGGGTCAACCAGGCCGATGGCGGCACGCTGTTCCTCGACGAGATCGGCGACTTCCCGCTGACCCTGCAACCCAAGTTGCTGCGGTTCATCCAGGACAAGGAATACGAGCGGGTCGGCGACCCGGTGACCCGTCGCGCCGACGTGCGCATCCTCGCCGCGACCAACCTCAACCTCGAGGACATGGTGCGCGACGGCCGCTTTCGTGAAGACCTGCTGTACCGCCTGAACGTGATCACCCTGCACCTGCCGCCGCTGCGCGAACGCAGCGAAGACATCCTGACCCTGGCCGACCGTTTCCTCGCACGCTTCGTCAAGGAATACGCCCGTCCCGCCCGAGGCTTCAGCGACGAGGCCCGCGAAGCGCTGCTCAATTACCGCTGGCCGGGCAATATCCGCGAGCTGCGCAACGTGGTGGAACGCGCCAGCATCATCTGCCCCCAGGAGAAAGTGGAGATCAGCCACCTGGGCATGGCCGAGCAACCCACCAACAACACTCCACGCATCGGCGCCGCCTTGAGCCTGGACGAGCTGGAGAAAGCCCATATCGGCGCCGTGCTGGCCACCAGCGATACTCTCGACCAGGCCGCCAAGACGCTCGGTATCGACGCCTCGACGCTGTACCGCAAACGCAAACAGTACAACCTGTGAGCCGCACCTCATGAAGTTAGCGATGAAACTGCGCACGAGACTGTTTCTGAGCATCTCGGCGCTGATCACCGTGGCGCTGCTCGGCCTGTTGCTCGGGCTGGTCAGCGTGATGCAGATGGCCAAGACCCAGGAAGCGCTGATCCGCAACAACTTCATCACCCTGGACCTGGGGCTCAAGCTGCGCCAGACCCTGGGCGACCAACTGATCATCATGCTCAACCACAACCCTGACCGGGCGGCGCTGGACGACTCCAGGCAGGAATACCTGGCCCTGCTCGACCAGGGCATCGAGCATGAACGGCAAAACAATGTGCGCAACGGCTTCACCCAGGCACGCGACGACTACCAGAGCTTCTTCGAGGCCTTCGAGCGTGCCGACGGGACCTCGGCAGGGGTCAATGGCAATACGGAACTGACCCACCGCTTCAATACCCTGCGCAATGGCTTGATCAGCGAACACAAGCAGGCCCTGGACAACATCAATGACATCGAACATCAGGCCCGCAATCGCGCCTTGCTGATCGCCGGCCTGCTCGGCCTCGTCGGGCTGGCCGTGCTGATCATCGGCTTCATCACCGCCCACGGCATCGCCCAGCGCTTTGGCGGCCCCATCGAAGCCCTGGCCAAGGCCGCCGACAATATCGGCCAGGGCAACTTCGACGTGACCCTACCCCTGTCTTCGGCTGCCGAGATGAACTTGCTGACCCGGCGCTTCGGGATCATGGCCCAAGCCCTGCGCGAGCATCAGGCCACCAATGTCGACGAACTGCTCGCCGGCCAGCAGCGCCTGCAATCGGTGCTCGACAGCATCGACGACGGCTTGCTGATGATCGACCGCCAGGGTCACCTGGAACACCTCAACCCGGTGGCGCAACGTCAGCTGGGCTGGGACGAGGAACGCCTTGGACAAGGACTGGGCAGCGCCCTGCAGCGACCGGAGCTGGACGAGCAGCTGCAACTGGTACTGCGCGGCGGCAGCCTGGAACGGCCGCCGGAGGACCTGAGCATCGAGGTCGATGGCGAATCGCGCCTGCTGACGTACAGCCTGACCCCGGTCAGCCATCCCCAGGGGCATATCCTCGGCGCGGTGATGGTGCTGCACGACGTCACCGAGCAGCGGGCCTTCGAGCGCGTGCGCAGCGAATTCGTGCTGCGCGCCTCACATGAATTGCGCACCCCGGTCACCGGCATGCACATGGCGTTCGGCCTGCTGCAGGAACGCCTGCGCTTCCCTGAGGACTCCCGCGAAGCCGACCTGCTGAACACCGTCAACGAAGAAATGCAGCGCCTGATGCAACTGATCAACGACCTGCTGAACTTCTCGCGCTATCAGAACGGCCTGCAGAAACTCACCCTGGCACCCTGCTCCCTCGAAGAGTTGCTGGAGCAGGCGCGCAACCGCTTCATCGGCGCTGCCACGGCGCAGGGCATCGAGCTGCTGGTGGAACTGCAGGAGCCGCTGCCGCGGCTGCATGCCGACCGCATGCAACTGGAACGGGTGCTGGACAACCTGATCGACAATGCCCTGCGGCATACCGCCAAGGGTGGGTTGATTCGCTTGCAGGCGCGTCGGCATGGCGAGCGGGTCATCATCAGCGTCGAAGACAACGGCGAAGGCATCGCCTACGGGCAACAGGGACGGATTTTCGAACCCTTCGTCCAGGTCGGGCGCAAGAAAGGCGGGGCCGGCCTGGGCCTGGCGCTGTGCAAGGAAATCGTGCAACTGCACGGCGGACGCATGGGTGTCTATTCGCGGCCCGGGCAGGGGACCCAGTTCTATCTGGCCTTGCCTCTTTAGGGGCTAGACCTCGTCGTCCAGACGCCGCGGGCCCAGGCGGCGTCCGCGGGTAATCAGGTCGATGAACTGCACTGCGCTCAGCGCATGGGCAAACAGCCAGCCCTGGCCAAAACGCACGCCCTCGCTGCTCAGCAGCAACGCCTGATCCTCGAATTCGATGCCCTCGGCAATCACCTTGAGCTCCAGGGCATGGGCCATGCGAATGATGTGCGGGGCGACGCCGCTGCTGGCGGCGTCATGCCCCAGGGCATCGATGAATGCCTTGTCGATCTTCAGGTAATCCACCGGCAGGGTCTGCAGGTAGGCCAGGCTGCAATACCCCGTGCCGAAGTCGTCGATCAGCACCTGATGGCCAACGTCCCGCAAGGCTTGCAGGTTATGCCGGGCGACCACCACATCGATCAGCCCGCGCTCGGTGACTTCGAAGGCGATCTGCCGCGCCGCCACCCGATGCAGCGCCAGCAGGCGCGCCATCACCTTGCCGATCCGCGGCACCATGACATCGCAGGCCGCCAGGTTGACCGAGATGTACAGCTGCGGGTTGGCCCGCAACAGATGCCCCAACTGCTCGAGCAGGCGTTGCAGGACAAAATCGGTGATGGGGCGGATCTGCCCGGTGTTCTCCGCCATGGGAATGAACAGCTCCGGACTGGTCAGGGTGCCGTCCGGACGGCGCCAGCGCAGCAGAGCCTCGGCGCCGACACACTGGCGCGTTCGTAGATCGAAGATGGGCTGATACAGCACCTGCAGCTCGCCACGGCGCAGCGCCCCTTGCAATTCGGCGCCCAGGGACTGGCGCTGCCCAGCCAGTTGAAAGGCCAGGCCGCCGATGAAGATCGCCAATGCCAGGCTGCTGGGCAGCAGCCACCACCACCCCTCGAACATTTCTCGCTGCATGTTGGTGCGGGGGGTGACGAGTACCAGCTGATACTCCGGATTGCGGGTGGGCATCCGGTAGATCAACTGGTCCTGGGTCACCAGCAACGGGCTGCGCCCCGCGGGCGGCCACGGCTCGGTCGGCGGCCATTCCAGCGCCGGCCCCAGCACCGGGATGGCCCGCAAGCCATGGTCGAGAACCACCATCAGGCTGCTGTTGGCGGGTAGATCGACCATATCGGTCAGATGCCCGCGAGACGTTGCCACGCGAAAGTTGCCGCGCCCGAGCATCAGCGCCGCGCGGTTTTCGTTGGGTTCGGTGGAGGTGTTCAGCCAGTAGTTGTAGGTCGGGCCGCTGATATCCGGCGGCCGCATCACGGCCAGGTTGTCCTGGCGTGGCCAGTTGGTGCAGGCCTGGGCAGCATCGATGTAGGCCGCTTCATAAATGAAGCGATAACTGAAACTGATCTGCTGCAGGGTCGCGACCATCTCGGGGCTGCATTCGCGCAGGGGCTGCGCCTCGAGCACGTCCAGGCCTTCGCGCAGCTGGCCGAACAGTTGCTCCAGGCGCTCGAGAAAGCGCTGGCCCTGGGCATTCATCTGCTCGCTTTCGCGCAGTTGCGCCTCGTGCATCGCAATGCCCAGGCTCGCCGCCAGCAGCAATACCGCACTCAATACAGCCGCGCACGTCGCCAACAGCCAGGGGCGATAGAACCAACTGCGCAGGGGTTCGCGGGCGGCCAGCATCATTGGATATCCGAGGGTTACCAATGAGTTATAGCTACTGATTGAGAAAAAGCCCTGACCGTCGGGCGGGCGTCATTATTTTGTCTGGTTGAGAACCTGCAGGATCGCAGCGCTTTGCGCATCCGGCTGGCCGTCGAAACGCGACGGCCGGTAATGCATCTGGAACGCGGCCAGCACGTGACGGGTCGCCACATCCAGTTCGCCAGTCTGCGGCGTCTCATAGCCAAGACGCGCCAGGCCTTGCTGGAACCAGGCGATGCTCGGCAACTGCGCGGCAAAGAACGCCTCCTGGCGCGCCACCGCCTGGGCGTTCGGCCAGCGGCCCAACCCGGCTTCGGCCAGACGCTTCCAGGGGAACAACGGGCCCGGGTCGAGCTTGCGCAGGGGGGCGATATCGCTGTGGCCGATGATGTGTTGTGGCGCGATGTTGTTGCGCTTGCTGATGTCCTTGAGCAGCACGATCAGGCTCTGGACCTGCGCTTCGCTGTAGGGGTACCAGACACGTCCGGTGGGTAGGTCGCGAAAGCCCGGGTTGACGATCTCGATCCCGATGGAGCTGGAGTTCAGCCAGGTACGGCCTTGCCACTGGCTCTCGCCGGCGTGCCAGGCGCGGTACTGCTCGTCCACCAGTTTGTAGATGGTCGCCGCCTTGTCGTCGCCGATCAGGTAGTGGCTGCTGACCTGGCCATGGGTCAGCAGTTGCAGGGAGCGCTCCATCGAGGCCGAGGTGTAATGCACCACCACGAATTGCACCCGCTCATCGAAGTTGACCGAAGGGTGGCTGGTATCGAAACGCGGACCGCTGGCGCAACCGGCCAGCAACAGAAGGGACAAGGCGAGGACAAGAACTTTCATGGTGGAAGGCAGTACGCTGGAGAAAATAATGCAACAGTGTAACGTACTGCCTTTGCGGAAAACCGGCAAAAACACCGTTTTATACAAAATGGAACAAATTATGCCTCAACCCAGTTCCACCCGGTTGCGCCCCGCCTCCTTGGCCCGATAGAGCGCCTGATCGGCTCTTTTGAGCACCAGATCGCTGCGTTCTCCCGGCTTGAAGGCACTCATGCCGATGGACATGGTGATGGTCACGCGCTCGCCCTTGAAGTGGAACGGACAGGCTTCGATGGCCGCCCGCAAGGTTTCCGCCAGGCGCGCCCCGACCGGCCATGAGGTATTGGGTATCAGCAGGACGAACTCTTCACCGCCGAAACGGGCGATGAAATCACTGCCGCGCAGGCGCTTGCGCAGCACGCCGGCGATGATCTTCAACACCTTGTCGCCGGCCAGGTGACCGTAGTTGTCGTTGATGCGCTTGAAGTGGTCGAGGTCGAGCATCGCCAGCAACAAGGTGTTGCCGTGCTGCTGCCACTGCGCCACTTCATGCTCCAGGCGCTCGCTCCAGGCCGCGCGATTGGGCAGGCCGGTGAGGGGGTCGATCAACGCTTTCTGCCGCTGTTCTTCCAGGTGCTCGCGGTAGCCCTGGGCTTCCTGCTCCATGCTCGACACCCGCTCGGCCAGGCTCTGCAGGCGCGCGGCCACTTCCTTCTCGCGCTCGTCACGCTGCTTCTGGTGATGGTCCATGGTGCCGAGCAGGCCTTCCAGGTGGCTTTCCAGGACCTGCTTGAGGTCGTCCAGATCCGCCGCCTCCTGAACGCTGCTTTGCAGACCATCGACCTGCTCGCGAATCTGCGTGTCCATCTCCCGCGCCGCGGAACTGCTGTCGGCATGGCCTTCGCTGGCGGCCTGCAGGTTGCTCTGGAAGGATTCCAGGCGCTCGTTGAGCTGCTTGAGATAAGCCTCGAACTCATGCTGGCCACTGTCGGTGATCGCCAGCATCAACACTGCCAGATCGTCGAGGATCGGCAGCAATTCGTACCAGTTCAATCCATGTTGCAAGCGATCGCGCATGGACTCGGCTTGCGGCCGGTGACGCTCGGGCAGGCTCAAGTCGTCCAGCAGGCCGAGCAGGGTATGTTCGATGTGCTTGGCCACCGAACTGTAGGACGGCTCCGGCGAGTCGGGCAGGGCGTACAGCACATCCTGCTCGGCCTGCTGCGGATCGACCGCCGCCAGCGCCTCGGCCATGGCCGCCGGCAATGGCAAGCGGTCAAGCAGCACTGGCGCCGGGGTCGCCTCGGCGGGTGCGGCAACGATCAATTCGTCCGGGTTGGAAAGAACAACCGGAGCCTCGACAGTCGGCGACTGCACGGACAGCGGTGCTTCGACGGGGCCAGGCACAACTGGCAGCGGCGCTTCCTGCGAATCCGGCATCGGCGGTGCCGGCTCGACGGCGATGGGTTTCTCCGACTCCAGCACCGGCGGCACAAAGGCCTCGACCTGGACTGCCGTGGTTACCTCGGGCAGCGCTTGCGGCTGTGGCTCGGGCGGCTGGCTGACAGCAGCGGGCTTCTCGACCACAGGCGGGGGCACCGGCTCCAGGGTTTCGGACGGCCGTGCGGGCGCGACTTCGACCCGAGGCGGGGGCGGGGGCGTGTCAACTCTTTCAGCCGTTGCCAGCGGCTGCTCCATAGCGGGGGCTGCCACCACCGCAGGCGTCTCAGCCGCGGACGCCGCAGGCGCTTCGTCAGCGTCACGACCACCAAACAAGCGCTGCAGCAAACCTGGGCGGCTCGGCTCCGGGGGGCTCTCCAACTGGCTCAGCGCCTTGCCTTGCAGGCCGCTCAGTTCGCCCAGCAACAGTGGGATTTCCCGGGCCTGGCCGACGCGACCATCCAGCTGCTTGGCGAAGTTTTTCAGCGGCCGACTCACCTCGCGGGGCAACGGCAGCTTCTGCAACTGGCTGACCAGCGAAGTCAGGGCCGTGCTCATTTGCTCGATGCGCGTCTCGCGACGCTGCTCGGAGTCCAGCACGGCTTTTTCCAGGCGTGGCAACAGGGCCGCCAAGGCCGCGTCCATATCGTCGGTGCGCACCACCTCGCGCATTTCCTTCATGCACTGGTCGACGGCGCGATCAGTCCCTTCGGCCGCCAGCGTGCTGCGCACCAGGCCACGGCGAAGCAGGTCGAGGCGGGCATTCCAGCGTCGCTCGAGTTTTTCCTGTTGTTCGATACTTTTGAGGTATTTCTCTTTCCAGCGCTGGGCGTCGTCGCTCATTCATGGGTTCCGCGAGGGGCAGGACTCAGCGCGGGCAATGCATCGGCCGTGAGCGAACCCGGCAGACGAATCTCTACCGCGACCGGCAGGTGATCGGAAATCGGTTGGGCCAGGACTTCGACCCGCTCCAGCGTCAGGCTGGAGCTGAGCAAAATATGATCAAGACAGCGTTGCGGGCGCCAGCTGGGGAACGTCGCTTCCAATTGCGGCGCCAGCAGACCGAGGTCGCGCAACGGCGAATGTTCCAGCAGATCGCTGGCATGGGTGTTCATGTCGCCCATCAGCACCTGATGCTTGTAGCCGCCGATCATCTCGCGGATGTAGGCCAGCTGCCGGGTGCGCGTACGGGCGCCCAGGGCCAGGTGCATCATCACCACCACCAACGCCTCGGGACCATCGCCGAAGCGCAGAAGGATCGCACCACGCCCCTTGGGGCCTGGCAGCGGATGATCTTCGATCGCCCAGGGTCGCAGGCGGCTGAGCACACCATTGCTGTGCTGGGCCAGGCGACCGAGGTTGCGATTGAGTTGTTGGTACCAGTAGGGGAAGGCGCCGAGCTGGGCCAGGTGCTCGACCTGATTGACGTAGCCCGAGCGCAGGCTGCCGCCATCGGCTTCCTGCAGGGCGACCAGATCGAAGTCGCCCAGCAGATCGCCGATCCTTTGCAGGTTGTCGGCGCGCCCGTTGTGCGGCAGCAGGTGCTGCCAGCCACGGGTCAGGTAATGCCGGTAACGTTCGGTACTGATACCGACCTGGATATTGAAACTGAGCAGCCGCAGACGGCTGTCTGCCGGCAGGCCGGAGGACGCCACATGGTGCTCGTTGACCCGCGGGTCATGCAGGCCAACGATGCGTTCCGTACCCCAACGTCGCATGGCAGGGGCTCGCTTACTTGGCCGCCCGCTCTTTGGCGATCAGCTGGTCGGCGACGCTCAGGGCACCTTCAGGACCACCGGCGGTGCCCAGGTCGAAGCGGTACTTGCCATTGACGACCATGGTCGGTACGCCGGAGATCTGATAAGCCTGGGCCTTCTTCTTCGCGTCCTCGACCTTGCCTTTGACGGCGAACGAGTTGTAGGTGCTCAGGAACTTGTCCTTGTCGACGCCTTCGCCGGCCAGGAACTCGGCCATTTCCTCTGGGGAAGCGAGTTTCTTGCCGCCATGGATGGCTTCGAATACGGCTTTGTGGACCTTGTGCTCGACACCCATGGCTTCCAGGGTGATGAACAGTTGGCCGTGAACGTTCCAGATACCGCCGAACATGGCCGGGATGCGTACGAAGTTGACGTCGGCCGGCAGTTTTTCAGCCCATGGGTTGATGGTCGGCTCGAAGGCGTAGCAGTGCGGGCAGCCATACCAGAACAGCTCGACCACTTCGATCTTGCCAGGCACCGCAACCGGAACGGCGCTGCTCAGCTCTACGTATTGTTTACCGGCTTCAAGGGGTTCGGCGGCTTGAGCGGTCATGCCAAACAGGCTGGCAGTGACGAGAGCGGCGCTGAGAATCAGATTACGCATGCTTTACTCCTGAACAAGTAAGGTCGCCTCGCGCGGCCTGTTCGCAGACAGGTCATGGCGGGGCTTGAGTTCGCTAGTGTAGCGGCAGACGCCATAAAAAAGGGCGGCCTGAGCCACCCTTTATGCTTTCATCGACAGATTAATCGATCATTAACGTTGCGCAAGATAGACCCTTTCGCAACATGATCGCCGGCCTCAGTGCAGGCCCTGGATGTAGCTGGATACTGCTTCGATGTCCTTGTTGCTCAGCTTGGCGGCGATGCTGCGCATGATCATGGTGTCGCCGTCGTTGGTGCGGTTGCCTTCGCGGAAGTCGGTCAACTGCTTGGCTACGTACTGAGCGTGCTGGCCACCCAGGTGCGGGAAGCCGGCGGCGGCGTTACCCGTGCCATTTGGCGAGTGGCAACCGGTGCAGGAAGGCATGCCTTGATCCAGCTTGCCGCCACGGAACAATTCTTCACCGCGAGCCACGACTTTCGGGTCTGCCGCGCCGACGCTGCCTTTCTGGCTGGCGAAGTAGGCGGAGAGGTCGGCCAGGTCCTGATCGCTCAGGTTGGTCAGCAGGCCGGTCATTTCCAGCACCTGGCGCTTGCCGGACTTGATGTCGTGCAACTGCTTGTTCAGGTAACGCTCACCCTGACCCGCCAGCTTTGGAAAGTTAGGCGCCATGCTGTTCCCATCCGGACCATGGCAAGCACCACATACGGCGGCTTTCGCCTGACCGGCAGCAGCGTCGCCTGCAGCATGGGCGACACCTGTGATGCCCAAGGTCAACAGCAGACTCACGAGTAATTTGTTCATCAGCTAATCCAACTACGGCTAAGGGTTAAGAGTTATGGACCGGGATCACTCGCTCATCCAAAGGATGATGGCTCGGTAATCCTCGGCACTGCAGTCCATGCACAAACCACGCGGCGGCATCGCCTTGAAACCCTGGGTCACGTGTTGCACCAGCGTCTCCATACCTTGCGCCAGCCTCGGCGCCCAAGCTCCCTGGTCCCCCTTGCGGGGAGCCGTTGGTAGTTGGCCGGAATGACAAGCCCCACAAACACGGTTGTACACAGCTTCCGGATCCTGTGTAGCCTGAGCGCTGTAAAGCGGTATCAGGACGCCGGCAGCTAGCAGCCATTTCGTCATAAAACGACCTTTTCAGGGTTGAGAGCGTGCTGCGTTCTAATGCGCAATCAAGGTCTATCGCTCTCGTGAACTTCATCCTACGCTGGGACAAAGCGCACACAAAATCTGCGGCATTATATACTGGCGTTACTGAAACGGAAACGACACCGCTCGCCGCGTCCATTCTCGGCACCGCCCCTATCGGAAATCCCATGCAACTGAAAAACCCCATTCTTGGTCTGTGCCAACAGTCCACTTTCATGCTCAGCGCCGCCAAAGTCGATCAATGCCCCGACGACGAAGGCTTCGAAGTGGCCTTCGCCGGGCGTTCCAACGCCGGCAAATCCAGCGCCCTGAATACCCTGACCCATGCCAGCCTGGCACGCACCTCGAAAACCCCGGGCCGCACGCAGCTGTTGAACTTCTTCAAGCTAGACGACGATCGCCGTCTGGTCGACCTGCCGGGCTACGGTTACGCGAAAGTACCGATCCCGCTCAAGCAACACTGGCAGCGTCACCTGGAAGCCTACCTGGGCAGCCGCGAGAGCCTGAAAGGGTTGATTCTGATGATGGACATCCGCCATCCGATGACCGACTTCGACCTGCTGATGCTCGACTGGGCCGTCGCCAGCGGCATGCCGATGCATATCCTGCTGACCAAGGCCGACAAACTGACCTACGGCGCGGCCAAGAACACCCTGCTCAAGGTGCAGTCGCAAATCCGTAAAGGCTGGGGCGACAACGTCACCATCCAACTGTTCTCGGCGCCAAAACGCATGGGCCTGGAAGAGGCCTACACTGTACTGGCGAGCTGGATGGAACTGGCAGACAAAGGCGCCGAAATCGAAGTCTGAAGACATAGATAAAACTGTCTGTGGAGTGATCAGGCAAGGCAAAAACTGGCGGGAACGGCTGGGGTCGCATTCGACTTTAGGGGCCTAAATGAGCATTTCCCGCCAGTTTTTAACGCAGCATGATCGCGCCACAGGCAGTTTTAGGGCAAAAAAAACCCCGGACTTCGTATGGGGAGGGGAAGTTCGGGGTCCAAGTTCCGGACCGCTAGGGCGGGGTCCAGATATCTGCCAACACTTAACACAACATAGGAGCATCGAAGGGCTTCACCAGCCATTCAGATACTCTGAGTGGGCTTTCGCCGATTAAGTTCCGGGAGGTTTCAAAAACTATTGGCAATAGTCGATGAAATTTTCCGCACTAATAGCTCTTCGCCAGCCTTCGCCGCGGCACTATGCCGCGGCCAAAGTGCTGCGTTCTCGCCTCAGTGCGCCTCATCCCAGTTACTGCCCACCCCGACCTCGACCAGCAGCGGCACATCCAGGGTCGCGGCCTTGCTCATGTAGCCGCGAATCTCCTCGCTTACCTGGTCCACCAAGTCTTCGCGCACTTCCAGCACCAGTTCGTCGTGCACCTGCAGGATGACTTTGGCATCCAGGCCTGAGGTCGCCAGCCAGTTATCCACCGCCACCATGGCCTTTTTGATGATGTCGGCCGCCGTGCCCTGCATCGGCGCGTTGATCGCCGTACGTTCGGCGCCGGCGCGTTCCTGCGGCTTGTTGGAGTTGATCTCCGGCAGGTACAGGCGGCGCCCGAACAGGGTTTCCACATAACCCTGTTCCGCAGCCTGGGCGCGGGTGCGATCCATGTATTCGCGCACGCCGGGATAGCGGGCGAAGTAGGTGTCGATATAGGCCTTGGCGGTCTTGGTATCGACGCCGATGTCCTTGCCGAGCTTCTGCGCGCCCATGCCGTAGATCAGGCCGAAGTTGATCGCCTTGGCGCTGCGGCGCTGATCGGAACTGACGTCCTTGAGCTCGACCTTGAATACTTCGGCCGCAGTTGCCGTGTGCACGTCGAGGTTATTGCGGAAGGCATTCAGCAGCCCTTCGTCGCGGGACAGGTGCGCCATGATCCGCAGTTCGATCTGCGAATAGTCAGCCGCCAGCAGTTTGTAGCCAGGCGGCGCGATAAAGGCCTGGCGGATACGCCGGCCTTCGGCGGTACGCACCGGGATGTTCTGCAGGTTCGGATCGCTGGAAGACAAACGCCCGGTAGACGCGACCGCCTGATGGTAGGAGGTATGGATCCGCCCGGTACGCGGGTTGATCTGCTCCGGCAAGCGGTCGGTGTAGGTGCTCTTGAGCTTGCTCATGGAGCGGTACTGCATCAGCACCTTGGGCAGCGGGTAGTCGTCCTCCGCCAGCTTGGCCAGCACTTCTTCAGCAGTGGACGGCTGGCCTTTGGCGGTTTTCTTCAGCACCGGCAGGCCGAGCTTGTCATAGAGAATCACCCCCAACTGCTTGGGCGAGCCGAGGTTGAATTCTTCGCCGGCGATCTCGAAGGCTTCACGCTCCAGTTCCACCATCTTGTCGCCGAGTTCGATGCTCTGCACACGCAGCAGGTCGGCATCCACCAGCGCTCCCTGGCGCTCGATCCGCGCCAGTACCGGCACCACGGGCATTTCGATATCGCTGAGCACGCTGGCCAGGCTCGGGATCGCAGCCAGTTTTTCATGCAGGACCTGATGCAGACGCAGGGTCACATCGGCGTCTTCCGCCGCATAAGGCCCGGCCTGCTCGAGGGCGATCTGGTCGAACGTCAGCTGCTTGGCGCCCTTGCCGGCGATGTCCTGGAAGCTCACGGTGGTGTGGCCCAGGTATTTCTCCGCCAGGCTGTCCATGTCGTGCCGGGTAGCCGTGGAATTGAGCACATAGGACTCGAGCATGGTGTCGAAGGCGACCCCGCGCACCGTGATGCCGTTGGCCTGATCGCCGCCGATGGCGCAGTTGGCCAGGATGTTCATGTCGAACTTGGCGTGCTGGCCGACCTTGAGTTTGTTCGGGTCTTCGAGAATCGGCTTCAGGGCCCGCAGGACGGTGTCGCGATCCAGTTGCTCCGGCACATCGATATAAGAGTGGGTCAGCGGAATATAAGCCGCTTCGTTGGCCTGCACGGCGAAGGACAGCCCCACAAGCTGCGCCTGCTGGGCGTCGATACCGGTGGTTTCGGTATCGAAGGCGAACAGCTTGGCGTTCTTCAGTTTCTCCAGCCAGATATCGAAACGCGCCTGATCGAGGATGGTTTCGTACTGCGCTTCGACAACCACCGGCACTTCGATCTCGACCTGAGTCAACAAGTCGGCCACCGGCTCAGAGGCGGCGACACTCAGCTCCAGGCGCTTGGCATCGCGCTGCAGCTCGTCGAGCCAGCTCTTGAACTCCAGCAGGCTGTACAGCTCGAGCAGTTTGTCGCGGTCCGGTTCGCCCAGGTGCAGGTCGTCCAGGCCGATATCCAGCGGCACATCAACCTTGATGGTCGCCAACTGATAGGAGAGGAAAGCCATCTCCTTGTGCTCTTCGAGCTTGGCCGGCAGGGTCTTGGCCCCGCGAATCGGCAGGCTCGGGACGATATCGAGCTGGGCATACAGCTCGTTCAGGCCACCGTTGACCCCCACCAACAGGCCGGAAGCGGTCTTCGGGCCGATGCCCGGCACACCCGGAATGTTGTCGGAGGAGTCGCCCATCAGCGCCAGGTAATCGATGATCTGCTCGGGAGCGACGCCGAATTTCTCCTTCACGCCCTCCACGTCCATGCTGCTACCGGACATGGTGTTGACCAGCGTAATGTGCCCGTCCACCAGTTGCGCCATGTCCTTGTCGCCAGTGGAGATCACCACCGGCCGGTCGGCCGCCGCGCTGCTGCGGGCCAGGGTGCCGATCACGTCGTCCGCCTCGACGCCCTCGACGCACAGCAGCGGAAAGCCCAGGGCGATCACGCTGGCGTGCAACGGCTCGATCTGCACCCGCATGTCGTCGGGCATGCTCGGACGATTGGCCTTGTACTGGGCGTACATGTCATCGCGGAAGGTTCCGCCCTTGGCGTCGAACACCACGGCGAACGGACTGTCCGGGTACTGCTTGCGCAGACTCTTGAGCATGTTCAGCACGCCCTTGACCGCACCGGTCGGCATGCCTTTGGAAGTGGTCAAAGGTGGCAGCGCGTGGAAGGCGCGGTACAGGTAAGACGAACCGTCCACCAGGACGAGGGGGGCTTGGCTCATGAGCAGGATCAACCTTTTCGGCGGGTCCGGCGCTAGAATAGCGGGACCGTTGACGACAAAGGGACAAGGTTATCATGCGCACACTAAATCGCTTGCTGCTGGCCAGCCTGATTGCAATCGCGCCGATGGCCGTGATTGCGGCGGAGGATGCGCCATCGGCGGATCCGGAAGTGACCATTCGCACGGAAGGCGACAAGACCATCCAGGAGTACCGCCAGAACGGTTTCCTGTACGCCATCAAGGTCACGCCGAAGGTTGGCAAACCCTACTTTCTGGTGCGCGCCGACGGTTCCGATGGCAACTTCATTCGTTCGGACCAGCCGGATATGCTGATTCCGGCGTGGAAAATTTTCGAGTGGTAAACCACTCCTAACTTCAACCGGCGCTGGCTCGACAGCGGCGCCCGTACTGGCAGTTTTTAACCATGTCTGTGTTTACTCCCCTGGCTCGGCCCGAGCTGGAAACCTTTCTCGCCCCTTACGGGCTCGGCCGCCTGCTTGACTTCCAGGGGATTGCCGCTGGTAGCGAAAACACCAACTTCTTCATCAGCCTGGAACAGGGCGAGTTCGTCCTGACCCTGGTCGAGCGCGGCCCGGTCCAGGAAATGCCGTTCTTCATCGAACTGCTGGACGTGCTGCACGACGCCGACCTGCCGGTGCCTTACGCCCTGCGCACCACCGACGGCGTGGCCCTGCGCGAGTTGGCCGGCAAGCCGGCGCTGCTGCAGCCGCGCCTGGCCGGCAAGCACATCAAGGAAGCCAATGCCCAGCATTGCGCGCAGGTCGGCGAGCTGCTCGCTCACCTGCACCTGGCGACCAAGGACAACATGATCAAGCGCAAGACCGATCGTGGCCTGGACTGGATGCAGGAAGAAGGCTCGCAGATGCTCTCGCATCTCGATCCGCAGGCGCGGGATCTGCTGCAGCGGGCGCTGGATGAAATCGCCGAACAGAAGGTGAAGATCCTCGCGCTGCCACGGGCCAATATCCACGCCGACCTGTTCCGCGACAACGCGATGTTCGAAGGCACGCACCTGACCGGGCTGATCGACTTCTACAACGCCTGCTCCGGGCCGATGCTGTATGACGTGGCGATTGCCCTGAACGACTGGTGTTCCGACGCCGACGGCCTGCTCGACGGCTCGCGCGCCCGGGCCCTGCTGGGCGCCTACGCGACCCTGCGCCCGTTCACCACCGCCGAGGCCGAGCTGTGGCCAACCATGCTGCGGGTGGCCTGCGTGCGCTTCTGGCTGTCACGCCTGATCGCCGCCGAGTCCTTCGCCGGACAGGACGTGCTGATTCACGACCCGATGGAGTTCCAGCTGCGCCTGGCCCAGCGCCAGCAGGTCAGCACGCCATTGCCGTTCGCCATCTGAAAGCATCGCGGGCAAGCCTCGCACCTACGATCCCCTGTAGGAGCGAGGCTTGCCCGCGATAGCGTCAGCCGCCTTTACAGCGATTCCAGGCAACCCGCCAGATCGTTGCCCAGCTTCTCCAACACCTGCTCGTACCCCTGCGCGGAGGCCGGGGTGTAGCCGCCCAGCGCATCGAGCTCCGCCAGCTTCACCGGCAAGCCCGCCACCAGGGTTTCGGCCAGGCGCGGGCGCAATGGCGGCTCGCTGAAGACACAGGTCTTGCCGACTTCCTGCAAGCGCGTGCGCATCGCCGCTACATGCTGCGCGCCTGGCTGCACCTCGGCCGCGACGCTGAACACGCCCGCGTGCTTGAGGCCATAAGCGTCTTCGAAATAATCGAAGGCTTCGTGGAAGACGAAGTAAGGCTTGCCGGCGATTGGCGCCAGGCGGGTTTTCAAACGGGCATCCAGGGCATCCAGGCGTGCGTCGAAAGCCTTGGCGTTGCTCTGGTAACGCGCGGCGTTGGCCGGGTCCGCGGCGCTCAGGTCGGCCGCCATGCGGTCGGCGATGACCCGCGCGTTGACCGGCGACAGCCACAAGTGCGCATCGAGGCTGCCCGGACGATGATCGTGATCATGTTCGTCGGCTTCTTCAGCGTGCGAGTGGTTATCTTCGGCGAAATGACGGAGTTTCAGGCCTGGTAGGTCCTGCACCGCCAGCGATGGCAACGTGCGGCCCTTGAGCACCCGCGGCAGGAAGCTCTCCATGTCCGGGCCGATCCAGTACAGCAACTCCACCGACTGCACTTTGCGCACGTCGGAAGGGCGCAGCGCATAGTTGTGCGGCGAGGCACCCGGCGGCAGCAGAACCTCGGGCACGGCGATGCCATCCTGGACGGCGGCGGCGATCAATTGCAGGGGTTTGATGCTGGTCAGGACCCGGACCTCGGCCTGGGCCGAGCTGATCACGAACAAACTGGCGGTAAAAGCGACAAAAAGGGCAAAAAGTCGGGACACGATGACCACTCGAAGAGGCGAGAACGGGTAACATAATAACGTCTCTCACAATTATCGTCGCCGCTCATGCCTAAAACCCCCCTCGCCAGTCGCCCCCACGACCACTCTCACTGCGTGCACAGCGCGCTGTCCGAGGCCGATGCCCTGTGTGCGCGCCAAGGCCTGCGCCTGACCGCCCTGCGTCGGCGGGTGCTGGAGCTGGTCTGGCAAAGCCACAAACCACTGGGTGCCTACGACATCCTCGCCGTGCTCAGCGAACAGGACGGTCGTCGCGCCGCGCCGCCAACCGTGTACCGCGCCCTGGATTTCCTCCTGGAAAACGGCCTGGTGCACCGCATCGCCTCGCTCAACGCCTTCGTCGGCTGCAACCACCCGGAACACGCGCACCAGGGCCAGTTCCTGATCTGCCGCGTCTGCCACGCCGCCATCGAGCTTGAACAGAAATCCATCAGCGACGCGATCATCAGCAGCGCCCGCGATGTCGGCTTTGTCGTCGAAGGCCAGACCGTTGAAGTGGTCGGCCTCTGCTCGGGTTGCCAGGGGGCTTGATGAGCACTGCCTTGATCCGCCTCGACCAGGTCGCGGTGACCTTTGCCGGGCAGAGCGTGCTGGACAACATCCAGCTCAGTGTCGAACCAGGGCAGATCGTCACCCTGATCGGCCCCAACGGCGCCGGCAAGACCACCCTGGTGCGCGCCGTGCTCGGCCTGCTCAAGCCCGACAGCGGCAGCGTCTGGCGCAAGCCGAAGCTGCGGGTTGGCTATATGCCGCAGAAGCTGCACGTCGATCCGACCTTACCGCTGTCGGTGCTGCGCTTCCTGCGCCTGGTGCCCGGCGTGGACCGCGCGACAGCCTTGGCCGCGCTGAACGAAGTCGGCGCCGAACAGGTGATCGACAGCCCGGTGCAGAGCATTTCCGGCGGCGAAATGCAGCGTGTGCTGCTGGCCCGCGCCCTGCTGCGCGAGCCGGAACTGCTGGTACTGGACGAGCCGGTACAAGGCGTGGACGTCGCCGGCCAGGCCGAGCTGTACAGCCTGATCACCCGTTTGCGCGATCGCCACGGCTGCGGCGTGCTGATGGTCTCCCACGACCTGCACCTGGTGATGAGCACCACCGACCAGGTGGTCTGCCTCAATCGCCACGTGTGCTGCTCCGGCCACCCGGAACAGGTCAGCGGCGACCCGGCCTTCGTCGAGCTGTTCGGCCAGAACGCGCCGAGCCTGGCGATCTACCACCACCATCACGACCACGCCCACGATCTGCACGGCTCGGTCGTCACCGGGGCCGCGGCCGGTCACGTTCATGTTCACGGAGATAGCTGCAAGCATGGCTGATTTTCTGTTCTACGCCCTGCTCGCAGGCCTGGCGCTAGCGCTGGTGGCAGGTCCCCTGGGATCGTTCGTGGTCTGGCGGCGCATGGCCTATTTCGGCGACACCCTGTCCCACGCCGCCTTGCTCGGCGTGGCCCTGGGCTTTCTGCTGGATGTCAGCCCGGCGGTGGCGGTGACCGTCGGCTGTCTGTTGCTGGCGGTGCTGCTGGTCACCCTGCAACAACGCCAGCCGCTGGCTTCCGATACGCTGCTGGGGATTCTCGCCCCCAGTACGCTCTCCCTCGGGCTGGTGGTACTAAGCTTCATGCATGACGTGCGGATCGACCTGATGGCCTATCTGTTCGGCGATCTGCTGGCGATCAGCCCCGGCGACCTGGCGTGGATTCTCGGCGGCAGCGCCGCGGTCCTGCTGCTGTTGGTGGCCCTGTGGCGGCCGTTGCTGGCGATCACCGTGCACGAGGAGCTGGCCAGGGTCGAAGGCTTGCCGGTGGCGTCGTTGCGCCTGGCGCTGATGCTGTTGATCGCGGTGGTGATCGCGGTGGCGATGAAGATCGTCGGGGTGTTGCTGATCACTTCGCTGCTGATCATCCCGGCGGCTGCGGCTCAACGTCACGCCCGTTCCCCGGAGCAGATGGCGCTGGGCGCAAGCCTGCTGGGCATACTCGCGGTCTGTGGCGGGCTGGCGTTGTCCTGGTTCAAGGACACCCCCGCGGGGCCGTCGATTGTGGTCACGGCGGCCGCATTGTTTCTGCTGAGTTTTGTCCTGCCCCGTCGAGGGGTGTAGACTTGCTCGCTTTTTGCGCAATTAGAGAGTCGCAGGAATGAAGCCGTTCGCCTCCCGTTATCTGCTCCTTGTCGCATTTTCCCTGCTGCTGGGCGCCTGCCAGAGCACGCCGCCGGCTGAAGTGCCCGACGCCCGCGCCACGGCCATCGCACAGCTGCAGCAAAATATCGCCAGCAGTGAACTGGCCACCGCCGAAGACCAGTTGAGCGCCTTGCAGGCCCAGTCGCCCAACGACCCGCAGCTCGAGCAATACCAGCGCCAGCTGGCCGAAGCCTACCTGCAGCGCAGCCAGATCGTGCTGCAAAAGGGTGATGTCAACGCCGCCGCCACGGCCCTGAGCCGCGCCCGCGCGCTGATGCCCAAGGCACCGGCCCTGACCGGTGGCGTCGATGGCGCCATCACCCAGGCCCGTAAAGCCGAGCTGGAAAAAGCCGAAGCCGCGCTCAAGGCCGCTGAAGCCCGGCCGCCAGCCAAGCTGATCGACCCGGCCGCCGAGAGCACCACCATTGCGCTGAACCTCAGCGATATCAAGCAACTGCGTCGGCAACTCGATGCGATCGCCGCCGATGTGGTGAATTACCAGTGCGACGTGAGCATCCAGGCGCCACGCACCGAGGATTACCCCTGGCTGAAGACCCTGCTGAGCAAGCGGGTGAAGAAGCTCGACGGTGAGTTCGACCTGCAGATCGAGCGGCAGATCCTGCGCCACGTCCCGGCACAGATGGTGCTGAGCCCGCGCAAGCCCCAATAAGCCCATCGCCCGCAAACCCGCGTCTGTAGGAGCAAGCGGGCGGCGATCCGACTTGCCCGCGATGAACGATAACGCGGTACTACAGATGACCGTGGCGCCCCCATCGCACGCAAGCTGTGCTCCTAAACAAACATCTCGCCGCAATCGCCTTGGGCTCCCGCTCCCAGAGCCGGTGCCATAACCTTTGATCGCGTTATTGCCAAATCGAAGGATGAATACAAAATAAATGCTAAGAACCTCTATACGGACAGGCTAAAATGCGCGCCCGGCTAACCGCTGATCCTTTTCTAACGCGCCCCACAAGGTTCGCTACGTGATCGAGTTTCAAAACGTCCATAAAACCTACCGGGTCGCCGGTAAGGATATTCCCGCCCTGCATCCGACCAGCCTGAAGGTCGAGAATGGCCAGGTATTTGGCCTGATCGGCCATTCCGGCGCGGGCAAAAGTACCCTGCTGCGCCTGATCAACCGCCTGGAAAACCCCAGCGGCGGCAAGATCATCGTCGACGACGAGGAAGTCACCGCCCTGGACGCCAACGGCCTGCGCCGCTTCCGCCAGCAGGTCGGGATGATCTTCCAGCACTTCAACCTGCTGGCTTCCAAGACCGTGGCCGACAACGTCGCGCTGCCGCTGACCCTGGCCGGCGAGCTGTCGCGCAGTGCGATCGACCAGCGCGTCGCCGAGCTGCTGGCCCGCGTCGGTCTGTCCGATCACGCCAAGAAATACCCGGCCCAGCTGTCCGGCGGGCAGAAGCAGCGCGTCGGCATCGCCCGCGCCCTGGCGACCAAGCCGAAGATCCTGCTGTGCGACGAAGCCACCAGCGCCCTGGACCCGCAGACCACCGCGTCGGTCCTGCAACTGCTGGCCGAGATCAACCGCGAACTGAACCTGACCATCGTGCTGATCACCCATGAGATGGACGTGATCCGTCGCGTCTGCGACCAGGTGGCGGTGATGGATGCCGGGGTGATCGTCGAGCAGGGTTCGGTGGCCGAGGTGTTCCTGCATCCCAAGCACCCGACCACCAAGCGTTTCGTCCAGGAAGACGAGCAGATCGACGAAAGCGAACAGCGCGACGACTTCGCCCACGTACCGGGGCGCATCGTGCGCCTGACCTTCCAGGGCGACGCCACCTACGCGCCGCTGCTGGGCACCGTGGCCCGCGAAACCGGGGTGGACTACAGCATCCTCGCCGGCCGCATCGACCGCATCAAAGACGTCCCTTACGGGCAACTGACCCTGGCTATCACCGGCGGTGACATGGAGGCGGCCTTCGCCCACTTCACCGCGGCGGACGTTCATATGGAGGTGCTGCGCTAATGGAACTGCTGACAAGTTTCTTCGCCAATATCGACTGGTACGAAATCTGGCTGGCCACCGGCGACACCCTGCTGATGCTCGGTGGTTCGTTGCTGTTCACCGTGCTGCTGGGCCTGCCCCTGGGTGTGCTGCTGTTCCTTTGCAGCCCGCGCCAACTGCTGGAGCAGAAGAGCCTCTACGCCCTGCTGTCGCTGATGGTGAACATCCTGCGTTCGCTGCCGTTCATCATCCTGCTGATCGTGATGATCCCGTTCACCGTGCTGATCACCGGTACCTCGCTGGGTGTCGCCGGCGCGATCCCGCCCCTGGTGGTCGGCGCCACGCCGTTCTTCGCCCGCCTGGTGGAGACCGCCCTGCGCGAAGTGGACCGCGGCATCATCGAAGCCACCCAGTCGATGGGCGCGACCACCCGACAGATCATCACCAACGCCCTGCTGCCGGAAGCCCGTCCGGGTATTTTCGCGGCAATTACCGTGACAGCGATTACCCTTGTTTCCTACACCGCCATGGCGGGCGTGGTAGGCGCGGGCGGTCTCGGCGACCTGGCGATCCGCTTCGGTTACCAGCGCTTCCAGACCGATGTGATGGTGGTCACCGTGGTGCTGTTGCTGGTGCTGGTTCAAGTTCTGCAAACCGTCGGCGACAAGCTGGTGGTGCACTTTTCCCGAAAATAAGTCGGCCCTGGCCGGCAGGCGTCCGGCACCGGGCGCCTCACAAGGAGCTAGCTGGATGAAAAAACTACTCGTCGCTTTCGCCGCCGTTGCCGCGTTTTCCGCGAACGCCGCTGACACCCTGACCGTGGCCGCCACTCCGGTGCCTCACGCCGAGATCCTCGAATTCGTGAAGCCGGCGCTGGCCAAGGAAGGCGTGGACCTGAAGGTCAAGGTCTTCACCGACTACATCCAGCCGAACGTGCAGGTCGCCGAAAAGCGCCTGGACGCCAACTTCTTCCAGCACCAGCCGTACCTGGATGAGTTCAACAAGGCCAAGGGCACCCACCTGGTGAGCGTCGCCGGCGTGCACCTGGAGCCGCTGGGCGCCTACTCCAACAAGTTCAAGAAGCTCGAAGAACTGCCAGGCGGCGCCAACGTGGTGATCCCCAACGACGCCACCAACGGCGGCCGTGCCTTGCTGCTGCTGGCCAAGGCCGGCCTGATCAAGCTCAAGGACTCCAACAACATCCTGTCCACGGTCAAAGACATCACCGAGAACAGCAAGGACCTGAAATTCCGTGAGCTGGAAGCCGCGACCATCCCGCGCGTGCTGACCCAGGTCGACCTGGCGCTGATCAACACCAACTACGCCCTGGAAGCCAAGCTGGACCCGTCCAAGGACGCCCTGGTGATCGAAGGCAAGGACTCGCCTTACGTGAACATCCTGGTGGCCCGTCCTGACGACAAGGATTCGGACGCCATGAAGAAACTGGTTGCCGCCCTGCACAGCCCCGAAGTGAAGCAATTCATTCTCGAGAAGTACAAAGGCGCCGTGGTTCCGGCGTTCTGATCGGTTACAGAAACACAAACGGGGCGCCTCAAGGCGCCCCGTTTCGTTTCAGTTGCCTACCGCGCCCCCTGTAGCCGCTGCCGCAGGCTGCGATCGGCTCCGCAGGAGACGCGCTCTTGAGGGCCTCGGAAGGTGCTCCGCACCTTATCGCAGCCTGCGGCAGCGGCTACAGGACTCAGGCGTCCCGGATTACTTGCGCTGCAACATCACCGGCAGCTGGGCCACCAGTTTCTGGTTGTTCAGCGGCGCGCGGATGAAGCCGCGCTGGGTGCCGTCCGGGCCGATCACCGCGAGGTTGCCGCTGTGGTCGACGGTGTAGTTGGGCTTGCTGGTATCCGCCGGAATGAACGGGATACTCACCGCATTGGCGAGCTTCTGCACATCCGCCACCGAGGTCGCGGTCAGGCCCTTGAAGTCCTTGTCGAAGTAGCCCAGGTACTGTTTCAGCTGCTGCGGCGTATCGCGGTTCGGGTCGACGCTGACCAGCACCACCTGCAGGTTGTCCACCGCCTCCTTGGGCAGCTCGCTCTTGATCTGGCGCAGTTGGGCGAGGGTGGTCGGGCAGATGTCCGGGCAGAAGGTGTAGCCGAAGAACAGCAGGCTCCACTTGCCCTTGAGCTCATTGAGCACCACCGGCTGGCCTTCCTGGTCGGTCATCTTCACATCCGGCAGGTTGCGGCTCTGGGGCAGCAGGATGATCCCGGCGTCGATCAACGCGGTCGGGTCCCCCTGGTTCTTGCCGGTCAGCACTTTGTTGACGGTGAGCCCCAGCACCAGGGCCACCAGCGCCACGAGAATAAAGACGGTTTTCTGAGTTCGAGTCATAGGTTCAACAATAGGTAGTGGTCTACGAGCAGCGCGATAAACAGCAGGAACAAGTAATAAATAGAGTACTTGAAGGTGTTGATCGCCGCGTGCGGCCGACTGCCACGGTACAGCACCCAGGCCCATTGCAGAAAGCGCGCGCCCAGGCCCAGGGCACAAATCAGGTAGAGCAGGCCGCTCATGTGGATCGCATAGGGCAGCAGGCTGACCGCCAGCAGGGCGAAGGTGTAGAGCAGGATATGCACCTTGGTGTAATGCTCGCCGTGGGTCACCGGCAGCATCGGGATGTCGGCCTTGGCGTATTCCTCCTTGCGGTGAATGGCCAGGGCCCAGAAGTGCGGCGGGGTCCAGGCGAAGATGATCAGCACCAGCAGCAGTGGTTCGGCCGTCACATGGCCGGTGGCCGCGACCCAGCCCAACAGCGGCGGCGCGGCCCCGGCCAGACCGCCGATCACGATGTTCTGCGGGGTCGCCCGCTTGAGGAAACCGGTGTAGATCACCGCATAACCGAGCAGCGATGCCAGGGTCAGCCAGGCAGTCAGCGGGTTGGTGAACGCCAGCAGCAAGGCTTGCCCGGCGATGGCCAGCAGCAGGGCGAAACCCAGCGCCGCCGGCGGCGATACCCGGCCTTCGGCCAGCGGCCGTTTGTGGGTGCGCGCCATGACCGCGTCGATCCGCCGGTCCACCACATGGTTCACCGCTGCCGCCGCACCGGCGCACAGGGCGATGCCCAGGTTGCCGAACACCAGCACCGTCCACGGCACCCCGGCACGGGTGGCGAGGAACATGCCCACCAGCGAGGTAATGAGCATCAGCACCACCACCTTGGGTTTGGTCAGCTCCAGGTAGTCACGCCAGATCGCCTGGCGGTGACGCTCGCCGATCAGAGTCGCCATGGCATTTCTCCTTTAATAGTGATGGGCCCGGCGGCGTGTTTGCGCGGGCTCAGGCGCCAGCCCAGCGGCAGGTGCGAGCGGGCGCGGACCAGGCTGGTACGGGCGTGATAGTTGACCAGCACCAGGGTCAGCAGCAGCGCCGCGCCACCCGCGTTATGCGCCACGGCCACCGGCAGCGGCAGGTGGAACAGCACATTGCTGATGCCGAGGCCGATCTGCGCCGCCAGCGCCACCAGCACCAACCCGGCGAGGCGGGTCATGCCCACATGCTTGAGTTGCCAGGCCAGGCCGAGCAACACCAGGGTCACCAGCAACGCGCCGATGCGATGGGTCAGGTGGATGGCGGTGCGGGCGTCGCTGTCGAGCTGCCCGCCCAGGTAGTTGGGGCCGATGTGCTGGGTCAGGTGAAAACCGTTGGCGAAATCCGCCGCCGGCCACCACTGGCCGTGGCAGGTCGGCAGGTCGATGCAGGCCACCGCCGCGTAGTTGGAGCTGACCCAGCCGCCCAGGGCGATCTGCCCGATCACCAGCACCAGCCCGGCCGTGGCCCAGTACTGCAGGCGGCGCGGCACGATCAGCGCCGGCAGCACCCCGGACAGGCGCAGCGTCAGCAAAAACAGCAGGCTCAGGGTGGCGAAGCCGCCCAGCAGGTGCGCGGTGACCACCTGCGGCCACAGCTTGAGGGTCACCGTCCACATGCCGAACAAGGCCTGGGCGAATACCACCGACAGCAGGAACAGCGGCAACTTCAATGGTTGCCCGGGATGATGCCGATGGGTCCAGGAGCGTGCCGCCAGCAATACGATCAACAGGCCCAGGGTACCGGCGAAATAGCGGTGGATCATCTCGTTCCAGCCCTTGTGGGCTTCCACCGGGGTGTCGGGAAAATGCAGCTCGGCATGGGCCAGCTGGGCTTCGCTTTTCGGCACGCTGATGAAGCCGTAGCACCCCGGCCAGTCCGGGCAGCCGAGGCCGGCGTGGGTCAGTCGGGTATAGGCGCCGAGCAGCACCACGATCAGTGCCAGCAAGGTGGCAAACAAGGCGAGGCGAAATCCAGGTTTGGCCATGACGATGCCCTTATCCGATGTTCGACAGTTTCAGCAGATGGCGCAGGTCGTTGAGCAGGTCCTTGCCCTTGACCCGGGCGTCGTAGCGCAGGACCAGGTTGCCGTGCGGGTCGACTATCCACAGCAGCGGCGCGCCCTGGTCGCTGGCGCCCTTGGCGAAGGTCGGCAGGTCCAGTGGGTAGCGTTGCAGTTGCGGGTACTCGCGCTGCAGCTTGGCCTGGTAATCGGTGTCCAGCGGCTGGGCGGCGGCCAGGGCGTGGCTGGCCCGGGAGGCGTCGCGGCCCAGGGAGATCTGGATCTGCCGCGCCAGGTACACCAGTTGCTGGCAATCCACCGCGCAGTCCCTGGGTGCGGTGACCAGGATCTGCCAGCGCGTCTCGTCGGCCTGGACCCCGATGTCGGCGCGGCTCTGGCCGTTGCCGATCAGCTCACCGTGGTAGCTGCGGCTTTCCGGCACCCAGAACTGCAACTTGTACATGCCCGTGGCGAGGATCATCGGGCCGATCACCATGGCCACGATCAGCAGCAGCTGCCAGCGTCCGCGGCGCCGGTTGTGCGGCGCCTGGGCCTCAGAAATGTTGGGTGGATTCATGGCCGCTCCCATGGTGTTTCTCCCTTGCGTTATGCCATCCGAGATAGAGGTACAAAGCGCACAGGGCCAGCGCCATGGCGAACCACTGCACGGCGTAGCCCAGATGTTTTTCCGGCCCCATGGCCACCACCGGCCATTCGGTCAGGTAGGCGCCCGGGCCAGCCTCCTGGCGTAGCTCGTAGGCAAAGCCGCTGCGTCCCAGCTCGCTCCAGAGCCTGGCCGGATCGACCGTCGTCACCAGCCGCGGCCACTGGGCATTGCGCGGATCGGCATGCAGTTGAAAGGTCGCGCCGGGAGCGACATAGACCCAGGCGTCGAGGTCCAGAGGTTGTTCGGGGGTACTGAACGCCGGTGGCGTGCGCCGGTCCGGCCAGGGCAGCCAGCCACGGTTGAGCAACAGCCATTGGCCGCTGGCCTGGTCGAGAAAGGGTTGCAGCAGCTCGACCCCGACCTTGCCTTCGTGCATGCGGTTATCCAGCAGCAGGCTGTGGGCTGCATCGAAGCTGCCATGCACTCGCACCCGGCGGAACGCCGGATCAGGGGCAGCCTGCAGCTCATCCACTCTCAAAGGCTCGGCCACCCGCCGTTCCGCGTAGCTGGCCAGCAGCTCGCGCTTCTGTTCGCCCCGGCCCAGTTGCCAGAACCCGAGCGTCACCAGCACCGGCAGCAACGCCAGCACCACCAGGGTCGGCAGCACGCCCGGGCGAAAGCCGTTCATGGCAGCGCCCGAAAGTGGCGAGATCGACTGGCTATACTCAAGCGCATCGCGTTTCCCCTGGAGCCCACCATGCTTAAAGCGGCAATCGTCCTGTTGCTGATCGCCACGCTCATCAGCCTGTTCAGCGGCCTGTTCTTTCTGGTCAAGGACGACAGCAGCTCCCATCGCCTGGTCAGGTCGTTGACCGTGCGTGTGTGCCTGGCCGCGCTCACCGTCGGCTTGATCGCCTGGGGCTTCTTCAGCGGCCAGCTGGTGTCGCACGCGCCCTGGTAACCCCGCGCTCAGAGCACGTAGACGAAGACAAACAAGCCGATCCACACCACATCGACAAAGTGCCAATACCAACTGGCCGCCTCGAAACCGAACTGATGCTCGGCATCGAAGTGCCCCTTCATGATGCGCATCAGCATCACGAACAGGATCAGCGTGCCGATGGTCACGTGGGCACCGTGAAAGCCGGTGAGCATGAAGAAGGTGGCGCCATAGATGCCCGAACCCAGGGTCAGCCCCAGCTCGTGGTAGGCGTGCAGGTACTCCTCGGCCTGGAAGCCGAGAAAGGCACAACCCAGCAGCACGGTGATCGCCAGCCAGATTTTCAGCGCGCCGCGATGGCCGTTCTTCAGGGCGTGGTGGGCGATGGTCACGGTGACGCTGGAACTCACCAGCAGCACGGTGTTGAGCAGCGGCAGGCCCCAGGGGCTGATGACTTCCTTGGGCGGCGGGAACAGCTTGGAATCGGGGTTTTCGAGCAATGGCCAGACGAACTCGAAGTTCGGCCAGAGCATGTGCGCGATGCCCTTGCTGCCTTCGCCACCCAGGGCCGGGCCGGCGATCTGGCGCACGTAGAACAGCGCGCCGAAGAAGGCGATGAAGAACATCACTTCGGAAAAGATGAACCAGCTCATGCCCCAGCGGAACGAGCGATCCAGCTGGGCGCTGTACAGGCCGGCGCGACTTTCCTTGATCACCGCGCCGAACCAGCCGAACAGCATGTAGGCCAGCAACAGGCTACCGACGAAGAAAATCAGCGGGCCATGGGATTCCGGGCGCGCGGCCTTGAGGTCGTTGAACCAGGTGGCCAGGCCGAACACGGTAACGAACATGCCCACGGTGGCGATGATCGGCCACTTGCTCTGGGCGGGAACGTAATAATGCTCATGAGTTGCCATTTATTGTTCTCCTTATCGGGCACGCTTGAACGTCTTAACCGCCGGTGTTGGTGCTCACGGCCACCGGTGGATGACGCGCGGTGATATCGAACAGCGTGTAAGCCAGCGTCAGGTGCTTCACATCCTTGGGCATGTCGCGGTCAACGATGAAACGTACCGGCATCTCGATCTGCTGACCGGGCTGCAGCACTTGCTGGGTGAAACAGAAGCATTCGGTCTTGTGGAAATACATCGCGGCGCTGCTCGGCGAAATGCTCGGGATCGCCTGGGCGCTCATCGGGCGGTCGCTGGGATTGCGGGCGATGAAGATCATCTCGTTCACCGCGCCCGGATGGACCACGATGTCGTCGGCCTTGGGGTAGAAGTCCCAGACCATGTCGATCGCGTTGGTCGACAGGAACTGCACCCGCACCTGGCGCGAGACATCCACCTGCTGCTCGCCGGAATACTGCCCGCCGGTCTTGCCGTTGATGCCCAGCGCCTTGCACATCACGTCGTAGATCGGCACCAGGGCAAAACCGAAGACGAACATCGCCGCCACCACCAGCAACAGACGGGTGACCAGCTTCTTCATCGAGATCTCAGCCATGAGCGCGCCCCCTTGTAGGAGCGAGCTTGCTCGCGAAAAAATCACCAACGATGACTCGATGAGGCTGATAGCGCGCCACTTCGTGGCTATCGCGAGCAAGCTCGCTCCTACAGGAGGAGGTCAGCGGGTATCGCTGCAGGCTGTTCATTTCACTTCCGGTGGCGTGGTGAAGGTGTGGTAAGGCGCCGGCGACGGCACGCTCCACTCCAGCCCTTCGGCACCGTCCCAGGGCTTGGCCGGTGCGGGTTGGCCGCCACGGATGCACTTGATGACGATGAACAGGAAGAAGATCTGCGTCGCGCCGAAGGTAAACGCGCCGATGGACGACACCATGTTGAAATCGGCGAACTGCAGGTTGTAGTCCGGGATCCGCCGCGGCATCCCCGCCAGGCCAACGAAGTGCATCGGGAAGAACGCCATGTTCATGCCGACGAAGGACAGCCAGAAGTGCAGCTTGCCCAGGGTTTCGTCGTACATGTGCCCGGTCCACTTCGGCAGCCAGTAATAGGCCGAGGCGAAGATGCCGAAGATCGCGCCCGGCACCAGTACATAGTGGAAGTGCGCGACCACGAAATAGGTGTCCTGGTACTGGAAGTCCGCCGGGGCGATGGCCAGCATCAGCCCGGAGAAGCCGCCGATGGTGAACAGGATCACGAAGGCCACGGCGAACAGCATCGGCGTCTCGAAGGTCAGCGAGCCCTGCCACATGGTGCTGACCCAGTTGAAGACCTTGACCCCGGTCGGCACCGCGATAAGCATCGTGGCGTACATGAAGAACAGCTCGCCCACCAGCGGAATGCCGACCACGAACATGTGGTGCGCCCAGACGATGAACGACAGGAAGGCGATACTCGCCGTGGCGTAGACCATCGAGGTGTAGCCGAACAACGGCTTGCGCGAGAACGCCGGGATGATTGCGCTGACGGCGCCGAAGGCCGGCAGGATCATGATGTACACCTCGGGGTGGCCGAAGAACCAGAACACATGCTGGAACAGCACCGGATCACCGCCACCGGCGGCACTGAAGAAGCTGGTGCCGAAGTGGATGTCCATCAGCATCATGGTCACGCAGCCGGCCAGCACCGGCATCACCGCGATCAGCAGGAACGCGGTGATCAGCCAGGTCCAGACGAACAGCGGCATCTTCATCAGGGTCATGCCGGGGGCGCGCAGGTTGAGGATGGTGGCGATCACGTTGATCGCGCCCATGATCGAGCTGATGCCCATCAGGTGGATGGCGAAGATAAAGAAGGTCACGCTTTCCGGCGCGTAGGTGGTGGACAGCGGGGCGTAGAAGGTCCAGCCGAAGTTGGGTCCGCCACCGGGCATGAACAGGGTCGAGACCAGCAGCAGGAACGCCGCCGGCAGCAACCAGAAACTGAAGTTGTTCATCCGCGGCAGGGCCATGTCCGGCGCGCCGACCATCAGCGGGATCATCCAGTTGGCCAGGCCGACGAAGGCCGGCATCACCGCGCCGAAGACCATCACCAGGCCGTGCATGGTGGTCATCTGGTTGAAGAATTCCGGCTGCACGATCTGCAGGCCGGGCTGGAACAGCTCGGCGCGGATCACCATGGCGAACGAGCCGCCGAGCAGGAACATGGAGAAGGCGAACCACAGGTACAGGGTGCCGATGTCCTTGTGGTTGGTGGTCAGCACCCAGCGCATCAGGCCCTTGGCGGGGCCGTGGGTATGGTCATGATCGCCAACGACTGCATGACCGTGCTCATCGCTCACAGCGTTCATGGCCTGTCTCCTGTAAACGGTTGGGCTGGATGATCGAGGGCAGCACGCCCCGAGCGGCTGCGGGAACACGCAATGGACCGGGTCATTTGCTTTCCGCCTGTTTCAGAGCCAGGACATCCTTGGGCGTCACCATGTCGCCCTTGTTGTTGCCCCAGGCGTTACGTTCGTAGGTGACCACCGCTGCCAGGTCGACTTCCGACAGCTGCTTGCCGAAAGCCGCCATGGCGGTGCCGGGCTTGCCGTGGAAGACGATGTTCAGGTGATCCGCCACCGGCCCGGTGGCGATCTTCGAGCCCTTGAGCGCCGGGAACATCGGCGGCAGGCCCTGGCCCTCGGCCTGGTGACAGGCCACGCAGGTGGTGTGGTAGACCTTGTCGCCGCGGGCCACCAGCTCTTCGAGGGTCCATTCCTTGCTGGTCAGTTCCTTGAGCTTGAGGGCCTCGGCCTTGCGTTCGCCCAGCCAGGTGTCGTAGTCGGCCTGGGTCTTCACATCGACCACGATCGGCATGAAACCGTGGTCCTTGCCGCACAGCTCGGCGCACTGGCCGCGATACAGGCCGGGCTTGTCGACCCGGGTCCAGGCTTCGTTGACGAAACCGGGGATCGCATCGCGCTTGACCGCGAAGGCCGGGACCCACCAGGAATGGATGACGTCGGCGGAGGTCACCAGAAAGCGCACCTTGGCACCGATCGGCAGCACCAGCGGCTGATCGACTTCCAGCAGGTAATGCTCGCCCTTGGCACTCTGGTTGTGAATCTGTTCGGCGGGCGTGGTCAGGTTGCTGAAGAACTCGACGTCCTGGCCCAGGTATTTGTAGTGCCACTTCCATTGATAGCCGGTGATCTGGATGTCCACATCCGGCTCACTGGCGTCGTACATCTTGATCAGGGTTGCGGTGGCGGGAACGGCCATGGCCACCAGGATCAGCAGCGGCACCACCGTCCAGAGGATTTCCACCGTCGTGCTTTCGTGGAACTTGGCGGCCACCTGGCCGGTGGAGCGGCGGTGCACGATCATCGACCAGAACATGGCGCCAAAGACAATGACGCCGATCACCACACAGATCCAGAAGATGGTCATGTGCAGGTCGAATACCGCGTGACTTATATCAGTCGCTCCAGGCGCCATATTCACGGTCCAGGCGCCATGCGCCTGGCTGAATACCGACCACAACAGGAGGCCCATCCAGACTTGTGGATGTCGCATCATTGCGGGTTCCCCTTATCGTTCTTGTTATCCCGCCGGCTTTCACCTGCGGCCAAGGGATCGGCTGCCCAGACTACGAACTTAAACCGCCGAGCCTTCGCTGCACATGCAGTCGGGCGTCATCAGCTAACTTCATACAGCCCCGAGTATAGACAGCGACTTCGACCTCGCAACGCGGTGCCGTAAATCCACTGAAACAGTTTGCCGCGGCCTTATAGGCCACGGTTGGAAAGGGATAGGGGATGAATGATGGCGAAGCGATATAACTCAGACGACTAACCATGAAATAATTATGAGAAATACGTCTTAAGCGATTTCGTGAGCAGGCTAACTTATGTCTTCCCTAATTAATTGCCCTTGTTTCCTGGAGTATTCATGAACACCGCCGCATTGCGCGAGCAGATCCAACGAGCCCATCAACATGAGTCCAGCACCGGGCATTTGCGCCGCCAGCTGGAAACCCAATTGCCACACCTGCACCCCGCCATCCAGCTCCCCGAACTGGACGCCCAGGGGGTGATGACCCGTTTTGTCGCCGCTTATATCGATCAGGTTCCCGACCTGCTGGACGCCGCCAACGAAGTCGCGCGCGAAGCCGGCATCGAGTCGCAGATCAAGCCGGTGCTGAAGATCGCCGAGCAGTTCTTCCTCCAGCCGCCCGCCATCATGGCCGGCCACGAAGGCCTGGACAGCCTGCTGGACGAAGCCTATCTGGCCCATCGCCTGGTGGAAGAGGTCAACGACCTGTACATCACCCATTTCGGCCAGCCGCTGATCCCGCTGGACACCACGGTGGCCAACCTGATCGCCCACCAGTTGATCGGCGAAACCTTCGCCAACCAGCTGGACGAAGCGGTGCACCATGCGGTCGACGCGATGCTCAATGAAGAAAGCTTCGCCCTGGAGTCGGTCGAGGCCTACCGTGAGAAGCTCAGCAGCCCCGACACCGACGCCGCCTGGAAACGCTGGCCGTGCCTGTCGCGCCAGCTGGGCGTGGAGCTGGAACTCGACCAGCCGGCTGCCTGAGGATTGCAGGTGGCGGCCCTGTAGCCGCTGCCGCAGGCTGCGATCGACCGGCACGGTCGCAGCGATATCACCGACGCTGAAGGCCCTTCGGACCTTATCGCAGCCTGCGGCAGCGGCTACAGGGCTACAGACTTACGCCCGGCTCAAGCCTTTCGCCTCCAGCTTCGAGGCCGGGCTCACGCCGACGTTGGTGTGCAAACGCCCCTCCAGCCGGCGCTTCAACCCGCGCGACTCGATCACCAGCTTCGAGCCCTTGGCCGCATTGGCCCGTCCCCACTCCTCGAGCAGCTCCAGGCAGGCATGGTCGATGTAGCCCAGGTTATTGAGCGGCACATGCACCGTGGTGCCCGGCGGGATGCTGCCCAGTGCCTGGGTCAGGGCCGGCACCTTGAGGAAGGTCGCGGCGCCTACCAGGCGCAGCTCCATTTCGCCTTCGGCGGGCAGGTCCACCAGGCTGATCTTCAGTCGCGAAGCGCCCCAGGCCAGCTTCACCAGGGTCAGGCCGAAACCGATCAGCACACCGGTCAGCAGGTCGGTGAAGACAATCGCCAGCGCGGTCACGCCATAGGTCAGCATCGGCATCGGCCCATAACGGCCCAGCTTGCGGAACGACTTGAGGTCCACCAGCTTGAACCCGGTGTACACCAGCACGCCCGCCAGGCTGGCCACCGGAATGCTTTGCAGCACGCTGGACAGCAACAGCACGAACGCCAGCAGCCACAGGCCGTGGAAGATCGCCGACAACCGCGTGGTCGCGCCCGCCTGGACGTTGGCCGAACTGCGCACGATCACCCCGGTCATCGGCAACGCGCCGAGCAACCCGCAGAGCATGTTGCCGATCCCTTGCGCCGACAGTTCACGGTCGAAATCCGAGCGCGTACCACTGTGCATGCGATCCACCGCAGCGGCGGACAGCAGGGTTTCGGCGCTGGCGATAAAGGCCACGGCAAAGGCTGCGATCAGCAGTGTCGGGTCCGCCAGGTTGAGCAGGTCGGCCGGGCGCAGCCAGTCGATTGCCTCGGCGAGGTTTTCCGGTACCTCGACCCGCTTGACCTGCAGCGCCAGGAGCAGGCTGGCAAAGGTCGCCAGGCCGACACCCAGTAGGGCGCCGGGGATGAAGCGCAGCGAATGCGGGCGCAGTTTTTCCCACAGGAACATCACCGCCATGGTCGACAGGCCGAGCAACCCGGCCTGCCAGCCAAAGCCGCCGCCCAGGCTCGGCAGGGCCTGGGCCACCGCCTCGGGGAAGCCTGCGAGGTTATCCAGGCCGGACGCCTGGGGCTGGGCATCGAGCATCACGTGCACCTGGGAGAGCACGATCAACACCCCGATCCCGGCAAGCATGCCGTAGACCACCGCTGGCGCCGTGACCCGGAACCAGCAGCCCAGGCGCAAGCGCCCGGCCACCAACTGGAGGAAACCCGCCAATAGCAGGATCGGCCCGAGCATGGCGATACCGTGCTGGCGCACCAGCTCGAACACCAGGACCGCCAGCCCCGCGGCCGGACCGCTGACCTGCAAGGGCGAGCCCGCCAGCCAGCCCACTACCAGGCCACCGATGATCCCGGTGATCAGACCCTTGGCCGGCGGCATGCCGGAAGCGATGGCAATACCCATGCACAAGGGCAGGGCCACCAGGAACACCACCACGGAAGCGAGCAGCTCCCGTGGCAAAACAGCTTTCAGTTGTGCTGCACGCATGATGATTCTCCCGAACTTTTTTCAGGCGTGGCAAAGCCTGACCGCACTGACAGCAGTCATGGCTGAACCCCACTGGGATTTAGGAGGATTTAGAAGCGCGCTTTAGGCGTCGCAACCGGGATCGGATGGCGTCCGTCCAACGGCAGGAAACACCCTTGATCCGCGTCGTAGGCTTTGATTTCGCTGGTTTCGATGTTGTACACCCAGCCATGGATGAACAACTGGCCGTTGGCCATGCGCGAAGCCACCGAAGGGTGGGTGCGCAAATGCTGCAACTGGGCGATGACGTTCTCTTCGGTCAGCACATGCATGCTGGCGTTCTCGTCGGCGCAGTCGCAGTTCTCCTGGACCATGGTCTTGGCCACTTCGGCGTGGCGCAGCCAGGCTTTGACCGTCGGCATCTTTTCCAGGCTCTGCGGGTTGAGCACCGCGCGCATGGCGCCGCAGTCGGAATGGCCGCAAACGATGATGTGGTGCACACCCAGCGCCATGACCGCGTATTCGATGGCCGTGGACACACCGCCGTTCATCTGCCCGTAAGGCGGTACCACGTTACCGACGTTGCGGGTCACGAACAGGTCGCCCGGGGCGCTCTGGGTAATCAGTTCGGGAACGATGCGCGAATCCGCGCAGGCAATGAACATCGCCCGCGGCCGCTGGGCCGTGGCGAGTTTCTTGAACAGTTCTTCCTGCTGTGGGAAGACCTCGTGATGAAAATGCAAAAAGCCGTCAACGATTATCTGCAGCGCTGCATCGGCGCTTTCGGCGACCTCCGTGGACGCTGAAGCCGACGCAGCCAACGGCTGTTTATCCTTGTCACTCATGATTCATCCCCTTTTGACGGATTAGGTGAATTTTCCAGTTTTATCCGGCACGACGCCAGCGATTGATCAAAAAACGACCAGACCGCCGACAGCGACCCATCGGTCACTCGGTGAACAAGGTAGCCTTCCAAACTTAACTCAAACTGAACGGAGCGCTCTAAAACGCCACTATTGGCGATGCAAAAAGGTGACCAGCCTATAGAGCCAGGTGCACCGGCACTACTCCACCATAGGCCAATAACCCCTACAGCAACGACATCTGCCCACCCGGCGGACAGAAGGCCGTGCAATCGAGGTTGTAGCCTTCGCGCCGATCGAGCCCCAGGCGTTTGCTGGCCTTGGCGAAACGCTGCGCCAGCAGGGCCGCGAAGGGGCCTTCGCCGCGCATCCGTGCACCAAAACGGCTGTCGTACAGCTCGCCGCCGCGACACTGGCGGATCAGGCTCAGGACATGGGCCGCCCGCTGCGGGTAGTGGGCGTTGAGCCATTCCTCGAACAGCGGCGCCACTTCCAGGGGCAGGCGCAGCATCATGTAGGCCGCGCTTTGCGCGCCCGCGGCATGGGCCTCGGCGAGCAGGCTTTCCAGCTCGCTGTCGTTGATCATCGGAATCATCGGCGAACACAGCACCCCCACGGGAATTCCCGCCTCGCGCATTACCCGGATCGCCCGCAACCGCGCCTTGGGCGCCGCCGCCCGGGGTTCGAGGATGCGCTTGAGCTCGTCGTCCAGGGTGGTCAGGCTGATCATCACCGCCACCAGCCGCTGCTCGGCCAGTTCGACCAACAGATCGAGATCGCGCAGGATCAGCGAGCCCTTGGTGACGATGGTCACCGGGTGCCGGTAGCGCAGCAGCACCTCCAGGGTCCGGCGGGTCAGTTGGTGCTCACGCTCGATGGGCTGGTAGGGGTCGGTGTTGGAACCCAGGTTGATCGGCGCGCATTTGTAGCCGGGCTTGGACAGCTGCTGTTCCAGCATTGCCGCGGCATTGGTCTTGGCGATCAGCTTGGTCTCGAAGTCCAGCCCCGGCGACAGGTCCCAATAGGCATGACTGGGCCGCGCATAACAGTAGATGCAGCCGTGCTCGCAACCGCGATAGGGGTTGATGGAGCGGTCGAAGGGCAGGTCCGGCGAGCTGTTGCGGGTGATGATGGATTTCGCCGTCTCGAGGCGCACCTCGGTGCCCTGGGTCAGCGGGGCTTCCTGGTACCAGCCGTCATCGAAGGCCACCGAGCGCTGGGGCGCAAAACGGTTGTGCGGATTGGTCGCGGTGCCACGGCCGCGTGGGGGCAGGGGGCTGAACATGGGAGGCGCTCCGATACTGTATTCATATACAGTATCGGAGGTTCGAATTTCTGCAAAGCGCCGTCGGGCGGAGCGCGCCTTCGGCGCTGATCGCGAGCAAGCTCGCTCCTACAGAGAACACACGCATCCCTGTAGGAGCGAGCTTGCTCGCGAAAAAGGCCGGTTAGCCACCGCTGTGCTTGGTCCCCTGCCCCAGATCGTCATTCGAGGTGCTTTGCAGGTCGCCCTTGCGCAGCCCCGCCACGTCCGCGGCGTTCACCTCGGAACCCTGGTTGCCCCAGCTGGTGCGGATGAAGTTGACCACATCGGCCACCTCCTGGTCCGACAGCCGCCAGGCGAAGGCCGGCATGGTGAAGGTCGATGGCGCGGTATGAGTCGCCGGCAAGGTGCCGCCCTTGAGCACGATATTGATCAGCGACGTGGCATCGGCGCTTTGCAGCACCGGGTTGCCCGCCAGCGCCGGGAACACCCGGGTATAGCCATGGCCGTCGGTACGGTGGCACGCCGCACAGTTGTCGACATACACCGACGCCCCCGGCTTGCTGTCGTCACCTTTCCACAACGCCTCGGCCACCGCCTTGTCGTACTGGTGCGGCTGGTCGTTGGCATCCACTGCCGGCAGCGACTTGAGGTAACGGGCGATGGCCGTCAGGTCCTCTTCGGACATGTACTGCATGCTGTGCACCACCACGTCGCTCATGCCGCCGAACACCGCGCCACGATCACTACGACCGGTCTTGAGGAACTGCACCAGCTGCTCTTCGCTCCAGCTGCCCAGGCCGTCCTTGTGGTCGCCGCGCAGGCTCTTGGCGATCCAGCCTTCCAGCGGCGCGCTGCCGGCCAGGAAGTGGCTGCCTTCGCTGGCGCTCAGGGCCTTCTCCTGCATGGTCAGGGCGCGCGGCGTGTGGCAGGCGCCACAGTGGCCGAGGCCCTCCACCAGGTAGGCACCGCGACTGACCACCGGGTCTTCGCCTGCCTTGGCCTGGCCGTTGCCTTGCAGGTCCGCCACGCTCGGCGCGAACATCCAGCGCCAGCCCGCCAACGGCCAGCGCATGCTCAGCGGCCAGGGGATGTCGCTGTCGCGGTTCTCCTGGACCACCGGCGCCACGCCTTGCATGAAGTAGGCATACAGCGCCTGCATGTCGGCGTCGCTGACCCGCGCATAGGACGGGTAGGGCATGGCCGGGTACAGGCTGCTGCCGCTCTTGGCCACGCCATGGCGCACGGCCTTGTCGAAGTCGTCGAAGCTGTACTCGCCGATGCCGGTCTTGTCCGGGGTGATGTTGGTGGAGTAGATCATGCCGATCGGGGTTTCCATCGGCAGGCCGCCGGCGAACGGCTTGCCGTCCTTGGCGGTGTGGCAGGCCACGCAGTCACCGGCGCGGGCCAGGTATTCGCCCTGCTTGATCAAGGCTTGCCGATCGGTTTCGGCGGCGCTGAGGGAAGCGCTGCCGAGCAGGGCCAGGGTCGCGATAACGAGGGTTTTCATGGTCATCGCTCCTTATGCCTGGACCAGCGGGCCGGGGTTCTTCAGGTACTGCTCGCGGATCGCGCGGGCCGACCAGTAGGTCAACGCGGCCACCAGGCCGGTCGGGTTGTAGCCCAGGCCCTGGGGGAAGGCCGAAGCGCCCGGGACGAACACGTTGTGCACGTCCCAGCTCTGCAGGTAACGGTTCAAGGCACTGGTTTTCGGGTCGGTGCCCATGATCGCACCCCCGTTGAGATGGGTGGTCTGGTAGGACGCGGTGTTGAAGTGCTCACCGACCTTCTTGCCCAGCACCGCGATGGCCTTGGGGTTCATCGCCTCGGCGATCTTGCCCATCTTCTCGACCATGAAGCGGTTCATCTTGATGTCGTTTTCCTGCCAGTCGAAGGTCATGCGCAGCAGCGGCAGGCCGTAGGCGTCGCGGTACACCGGATCGAGGTCGAGGTAGTTGCCGCGGTAGGACTGGTGGGCGCCGTGGGCGTCCATCGACACCTGATGGGTGTAGTAGTCGGCGGTGGCCTTCTTCCAGGCGCTGCCCCAGGCCGGGGTGCCCGGTGGGTTGGAGGTCCCGGCGATCGGCCGGCTGCCAGCCTGGTTGACCCAGAACGGCGAGCCACCGACGAAGCCATGCGGGCCGTGGTCGAAGTTGTCGGCGTTGAAATCGTCCACCGCCACGCCATTGCCACCGGCGCCGATGAAGTTGTTGGTGTGCACGTCCTTGTCGAAGTAGGCCTTGATGGTGGCCATGTTCTGGTAGGCGAAGTTCTTGCCCACCACGCCTTCGCCGGTGATCGGGTCGTACGGCTTGCCGATGCCGGACAGCAGCATCAGACGCACGTTATGGAACTGGAAGGCGCCGAGGATCACCAGGTCCGCCGGCTGCTCGATCTCGCGGCCCTGGCCATCGACGTAGGTAACGCCGGTCGCGCGGGTCTTGGTGCTGTCGAGGTTGACCTTGAGCACGTGGGAGTTGGGGCGCAGCTCGAAATTCGGCAGCGGCTTGAGGGCCGGCAGAATGTTCACGTTCGGCGAAGCCTTTGAATACATGTAGCAGACATAGCCGCTGCAGAACCCGCAGAAGTTGCACGGCCCCATTTGCGCGCCATAGGGGTTGGTGTACGGCCCCGAGGTGTTGGCCGACGGCAGGTTGTAGGGCTTGTAGCCGACTTCGCCGGCGGCTTTCTGGAACAGCTGGGCGGAGTAGGTGTTCTTCTGCGACTCCAGCGGGAAATGGTCCGAACGGTCCGGCGCGTAAGGGTTGCCGCCCTTGCCTTCACCGACCAGCTGGCCTTTCACGGTCCAGGCCTGACCTGAGGTACCGAAGACTTTTTCCGCGTAATCGAAGAACGGCTCCAGCTCTTCGTAGGTGACGCCGAAGTCCTGGATGGTCATGTCCTTGGGGATGAAGTTCTTGCCGTAGCGCTCTTCGTAGTGGCTGCGCATACGCAGCTCGATCGGGTCGGCGCGAAAATGCACGCCGGACCAGTGCAGGCCGGCACCGCCGACGCCGTTGCCCGGCAGGAACGCGCCCAGCTGGCGGTTCGGCAGGGCCACGTCGTTGACGCTGTGGCGAATGGTCACCGTTTCCCGGGAGATGTCCTGGAAGAGTTTCTTGCGCACGCTGTAGGTGAGTTCGTCGATCACCTGCGGGTAGTTGCCGTCCGGGTAGGTGTCCTGCATCGGCCCGCGCTCCAGCGCCAGCACGTTGAGCCCGGCCTCGGTCAGCTCCTTGGCCATGATCGCGCCGGTCCAGCCAAACCCGACGATCACTGCGTCGACCTTCTTCATTACCGTTGCCATGCTCAAGCCCTCTCGCCGCGAATCGACACTGCCGGGAAAGGGTATTGCTCGTTGCGTTCCACCCAGTCCATGAAATCGGCGCGCGCGCCGGGGAAGCCGATCAACGTCCAGCCGACCATGCCTTTATTGCCGCCGTGGATCGGGTCGCAGAAGAACCCTTCCTTGGTGTTTTGCAGCAGAAGGTTGAAGAAAATCTTCGGCGGAACGCTGTCGAATTGGGGTTTTCCCGCTTCGAGCTGCTTGAGCAAATCGTCTCGGGTAGCGCTGTCTTGCGCGGCAAATGTTTTACCGTTGAAGGCTTTCGACCAAGCATCCGTCGCGGCAATGCCCAGGCGGTAGATCTCCTTGGGTACCAGCTTGCTCTGCCAGCCCATCTCCGGCGCGGCGTCGGCGTTGAACGGGCCTTGCATGTACCACAGGGCACCCGCGGCGTAGGGGGTGTTCATCTGCCGGTCGATGTATTCCGGCACGCCGGCTTCCAGGGCACCCGGGCCTTGTTCGTCGGCCGGGATCAGACGCTCTACCGCGGCCTGGACAAAGGCCCATTCTTCGGCGGTGAAATAGCTTGGCTGGTAAGCGTCAGCATTGGTGCTGACCGGGGCTCGGGCCGGCTCGACCGGCTTGGGCGCTTCGGGCGCGGCCATCAGCATCGAGCTGCCCAGGCCGGTACTGGCGACCGTGACCACCGGGATCAAGGTCAGGGATTTGCGCAGAAACTCACGCCGCGGGTTGTCTTGATCGTGATCAGACATGGGGGTGCACCTCACACTAGGCATTCACGGGTTGGGCAGCCGCGTCATGGCGTGGCTTGTCGTTCTGGCGGCGCAACGGGTCGATCCCGAGGCCGGGGAAAGCACAGTTCAGCAAATTTTGGTTACAAATGGTAGCAGGCTAAGCATTCGAATAAATCGTTTGCGTTGCAAAAAAGTCGCGATTGCCGAGAAAAAACCTCTATCGCAGCGACTTCACGTTTCTTTGACGAGCGCCTCACAGGGCGTTGACCGGTCCGGATGGAAGCTAGGCTCTCTCCACCCCATTTCCGGTCACGGCCTTCTGCATGCACAACTCTCGTATCCTTCCCGCTCTCTGCCTGTCCCTGCTGACGCTGCTCGCCTGGCCCCAGGCGCAGGCCGCCGAAACCGGCACGACCCGCCCGGCCCAGTGGGCCCAGCCCGTGGAAACCCACTACAACCTGTACCAGATGTCGCCGACGCTGTACCGCAGCGCCTTGCCGGACGGCGGCGCCGTGCCTTTGCTGGAAAAACTCAAGGTGGGCACGGTGATCAACTTCCTGCCGGAGTCCGATTCCAGCTGGCTGCAGGCCCCGGGAATCAAGCAGGTGCAATTGCCTTACCGGACCAATCACGTGGATGACGCCGACGTGCTGGCGGCCTTGCGCGCGATCCAGAGCGCCGAAAGCGACGGCCCGGTGTTGATGCACTGCAAGCACGGCTCGGACCGCACCGGCCTGATGTCGGCGATGTATCGAGTGGTGGTTCAGGGTTGGAGCAAGGAGGAGGCGCTGAATGAAATGACCGGAGGCGGGTTTGGTGACAGTTCCCACTTCAAGGACGGCATTCGCTACATGATGCAGGCCGATGTCGACAAATTGCGCACCGCCCTGGCCAATGGCGATTGCAGCACCAGCGTGTTCGCCACCTGTTCGGTGAAGAGCTGGTTCGAGACGGTGAGCGTCAGCAAGCCAGCGAATTGACCGGCTGCGTGAAGCTGCAGAATTGAGCTTCGACCGCATCCCGGTAGGAGCCAAGCTTGCTGGCGATCAAAGCACCGCGGTGTACCTGATACACCGCTATCGCGCGCAAGCTGCGCTCCTACAGGGGATTGGCAGTTACTTGGGCTCGTCGGTCTTTTTCTTCAACTTGGGGTTGGGGAAAAACTGCACCGACTGGACCTTGGCATCCGGCACCTTGAGGGCCGTGGTGTTGACCCGCGTGCCCAGCTCCTTGGGCACCGACAGGCCCTGTTCATTCAGGGTGTCGGAATACCCGCAGGCCACGCACTCGCGATGGGGAACGTCGTCTTCGCTCCACATCATCAACTTGTCCTGCTCGCTGCACGCCGGGCAGACCGCCCCGGCGATAAAGCGTTTTTTCGTCTTCACTGGCCCCTCGCTCATGCCGCTGCGTCCTCGGTCAGGCCGCTATGGCGCAAGAGTGCGTCAATCGACGGTGCGCGTCCGCGGAAGTCGACGAACAGCACCATCGGCTCCTGGGAGCCGCCGCGGGCCAGGATCGCTTCGCGGAACGCGCGACCGGTCTCGGCATTCAGCACGCCTTCTTCCTCGAACCTCGAGAAGGCATCGGCCGACAGCACTTCGGCCCACTTGTAGCTGTAGTAACCCGCCGCGTAACCGCCGGCGAAGATGTGCGCGAAGCTGTTGGGGAAACGGTTGTAGGCCGGCGGACGCATCACCGAGACCTCGTCGCGCACGCCTTCGAGCACTTGCAGCACGGCACGGCCATCGCCGTGGGTGGCATGCAGTTCGAAGTCGAACAGCGAGAACTCCAGCTGGCGCACCATCATCAGGCCGGACTGGAAGTTCTTCGCCGCGAGCATCTTTTCCAGCAGGTCCTGGGGCAGCGGCTCGCCGGTTTCATAGTGACCGGAGATCAGCGCCAGGCCTTCCGGCTCCCAGCACCAGTTCTCCATGAACTGGCTCGGCAGCTCCACCGCATCCCAGGCCACGCCGTTGATGCCGGAAACACCGGCATGTTCGACGCGGGTCAGCAGGTGGTGCAGGCCATGGCCGAATTCGTGGAACAGCGTGGTGACTTCATCGTGGGTCAGCAGGGCAGGCTTGCCGCTGTCGGCCGGGGTGAAATTGCACACCAGGTTGGCCACCGGGCTTTGCAGCACGCCGTCGAAAGTGCGGCGACGATCACGGGCGCCATCCATCCAGGCACCGCCACGCTTGTTGGCGCGGGCATACAGGTCGAAGAAGAAGCGGCCCACGTGCTGGCCGTTCTCCTTGATCTCGAACAGGCGCACGTCCGGGTGCCAGGTGTCGAAGCCTTTCAGTTCGGCGATCTCGATGCCGTACAGGCGCTGGACGATGGCGAACAGGCCGCCCAGCACCTTATCGATCGGGAAATAGGCGCGCAGGGTTTCCTGGGCCACGCTGTAGCGCTGCTCGCGCAGCTTCTCGCCGTAGAAACCGCTGTCCCAGCTTTGCAGGTCCGGGCAGCCCTGTTCGGCGGCGTAGGCCTTGAGCTGTTGCAGGTCCTGGGCGGCGAACGGCTTGCTGCGCTTGGCCAGGTCCCTCAGGAAACTCAGCACCTGGTCGCTGGACTCGGCCATCTTGGTGGCCAGGCTCAGCTCGGCGAAGTTGGCGTAGCCCAGCAGTTGGGCCAGTTCCTGGCGCAGGTCGAGGATTTCTTCCATGACCGGGCCGTTGTCATTCTGGCCGGCATTCGGGCCCTGGTCCGAGGCGCGGGTGCAGTAGGCGGCGTAAACTTCTTCGCGCAGCGCGCGGTCTTCGGCGTAGGTCATCACTGCGTAGTAGCTGGGGAATTCCAGGGTGATCAGCCAGCCTTGCAAATCCTTGGCCTGGGCCGCGGCAGCCATCTGCGCCTTGGCCGACGCGGTCAAGCCAGCCAGGGCCGCTTCGTCAGTGACGTGCTTGGTCCAGGCCTGGGTGGCATCGAGCAACTGGTTGGAGAAGCGGCTGCCCAGCTCGGAAAGCTTGCTCTGCACTTCGGCGTAGCGCTTCTGCTGCTCTGGCGGCAGGTCGATACCCGACAGGCGGAAGTCACGCAGGGAGTGTTCCAGGATAGTTTTTTGCGCCACGTCGAAACCGGCGGCTTCCGGGCTGCTCGCAAGGGCTTCGAAGGCCTGGAACAGCTCACGGTTCTGCCCCAGCTCGGTGGCGTAGGCGCTCAAGTCCGGCAGGCAGGACTCATAGGCTTCGCGCAGTTCGGCGCTGTTGCACACGGCATTGAGGTGGCTGACCGGGCTCCAGGCCGCGCCCAGGCGGTCGTTGAGTTCGTCCATGGCCAGCACCAGGCCGGCCCAGGTCGGTTGCGCGCCCTGGTTCTTGAGGATTTCAGCGATGGCGGCGCGGTTGTCAGCCAGGATCTGTTTGATGGCCGGCTGTACGTGCTCGGCGCGGATCGCCGAAAACGGCGGCAGGTCGTAGGGCTGCAGAAGAGGGTTGTTCACACTCACGGTTGGCACCTTGGCTGGAAGAAACGTGGCCCCATCTTAATTACAATCGACGCACACCGCAGCTATCGCCCCCATTAATAAATGTCAGAACAGGTATCCAACTTGGCCATTCGCAGCTATCAGAACCACACGCCCATCCTTGGCCCGCGGGCCTTCGTCGACAGCTCGGCGGTGGTGATCGGCGACGTCGAAATCGGTGCCGACAGCTCGGTCTGGCCACTCACGGTGATCCGCGGCGACATGCACCGCATCCGCATCGGCGCCCGCACCAGCGTGCAGGACGGCAGCGTGCTGCACATCACCCACGCCGGCCCCTTCAACCCGGATGGTTTCCCGCTGCTGATCGGCGACGACGTGACCATCGCCCACAAAGTGATGCTGCACGGTTGCAGCGTCGGCAGCCGGGTGCTGATCGGCATGGGCAGCATCGTCATGGACGGCGCCGTGGTGGACGACGACGTGATCGTCGGCGCCGGCAGCCTGGTGCCGCCGGGCAAACGCCTGGAAAGCGGCTTCCTCTATGTCGGCAGCCCGGTGAAACAGGTTCGCCCGCTGACCGACAAGGAGCGCGCGTTCTTCACCTATAGCGCCGCCAACTACGTGAAGCTCAAGGACCTGCACCTGGCCGAAGGCTACGACCAGGCTTGAGCCCCCGACCCACTGCCCAGGAATCCCCATGCATTACCAAACCGTTCTGTTCGACCTCGATGGCACCCTGACCGACCCGCGCGAAGGCATTACCCGCTCGATCCAGTTCGCCCTCGGCAAGCTGGGCATCGACGAACCCGACCTGAGCAAGCTGGAACACTTCATCGGCCCGCCGCTGTTGCAGGCGTTCATGCAGTTCTACGGTTTCGACGAAGCCAGGGCCTGGGAGGCGGTGAATTTCTACCGCGAGCGTTTCAAGGTCACCGGCCTGTATGAGAACCGCGTGTTCGACGGCGTCACGCCCCTGCTGGAAACCCTCGGCGGGCAGGGCCGCCAGCTGTACATCGCGACGTCCAAGCCGTGGGTGTTCGCCCGTGAAATCGCCCGGCACTTCGATTTCGCCCGGCACTTCAAGGTGATCTACGGCAGCGAACTGGACGGCACCCGCACCGACAAGGTCGAGCTGATTCGCCACCTGGTCAGCGAGGAAGGCCTGGACCCGAGCGATACCCTGATGATCGGCGACCGCAAGCACGACCTGATCGGCGCCCGCCGCAACGGACTGGATGCGGCGGCGGTGGGTTACGGCTTCGGCAGCCACGAAGAACTGAGCGCCGAGGCACCGGCCTATCACTTCCAGACCCTGGATGAACTGCATCAGGCGTTCTTGCAACGCTGAGCCGATAGCTATCGCAGGGCTTGCGTGCTTCTGTAGGAGAGGCCGGTCGACGCTCGATTGCCCGCGATAGCGTCCCCCCCAGACACATCCCGCACAACAGACATACACCGTTCCGCCCTTCTTCGATCTAGCCTGAAAAACACGATCAAGGAGGATCTCCCATGCCCAGCAAACCCCACGCCCATCGCCTGCGTACTGGGCGTTACTCGCAGCCCGGTCAAATCTACGTTCTCACCTCCGTCACCCAAAACCGGGAACCGCTATTCAGTGATTTCCACTCGGGCCGCTTGGCAGTGGCTGCGTTCAAACAGGCCGAGCAGGAGCAACTCGCCCACTCGCTGGCCTTTGTCGTCATGCCCGATCATTTTCACTGGTTGGTCGAACTGCATGGCTCCACGTTGCCAGTGTTGATGGGCAGGACTCGCTCGCGCATTTGCGTATCGTTGAATCGCCAGCGGCGGCGCAAAGGGGCGGTCTGGCAACGTGGGTACCATGATCGAGGCATTCGCAAGGAAGAGGATTTACAGGCTGTCGCACGGTATATCGTGGCCAACCCGTTACGCGCGGGGTTGGTGAAGCGGGTGGGGGATTATTCGCTTTGGGATGCGATATGGGTTTGACGATCCGGCCTCATCGCGGGCAAGCCTCGCTCCTACAGAAGCACGTACGCCCTTTGTAGGAGCGAGGCTTGCCCGCGATAGCGTCCTTTCAGGCACCATCCATCAATGTTTGCAGCGCCGCCTTGCGCTTTTCAGCCGGCAGCGCGCCGAGCTTCTCCACCGCCTGGTAAAACGCCCGCCAATCGCCGTTCACCTGCTTGAACAAGGCGGCAAACGCCGGCACCCACTGGTCGTACAGGCCAAAAGGCAACAGCCTGGCATTGTTCAGCGGGGTGTTGATCCAGAAGTCGTAGCGCGAGTCGCCGTGCCATTGGCTGTCCTTCAGCTGGCGGTAATCCCGGCGCAGCCGTTCGAATTCGGCGGCCTTGCGCTGGCGCATCTGCTCGGCGGGCAGCGGCAGGGCATACAGGCGTTCCAGGCGCTGGCGGGTATCGAGGATCAGCTGGATGAACTGGTCCTTCTGCTTGACCAGGGCATCGCTGGCCGGCGCCAGGCCCCGGGCCGCGCGCCATTGCCGGGTGCCTTCCTGCTCGACGAAGGTGGCGAAGGACTCGTTGAACTCGGTGTCGTCCTTCACATAGAAGCGCTGATGGGCCAGCTCGTGGAAGATCAGGGTCGCCAGGCGCTCGTCGCCCCAATGCAGCATCGAACTGAGGATCGGGTCGTTGAACCAGCCCAGGGTCGAGTAGGCCTCCACCCCGCCGATGGCCACATCCATGCCCTGCTGTTTCTGCAAGGCCGCCTCGCCCCGGGCCGCGCCCTGGCTGTAGTAGCCGCGATAGGCCACGCAGCCGGCAATCGGGAAACAGTGGGTCTTGGGGCTCAGGGAAAACTCGGGGGTGCTGAATACATTCCACACCACGTAAGGCCGGCCGATGTCGGCGTAGAGGCGGTAGCTCTGGTTGTCCGGCAGGTGCAGGTGCTGGCTGGCGAAGCGCCGGGCCTTCTGCGACTGGGCCAGATGGGCGCGCAATAACGGGTCGCGAGCCGGGTCGGCGATGACCTGCTCGACCGGCGTGCGGGCCTGCAACAGACGCCATTGGCCACTGGCCAGCTGGCCGTAGTAACCCACGCTGGAACAACCGTTGAGCAACAAAAGCAGCAAGCCCGGAAACAAAAAGCGCAAAAGATGATCAAGTAACCCATGGCTTGAACGCGGCCTAATCAAATCGAATCATCCTTCGAGAGTCTGCCCCCAAGACTATCTCGCCTGCCTGGAGTTTCGCTATGCGCGTGTTGCTGCTGACCACCGGACTGTTGACCCTGAGCGGCTGTGCCGGATTGCCCGCCCCCGATCCGACGCAAGCCTGGATCGACCTCGACACCCACCAGGACAGCGCGCTGCAGGCGCTGGAGGTCGACGAAAAGGCTTGGGTGGACCGTCGATATTTCGAGGTCCAGCCCGGCAACCATGAGCTGAAGGTGCGCTACCAGTTCGCCGTGGAGCCCACCAATATCGGCCCGGACAGCGAACCGCTGTGGCGCGATTGCCAGCTGAACGTGAAGTACAAGGACTTCAACGCCGGCCAGCGCTACCAGTTGCAGACCGGCAATATCGGCTTCCGGCCCTGGGCCAAGCTCTATGACCAGCAGCGTAATCTGGTGGGTACCGGCCAACCAGCGGGCTGCCAGCGCACCTGATCGGCGCTATGCTTGAGGCCTTTCCCCGGACGGCCCGACCTCATGCGCCAACCTTTGCTGCTGCTTGCCCTGACCGGCCTCGTTGCCTGCTCCAGCCCCCTGCCGGCGGTGGACCCGCAACAGGCCTGGGTCGATTTCGCCACCCCGACGCCGGGCGGCAAGCTGCTGATGGCCGAGCGCCTGGACAACCAGCGCCTGACCGACGGCCGCTACTTCCAGGTCACCCCGGGCAGTCACGAGTTGATGGTGCGTTTCGATTTCGAGGTGTTCAGCGGGCGCTTCGGCATGATGAACGATCCGGCCGAGCGCCTGTGCTACCTGAGCGTGCGCTACGACCATTTCGAAGCCGGCCAGCGTTACCTGCTGGAAGCCCGCTCGCTGGGTTTCTCTCCCAGTGCCCGGCTGTACAACGCCAAGCGTGAGCTGCTGGCCGAAGACCACATGGTCAACTGCGTGATCTGAACGATCAGCTGTCGTTTCGCTGATAGATGATCGCCTTGGTGCCGTTTTCGCAGGTACCGACCACCATGGCCACGTCATGCTTTTCGGCTTCCTCCTTGCTGACAATCTCCAGGGTGTAGGAGGGCACGGCGTTAGCCTGGATCTTGATTTCAATCTCTTTCTTGAGTTCTTCGCAATCCTTCGGAGCCGCCAGGGCCGAGGTGGCCAGCGCGCTACAAACAACTGCCAGGACAAAACGTTTCATGAGTGGAGCTCCCCTTGATGCAGCGCCCACGGTCATGGGCTGAGCCTGCAGTCGTGCATTCGACCACATTTTCATGAAGCGAGTTCTGACGCCGCGCATATCTGGCGCGGGAGTGTTGCGAAGAAAACGCAATCGCGAGCCAGCGAACGGCGGCCGGTTGCTCCTGCAAAAGGCCTCGTTCGCTGGCTCGCGATGCGATGTAACGGTTGTAACGGTTGTAACGGTTGTAACGGTTGTACCGTGGCTCAGCTGACCAGCGTCGCATCCAGGCTGATCTTGGCGTTCAGCACCTTGGACACCGGGCAACCTTCCTTGGCCTTCTTGCTCAGTTCATCGAACTGCTGCTGGCTGGCGCCGGGAATCTTCGCCTTGAGGATCAGGTGCACCGCGGTGATCGCAAAACCGCCATCGACCTGGTCCAGGGTCACTTCGGCGTTGGTGTCGATACTGTCGGCCTTGAGCCCGGCCTCGCCGAGAATCATCGAGAAGGCCATGGAAAAACACCCCGCGTGCGCGGCGCCGATCAGTTCTTCCGGGTTGGTGCCCTTGCCGCCTTCGAAACGCGCCTTGAAGCCGTAAGGTGCATCGCGCAGTACCCCGGTTTCAGTGGAAATCGAGCCAATGCCGGTTTTCAGGTCGCCTTCCCAGTGAGCCGATGCTTTCTTGGTGATGCTCATGTCTGTCTCCTCGAGAACGGGCGCGAAAGACCGCGCCCTTGTGGTTTTCTGCTACTCAGGGTTCTAGAGGATAGAAGGCCTGGCGAAGTTCATCCTGTCTGAATCCGCCGTTTATCCGGACAGCAAATTCAGCTTGGCTATTGAAACTCGGGTATATGCCCACATTGCATGAAACAGGCTTTCAGCATTCGGCAGGTTTTGGCTCATGACAAAGGCCTGCACACCATTGGAGAAGCAGGCTTATGAAACCACTGTCCGACGTTAAGTTTTCCACCCTCGACCTGGTCCCCGTGCGCGAGGACGGCAGCCCGGCGCAATCGCTGCGTAATTCCCTGGACCTGGCCCGCCATGTAGAGAAGTTCGGCTACACCCGCTTCTGGGTCGCCGAGCACCACAACATGGACGGTATCGCCAGCTCCGCGACCTCGGTGCTGCTGGGTTATCTGGCCGGCGGCACCTCGAGCATTCGCGTCGGTTCCGGTGGCGTGATGCTGCCCAACCATGCGCCGCTGGTAATCGCCGAGCAGTTCGGCACCCTGGAAAGCCTGTACCCGGGGCGCATCGACCTGGGCCTGGGACGCGCGCCGGGGTCGGACCAGATGACCGCCCGCGCCCTGCGCCGCGAACGTTCCGGCAGCGCCGACGACTTCCCTGAAGACGTAGCCGAACTGATGACCTACCTCGGTCCACGCACCCCGGAACAGCGGGTGATCGCGGTACCAGGGACCGGTACCCAGGTGCCGGTGTGGCTGCTGGGTTCCAGCCTGTTCAGTGCGCAACTGGCCGGTGAGCGCGGCTTGCCTTACGCCTTCGCCTCGCATTTCGCGCCGCGCTACATGCACGAGGCGATTCGCGTGTACCGCAATCACTTCAAGCCCTCGGCCGTGCTCGACAAGCCTTATGTGATGCTCGGCGTGCCGCTGGTGGCGGCCGATACCGACGAACAGGCCGACTATCTGGCGACCTCGGTGTACCAGCGGATCCTCGCGCTGATGCGCGGCCAGAGCCTGGTGCAGCGCAAACCGGTGAAGAGCATGGACGGCCTGTGGCTGCCCCATGAAAAAGAAGCCGTGGGCAGCTTCCTCGGCCTGGCCATGATCGGCAGCCCGGCGAAGATCCGCGCCAAGCTCGAAGTGCTGATCGAACAGACCGGCGCCGATGAGCTGATCTTCACCTGCGACCTGTACGAACACGCCGACCGCCTGCATTCCTACGAATTGCTGGCGCAGGTCATGAAAGGTTGAGTGCAATCGGGCCAAAGGATTCTGTGATCCTGAGGCCTTGCGCGCCCTTCGGCCGCGATCGCAGCCTGCGGCAGCGGCTACAGGGGCGCCTGGCCTGAGTAATAACCGGGCACAAAAAAGCCGACGCATTGCGTCGGCTTTGTTCATTTCTACGAGGGCTCAGCCGCGCTTGTAGACGATTTCCTTGGTACCGCCTTCGCAGGTACCGACCACTTTGCCGTCAGTCGCGCTGCCTTTGTCGACAATTTCCAGCGAATAACCCGACACGCCTTTGGCATCGATCTTCGCGGCGATTTCGCTTTTCAGCTCTTCGCATGATTTGCCGGCAGCAAGGGCTGTTCCCGCGACACTCAACAACGCTAAAGCCATTACCAGTTTTTTCATCGGTCACATTCCCTGGTCGAATCAAAAATAAGCGTCAAGCCCCGGCCTGCTCGGCATCGAGGCAGATATAGCGCTTTGCCATTCCCTATGGCAATCGGCCAGCGCCCAAGTTCAACAGCCTAGTCCAGGTTCAGCTGTTGGCAATGCGGAAACCGACCTTGAGCGTGACCTGGAAATGCGCGGCCTTGCCATCAAGGATGTGCCCGCGGGTTTCCGTGACCTCGAACCACTCCAGGTGCTTGATGCTTTTGCTGGCTTCGGCCAGCGCATTGTTGATGGCGTCTTCGATGCTGCTAGGGGACGAACCGACCAGTTCGACTTTCTTGTAGGTGTGATGATCAGACATGGCGCTCTCTCCTTATGAGGTAGATCAAAGCCTAGCAGCGATTACCAGCAACACTGGAATAAGCCCCGGGCCCATCGTCATGCAGATTTAATGCACTTTCGCCAGGCCGCGCAGTCGGACCCTACAGACCCCTCAATCAACAATGCAGGAGAGCCACCATGGCCAACACTTCGCTACGCAAAGCCTCATTGGAAAGCATGGAAGCCGAGATCGAAAGTCTGCTCAAGTCCCTGGAAAGCCTCAAGGACGATGCTTCGGACGAGTCGCGCAAAACCCTCAAGGCACTGAAAAGCAACGCCGAGAGCGCGCTGAGACATTCGCGCAGCCTGCTCAGCGATGCCTATGAAGAAGTCAAAGTGAAAACCCGTGAAACCGGGATCGCCACCCGCGACTACGCCCAGCAACACCCCTGGACCACCGCCGGCGTCGCCGTGGGCGCGCTGGGCCTGCTGGCCGCTTACCTGCTGTGCAAACGCGGCAATTAAGGAGTCTGGCGCAGCTCATTACTGAGCCACTGCGCCAGCTGCCGGGCGCGTCCGTCCGCGGCGCGCTTGGGTAGCCACAACGCCAGTTGCCCCGGGGTTTCACAGAAACCCCACGGGGCAACCAGGCGCCCGGCACGCAGGTCCTCGGCCACCAGCGGCTGCGGCGCGATCGCCACGCCCAGCCCGGCCACCGCGGCCTCCAGCAAATAATACAAATGCTCGAAACCCTGCCCGAACTTCAACGCCCCGGCGTCGATGCCGTTCTGCCGTGCCCAGCTGGGCCAGGCCTGCGGGCGCGAGCTGGTCTGTAGCAATGTCTCGTTGAGCAGCGCACTGGCCGGCGCCTCGCGCAGTTGCTCGTAACGGCTGTAGCGCGGGCTGAGCACCGGGCCGATGCGCTCGCTGGCCAGTTCAAAGACCTGCATGTCCGCCGGCCACGGCGGCTCGGCGAATACCAGCAAGGCATCCAGCCCCGGCCGGCGCGGGTCGAGATCGCCTTCGCCGGCCGACAGGTGCAGGCGCAGGTCCGGCAGGTCGGCATTCAACCGCCCCAGGCGCGGGATGAACCAGCGCGCCAGCAGGCTGCCGGAACAACCGAGCACGAAGGGCGCATCGGCGGTGCTCTGGCTCAGCTCGGCGCAGACCGTGCGCAGGCGCTCGAAGGCATCGCTGCTGGCATCGCGCAGGCGCACCCCGGCATCTGTGAGTTTCAGGCCGCGCCCTTCCTTGACGAACAGGCTCACCCCGAGATGTTCTTCAAGCACCTTCAACTGGCGGCTGACCGCGCCATGGGTGACGTGCAGCTGCTCGGCCGCCTGACTGACGCTGTTCAGGCGGGCGGTGGCTTCGAAGGCCCGGAGGGCGTTCAGCGGGGGCAGGTCGTGGCTCATGGGATATGTGAGTTTTCCTGACAGGTTGTGGCGATCTTATCGGTTTTCAGCCTGGGGCGTCAGGGGTAGAGTGAACGCCATTGCCTGTCCACGCATTCACCCTTTTGACGAATCACCGGGAGCGCCCCAATGACCCAGACCAACCTGCGCAACGGTCCTGATGCCAACGGCCTGTTCGGCGCGTTCGGCGGCCGTTACGTCGCCGAAACCCTGATGCCGCTGATCCTCGACCTGGCCCGCGAATACGAAGCGGCCAAGGAAGATCCGGAGTTCCTCAAGGAACTGGCCTACTTCCAGCGCGACTACGTCGGCCGTCCAAGCCCGCTGTATTTCGCCGAACGCCTGACCGAGCACTGCGGCGGCGCCAAGATCTACCTCAAGCGCGAAGAGCTGAACCACACCGGCGCGCACAAGATCAACAACTGCATCGGCCAGATCCTCCTGGCGCGGCGCATGGGCAAGAAACGCATCATCGCCGAGACCGGCGCCGGCATGCACGGCGTGGCCACTGCCACCGTGGCGGCGCGTTTCGGCCTGGACTGCGTGATCTACATGGGCACCACCGACATCGAGCGCCAGCAGGCCAACGTGTTCCGCATGAAGCTGCTGGGCGCCGAAGTGATCCCGGTGGTCGCCGGCACCGGCACCCTGAAGGACGCGATGAACGAAGCCCTGCGTGACTGGGTGACCAACGTCGACAGCACCTTCTACCTGATCGGCACCGTGGCCGGTCCGCACCCTTATCCCGCCATGGTCCGCGACTTCCAGGCGGTGATCGGCAAGGAAACCCGCGAACAGCTGCAAGCCCAGGAAGGCCGCCTGCCGGACAGCCTGGTGGCGTGCATCGGCGGCGGTTCCAACGCCATGGGCCTGTTCCATCCGTTCCTCGATGACAAGAGCGTGCAGATCATCGGCGTCGAAGCCGCCGGCTACGGCATCGAGACCGGCAAGCACGCGGCCAGCCTGAACGGCGGCCTGCCAGGCGTGCTGCACGGCAACCGCACCTTCCTGTTGCAGGACGAGGATGGCCAGATCATCGATGCCCACTCGATTTCCGCCGGCCTCGACTACCCGGGCATCGGCCCTGAACACGCCTGGTTGCACGATATCGGCCGCGTCGAATACACCTCGGTGACCGACGACGAAGCCCTGGCCGCGTTCCACCAGTGCTGCCGACTGGAAGGCATCATCCCGGCCCTGGAAAGCGCCCACGCCCTGGCCGAAGTGTTCAAGCGCGCGCCGAACCTGCCCAAGGATCACCTGATGGTGGTCAACCTCTCGGGCCGCGGCGACAAAGACATGCAAACCGTGATGCACCACATGGAACACTCTCAACAAGAGCACTCCCAGCAGGAGAAACACTGATGAGCCGCCTGCAAACGCGCTTTGCCGAGCTTAAGCAACAGAACCGCGCCGCCCTGGTGACCTTCGTCACCGCCGGCGACCCGGGCTATGACGCTTCCCTGGCGATCCTCAAAGGCTTGCCGGCAGCCGGCGCCGACGTGATCGAGCTGGGCATGCCCTTCACCGACCCGATGGCCGACGGCCCGGCGATCCAGCTGGCCAACATCCGCGCCCTGACGGCCAAGCAGAACCTGGCGAAAACCCTGCAAATGGTTCGCGAATTCCGCGCCGGCAACAACGACACACCGCTGGTACTGATGGGGTACTTCAACCCGATCCACCACTACGGCGTGCCGCGCTTTATCGCTGAAGCCAAGGAGGCCGGCGTCGACGGCCTGATCGTGGTCGACATGCCGCCCGAGCACAACGCCGAGCTGTGCGACCCGTCCCAGGCCGCCGGTATCGACTTCATCCGCCTGACCACGCCGACCACCGACGACGTGCGCCTGCCGAAGGTGCTGAACGGCAGCTCGGGCTTCGTCTACTACGTCTCAGTGGCCGGTGTGACCGGTGCCGGTTCCGCCACCCTGGAGCATGTGGAAGAGGCGGTGACCCGCCTGCGTCGCCACACCGACCTGCCGATCAGCATCGGCTTCGGCATCCGCACCCCGAAGCAGGCCGCGGCCATCGCCCGCCTGGCCGACGGTGTGGTGGTGGGTTCGGCGCTGATCGACCAGATCGCCAATGCCGCCAGCTCCGAGCAGGCCGTGGACGGCGTGCTGAGCCTGTGCGCCTCCCTCGCCGAAGGGGTGCGTCAAGCCCGTGTCAGCTGAGGGTAAAGTTCCTGATACAGAGGAATTAGCCTCGGGATCCACAGACTAAACCGGCAAGACCAAGGGGTTCAGGACCAGGTTCTGAACCCCTTTTTGTTGTTCGTGCTCTGAGGAAGACCCGATGAAAATGCCCAAACGCCTGATTGCCGGTCTCGGCGTGCTGATGCTCAGCGCCAGCCCGCTGTTGCACGCGGTCGCGGACCCACGTGACGACCACGATCGCGGAGGCCCGCAACAGGGTCGCTACGACAATCGAGGAGACAATCGCGCGGACAATCGGGGCGATGAGCATCGTGGCCCGCAGGCCGATCGGCGTGGCGGCCCGCCCCGGGATTTCGGCCCGGTGCGCGAAACCATTCGCGACAATCACGTCTACTTCGTACGCGGCGCACCACCGCCCCACGGCATCCACCTGGTACGCGGCCAGCCGCTGCCCCGCGGCTACTACGGCGAACGCCTGGACAACCGTGCCCTGGCGCACCTGCCGTACTACCCGGGTTATGAATGGCGGCGCATGGGCGCCGATATCGTGCTGATCGCGGTGGGCAGCGGGATCGTCTACGAGATTCTCGACGGCGTGCTGTATTGATCGGGGATTGATAG
>NZ_JACMZT010000028.1:0-80813 GCF_017349615.1 Pseudomonas sp. GW531-T4
GCTCAGACGCTTGGTGAAGCGTGCAGCAGCGGCACCGTTGATCACACGGTGGTCGTAGGACAGCGACAGCGGCAGCATCAGCTTCGGCTGGAAGGCTTTGCCGTCCCAGACAGGCTGGATGGTTGCCTTGGAAACGCCGAGGATCGCCACTTCCGGTGCGTTGACGATCGGCGTGAAGCCGGTGCCGCCAATGTGACCGAGGCTGGAGATAGTGAAGCAGGCGCCCTGCATGTCGTCCGCCGAGAGCTTCTTGGTCCGGGCTTTTTCAGCCAGGGAAGCGGCTTCGGCAGCCAGTTGCAGCAGGCTCTTCTGATCGACGTTCTTGATCACCGGTACCAGCAGGCCATCCGGGGTGTCGACCGCGAAGCCGATGTTCACGTACTTCTTGCGGATGATCGCTTTGCCGCTAGGCGCCAGCGAGCTGTTGAAGTCCGGCAGTTCCTTGAGCAGGTGCGCGCAGGATTTCAGCAGCAGCGGCAGGATGGTCAGCTTGACGCCGGCCTTCTCTGCGACGGCTTTCTGGGCGATCCGGAAGGCTTCCAGCTCGGTGATGTCGGCCGAGTCGAACTGGGTGACGTGAGGCACGTTCAGCCAGCTGCGATGCAGGTTCGATGCGCCAGCCTGCATCAGGCGGGTCATCGGCACTTCTTCGATCTCGCCGAAGCGGCTGAAGTCCACCACTGGAATCGGCGGGATGCCGGCGCCACCGGTTGCGCCGGCAGCTGCCGGAGCTTCCTTGGCCTTCTGCATCATGGCCTTGACGTAAACCTGCACGTCTTCCTTCAGGATGCGACCGTGCGGGCCGCTCGGGCTCACCGCGCTCAGCTCGACGCCGAACTCGCGCGCCAGCTGGCGCACGGCAGGGCCGGCATGAACTTTCGCGCCCGGTTGGGTCGGGGCGGCAGCTGGCGCTGCAGCAGGTGCCGCTGCTGCGGCCGCAGGGGCGGCTTCAGGCTTGGCGGCAGCCGGGGCTGCGGCAGGCGCCGGGGCGGCCGCTGGGGCAGCGCCTTTGACCTTCAGCTTGAGGATCAGGTCGCCGGTGCCGACTTCGTCGTCCAGCTTGATCGCAACGCTTTCCACGATGCCGGCGGCTGGCGATGGAATTTCCATGCTGGCCTTGTCGGACTCGAGGGTGATCAGCGACTGGTCGGCTTCAACGCTGTCGCCAGCCTTGACCAGGACTTCGATGATCTTGGCCTTGCCGGCCGAGCCGATGTCCGGAACGTGGATGTCCTGGACGCTGTCGGCTACCGGGGCGGCAGGTGCGGCAGCAGCCGGTGCCGGAGCAGCAGCGGCCGGAGCGGCGGCCTGGGCAGGCGCAGCGGCGGCAGGGGCGGCGCCGGCCACTTTCAGGGCCAGGATCAGGTCGCCGGTGCCAACTTCATCGTTGAGCTTGACGCTGATGCTCTCGACCACGCCCGCGGCTGGCGATGGGATTTCCATGCTGGCCTTGTCGGATTCGAGGGTGATCAGCGACTGGTCGGCCTCGACGGTGTCGCCGACCTTGACCTGGATCTCGATGATCTGGGCCTTGCCCGACGAACCGATATCCGGCACGTGGACCTGCTGGGTCGAAGCGGCGGCAGGTGCAGCGGCAGGGGCGGCAGGAGCCGGCGCTACAGCTGGTTTTTCCTCGGCCTTGGCAGCCGGAGCGGCGGCCGCTGGCGCCGCGGCAGCGGCACCCTCGACTTCCAGTTCCAGCAACTCGTCGCCTTCTTTCAGGCGATCGCCCAGCTTCACTTTCAGGCTCTTGATGACGCCGGCTTTGGGCGCCGGAACTTCCATGCTGGCCTTGTCCGATTCCAGCGTCATGATGCTCTGGTCGGCTTCGATACGGTCGCCGACCTTCACAAACAGTTCGATTACTTCACCTTCACCGCTGCCGATGTCAGGTACGCGAATGAGTTCGCTCACAAAAAATCTCCTCAGCAGTCCAGTGGGTTGCGTTTTTCCGGGTTGATGCCGAACTTGGTGATGGCCTCGGCCACGACCTTAGGTTCGATGTCACCACGGTCAGCCAAGGCTTCCAGGGCTGCCAACACCACGAAATGACGGTCGACTTCGAAGAAGTGACGCAGCTTCTTGCGGCTGTCACTGCGGCCGAAACCGTCGGTGCCCAGGACTTTGAATTCCTTGGACGGGACCCACTGACGAATCTGTTCGGCGAACAGCTTCATGTAGTCGGTAGAGGCGATGACCGGACCTTTACGGCCGCTCAGGCACTCTTCGACATAGCTCAGCTTAGGCTTCTGGCCCGGGTGCAGACGGTTGCTGCGCTCGACTGCCAGGCCATCGCGACGCAGTTCGTTGAAGCTGGTAACGCTCCACACGTCCGCGCCCACGTTGAATTCTTCACGCAGGATCTTCGCCGCTTCACGGACTTCGCGCAGGATGGTGCCGGAGCCCATCAGCTGTACGTGGTGCGCTGCTTCGCGGGTGTCTTCCTCGAGCAGGTACATGCCCTTGATGATGCCTTGCTCGACACCGGCCGGCATGGCTGGCTGCTGGTAGGACTCGTTCATCACGGTGATGTAGTAGAAGACGTCCTGTTGCTCTTCGGTCATCTTCTTCATGCCGTCCTGGATGATCACCGCCAGCTCGTAGCCATAGGTCGGATCGAAGGTACGGCAGTTCGGGATGGTGCCCGCCAGCATGTGGCTGTGACCGTCTTCGTGCTGCAGGCCTTCACCGTTGAGGGTGGTACGGCCGGCGGTACCGCCGATCAGGAAGCCGCGGGTACGGCTGTCGCCAGCGGCCCAGGCCAGGTCGCCGATACGCTGGAAGCCGAACATCGAATAGAAGATGTAGAACGGCAGCATCGGCTGGTTGTGGCTGGAGTACGAAGTACCGGCCGCGATGAAGGAGCTCATGGCGCCCGCTTCGTTGATGCCTTCCTCGAGGATCTGGCCCTTCTTGTCTTCGCGGTAGAACATCACCTGGTCTTTATCGACTGGCTCGTAGAGCTGGCCGACGGACGAGTAGATGCCCAACTGACGGAACATGCCTTCCATACCGAAGGTACGGGCTTCGTCCGGGATGATCGGGACGATGCGCTGGCCGATTTCCTTGTCCTTGACCAGTTGCGCGAGGATCCGCACGAAGGCCATGGTGGTGGAGATTTCGCGGTCGCCCGAACCGTCGAGGATAGCCTTGAGGGTTTCCAGTGGCGGGGTCGGAATGTTGAAGCTCTTGGCACGGCGCTGAGGCACGAAACCGCCCAGTGCGGCACGACGCTCGCTCAGGTAACGGGCTTCGGCACTGCCTTCTTCCGGTCGGAAGAACGGCAGGTTTTCGATTTCTTCGTCCTTGACCGGAATGTCGAAGCGGTCGCGGAACAACTTCAGGCTGTCGACATCGACTTTCTTGGTGTTGTGCGCGGTGTTCTTCGCTTCGCCGGCGCCGGTGCCATAACCCTTGATGGTCTTGGCCAGGATGACGGTCGGTTGCTCTTTGTGGTTGACCGCTTCGTGGTAGGCCGCATAGACCTTGTACGGGTCGTGGCCGCCACGGTTGAGTTTCCAGATTTCCTCGTCGGACAGGTCTTCGACCATTGCCTTGAGTTCAGGCGTGTTGAAGAAGTGCTCACGCACGAAGGCGCCGTCTTTGGCCTTGTAGTTCTGGTACTCGCCGTCGATGACTTCGTCCATGCGGCGTTGCAGGATGCCGTGGGTGTCCTTGGCCAGCAGTGGGTCCCAGAAACGGCCCCAGATGACTTTGTTCACATTCCACTGGGCGCCACGGAACACGCCTTCGAGTTCCTGGATGATCTTGCCGTTGCCGCGAACCGGGCCGTCGAGGCGCTGCAGGTTGCAGTTGATGACGAAGATCAGGTTGTCCAGCTTCTCGCGGCCGGCCAGGGAGATTGCGCCCAGGGATTCCGGCTCGTCGCACTCGCCGTCGCCCATGAAGCACCAGACTTTCTGCTTGCCTGGCTGGATGAAGCCGCGGGCTTCCAGGTACTTCATGAAGCGCGCCTGGTAGATCGCCTGGATCGGACCCAGACCCATGGATACGGTCGGGAACTGCCAGAAGTCAGGCATCAGCCATGGGTGCGGGTAGGAGGACAGGCCGTTGCCGTCCACTTCCTGGCGGAAGTTGTTCATCTGGTCTTCGCTGATGCGGCCTTCCATGAAAGCGCGAGCGTAGACGCCAGGGGAGGCGTGGCCCTGGAAGTAGATCAGGTCGCCGCCATGTTCTTCGGTTGGCGCCTGGAAGAAGTAGTTGAAGCCGATGTCATACAGAGTCGCACTGGAGGCGAAGCTGGAGATGTGACCGCCCAGGTCAGAATCTTTCAGGTTCGTACGCATGACCATGGCCAACGCGTTCCAACGTACCAGCGAGCGAATGCGGCGTTCCATGAACAGGTCGCCAGGCATGCGTGCTTCGTGGGTGACGGGAATCGTGTTGCGGTACGGCGTGGTGATGGCGTAGGGCAGTTGCGAGCCGCTGCGGGTCGCGAGTTCGCCCATGCGGGTCATCAGATAGTGAGCACGGTCTTCGCCTTCTTTGTCGAGAACCGATTCCAGGGCGTCCAGCCATTCCTGGGTTTCGACGGGATCGAGGTCTTGCATGGCTTGCTCCAGGGCGGAAAGGCTTCCAGAATCGGTTGCCTGAGTTTGCGACTGGCCTTGTGGGCAGACGATAAAATTCTTGGATTGCCGGAGGTTGATACGGCGGCGTGTAGTTTTACTACAAATCGTCGGCCATTTCAGCCTTTCGAATGTATAGACGAGTAGTAAAACTACAGAAGATTGGCTTGTGGCCTCCTGCTGTGTTGTGAGAATAATCGTTACTGTTGGTCGATTTCCAATACCAATGGGTAAGAATTTGATGCTGGCTGCCAAAATAATAAAAATTTCAGCTATTTCTAACTTTTGTTCGACAGTCCTTCAAGGGCCGCGCCCGCAGAATTTGCCCCGACCGCCCCTTTCTACGCCGATCAAGGATAGCCCATGAGCCTGCCCGCGCTTGCCGAACTCCCAGCGATTCTCCTGCCTTTTGTCAGCCGTGCGGAGCAGTCGTTCCGTAGCGCCGTGGCGACCCTGGACGACGATCATGGGCTCGCCGCCTGGCCCCCCGAACGCTGGGCCGAGTTTGCCCGGGTGAGCGCCGCCAGCGACTTCTTCATTGAACAGAGCCTTCGTGACCCTTTGATGTTGCTGGAGCTGGTGCACGGCGGCGAACTCGACCGCGGCTTCGGCCCGGGCGAGCTGTGCGCGCAGATCGCCGCAGCGGTGCAGCAGGCCACCAGTGAAGACGAACTGGGGCGGGTGCTGCGGCGTCAGCGCAATCGTCATCAGGTGCGGATCATCTGGCGCGACCTGACGCGCCAGGCGGATCTGGTGCAGACCTGCCGCGACCTGTCGGACATGGCCGACGCCTGCATCGACCAGGCCTATCAATGGTTGTACCAGCGCCACTGCGAGCAGTTCGGTGTTCCCACCGGCCGACGCAGCGGCGAGCCGCAGCAGATGGTCATCCTCGGCATGGGCAAGCTGGGCGCCGTCGAGCTGAACCTGTCGTCCGACATCGACCTGATCTTCGCCTACCCCGAAGGCGGGGAAACCGTGGGCGTGAAGCGTGCGCTGGATAACCAGGAATTTTTCATCCGCCTGGGGCAGCGCCTGATCAAGGCGCTGGACCCGATGACCGTCGACGGTTTCGTGTTCCGCGTCGACATGCGCCTGCGGCCCTATGGTTCGGCGGGCGCCCTGGTGCTGAGTTTCAATGCGCTGGAGCAGTACTACCAGGATCAGGGCCGCGACTGGGAACGCTACGCGATGATCAAGGCGCGGGTGGTGGCGGGCGACCAGGTTGCCGGCGCGCAGTTGCTCGATATGCTGCGGCCTTTTGTCTATCGGCGTTACCTGGATTTCTCGGCGATCGAAGCGCTGCGCACCATGAAGCAGCTGATCCAGCAGGAAGTGCGGCGCAAGGGCATGGCCGACAATATCAAGCTGGGTTCCGGCGGGATCCGCGAAGTCGAGTTCATCGCCCAGGCTTTCCAGCTGATTCACGGCGGGCGCGACCTGAGCCTGCAACAGCGTCCTCTATTAAAGGTGCTGACCACCCTGGAGGGGCAGGGTTACCTGCCGCTCGCGGTGATCGCCGAGCTGCGTGAAGGTTACGAATTCCTGCGTTACACCGAGCACGCGATCCAGGCGATCGCCGACCGGCAGACGCAGATGCTGCCGGACAATCCACAGGATCAGGCGCGCATTGCCTTCATGCTGGGGTTTGCCGATTGGGCGGCGTTCCATGAGCGCCTGATGTATTGGCGCGGTCGGGTGGAGTGGCATTTCCGCCAGGTGATCGCCGACCCGGATGAAGACGAAGGCAACGAGTGCGAAGTGGTGGTCGGCGGCGAATGGCTGCCGCTGTGGGAAGAAGCCCAGGACGAAGAAGCGGCTTGTCGGCAGTTGCAGGAAGGCGGTTTCAATGACGCACCCAAGGCGCTCAGGGCGCTGGCCGGCCTGCGTGGCAGCCCGCAATTGCGAGCCATGCAGCGTTTGGGGCGAGAGCGCCTCGATGCCTTTATTCCGCGCCTTTTGGCCCAGGCGGTGGAACATGCTGATCCGGACCTGGTGCTGGAGCGCGTGCTGCCGCTGGTCGAGGCGGTGGCGCGGCGTTCCGCCTACCTGGTGCTGCTCACCGAGAACCCTGGGGCCTTGCGCCGCTTGTTGACCCTGTGTGCCGCCAGCCCGTGGATCGCCGAGCAGATCACCCGCTTCCCGCTGCTGCTCGATGAGTTGCTTAACGAGGGCCGTCTGTTCAAGCCGCCATTGGCGCCGGAACTGGCCGCCGAGTTGCGCGAGCGCCTGACGCGCATCCCCGAGGACGATCTGGAACAGCAGATGGAGGCGCTGCGTCACTTCAAGCTGGCCCACCGTCTGCGAGTGGCGGCTTCGGAAATCGCCGGCAGCCTGCCGTTGATGAAAGTCAGCGATTACCTGACCTGGCTGGCCGAGGCGATCCTCGAGCAGGTGCTGGCCCTGGCCTGGCGCCAGACGGTGGCCAAATACGGCGCTCCGCAGCGCACCGATGGCACCTTGTGCGATCCCGGCTTCATTATTGTCGGTTATGGGAAAGTCGGCGGCCTGGAACTCGGGCATGGTTCCGACCTGGACCTGGTGTTCATCCATGACGGCGATCCGCAGGCGGAAACCGATGGCCCGAAACCGATCGACGGCGCGCAGTTCTTCACCCGCCTGGGCCAGCGGATCATTCACCTGCTGACCACCCAGACCAACTCCGGCCAGCTGTACGAAGTGGACATGCGCCTGCGGCCGTCCGGGGCGTCGGGCTTGCTGGTGAGTTCGCTGGGGGCGTTCGCCCGTTATCAGGAGAACGAAGCCTGGACCTGGGAGCATCAGGCGCTGGTGCGCGCCCGGGTATTGGTAGGTAGCCAGGATGTCGGCCAGGCCTTCGAGAAAGTGCGGGCTGCGGTGCTGGGGCGTGCCCGTGACCTGCCCAAGTTGCAGCAGGAGGTCAGCGAGATGCGGGCCAAGATGCGCGACAACCTGGGGACCAAGGCGACGGCCGCCGGAACCGCGGCAAATGCCTTCGAGGCCACGGCGCCGTTCGACCTCAAGCAGGACGCCGGAGGTATCGTCGACATCGAATTTATGGTGCAATACGCGGCCCTGGCGTGGTCGCAAGAGCACCCGTCATTGCTGCGCTACACCGACAATATCCGCATTCTGGAAGGTCTGGAGGAAGTCGGGCTGATGCCCGCGACCGACGCCAGTCTGCTGCGCGAGGTCTACAAGGCCTACCGTTCCGCGGCTCACCGCCAGGCCTTGCAGAACGAGGCCGGGGTCATCGCCGGCGACCAGTTCGCCAGCGAGCGACGGGAGGTATTGCGGATTTGGCGCGAGCTGGGGCTAAGCTAGGCAGCGTGCGCTGCGTTGCCACAAATGTATCCGGCGAGCCCTGTTGCGGCTCGTCCACAATGAGCTGGCGGTGAATGCCGCAGGGCTGGATTCTCGAGGCGGGGAGGCGTAAGCCTCCCCGGTTCGTTTTTGGAAACCACATGAATATTCTGATTGTTGGGCCCAGTTGGGTCGGTGACATGGTGATGGCGCAGACACTCTTCCAGTGCCTGAAACAACGCCATCCTCAGTGCGAGATCGACGTGCTGGCCCCCGAGTGGAGCCGGCCGATCCTGGAGCGCATGCCGCAAGTGCGGCAGGCCTTGAGCTTCCCGCTCGGCCACGGCGTGCTGGAACTGGCGACCCGCCGGCGCATCGGCAAATCCCTGGCCGGCCAGTACGACCAGGCCATCCTGCTGCCCAACTCGTTGAAGTCGGCGCTGGTGCCGTTCTTTGCCGGCATCGCGCAACGTACCGGCTGGCGCGGCGAGTTCCGCTACGGCCTGCTCAACGACGTGCGCACGCTGGACAAAGAACGTTATCCGCTGATGATCGAGCGCTTCATGGCGCTGGCTTACGAGCCGGGCGCCGAGCTGCCCAAGCCGTATCCGCGTCCCGACCTGCAGATCGACCCGGCCAGCCGCGAAGCGGCGCTGGCCAAGTTCGGCCTGACCCTGGACCGCCCGGTGCTGGCGCTGTGTCCGGGAGCCGAGTTCGGCGAGGCCAAGCGCTGGCCGTCCGAGCATTACGCCAAGGTCGCCGAGCTGAAGATCCGCGAGGGCTGGCAGGTCTGGCTGTTCGGTTCGAAGAACGATCACGTGGTTGGCGAAGATATTCGCGCCCGGCTGATTCCGGGGCTGCGCGAAGAATCGGTCAACCTCTGCGGCGGCACCTCCCTGGCCGAGGCCATCGACCTGCTGTCCTGCGCCGATTCCGTGGTGTCCAACGACTCCGGGCTGATGCACGTGGCGGCGGCGCTGAATCGCCCGCTGGTGGCGGTGTATGGCTCGACGTCGCCGGGTTTCACCCCGCCGCTGGCCGACCAGGTCGAAGTCGTGCGCCTGGGCATCGAGTGCAGTCCGTGCTTCGATCGCACCTGCCGCTTTGGCCATTACAACTGCCTGCGCCAGCTGCTGCCAGACTCGGTGGACCAGGCCTTGCAGCGGTTGCAGGGCACCGCGGTCGAGGTTCGGTAAGTGCGGGTACTGTTGATCAAGACTTCCTCCCTGGGTGACGTGATCCATGCGCTGCCGGCGCTGACCGATGCGGCGCGGGCGATCCCCGGGATCAAGTTCGACTGGGTGGTGGAAGAGGGGTTTGCGGAAATCCCGACCTGGCACCCGGCTGTGGATAAAGTGATCCCGGTGGCGATTCGCCGCTGGCGCAAGAACATCTGGCAAACCATCAAGAGTGGCGAGTGGCGGCGCTTCAAGCAGAGCGTGCGTGCGACTCAATACGACTTGGTGATCGACGCCCAGGGCTTGCTGAAAAGCGCCTGGCTGACGCGCTACGTCAAGGCGCCGGTGGCCGGCCTGGACAAGCACTCGGCCCGCGAGCCCCTGGCGGCGCGTTTCTATTCGCGGCGCCTGGCCGTCGCCCGCGGCCAGCATGCCGTAGAGCGTGTGCGCCAGCTGTTCGCCGTGGCCCTGGGTTATGACTTGCCCCAGGGCCTGGGCGATTACGGCCTGAACGTCGAGAAGCTGGTGGAACTGCCGCGGCCCAAGCCGTTCGTGGTGTTCCTGCACGGCACCACCTGGGACACCAAGCACTGGCCGGAAGCCTACTGGCGCGAGCTGGCCGAACGCATGGGCCAACTGGGCGTCGAGGTCAAGCTGCCGTGGGGCAACCCGGCGGAAAAGGCCCGGGCCGAGCGTATTGCCAAGGGCTTGGGCAACGCCACTGTGCTGCCGAAGCTGAACCTGGCGGGTGTCGCCAAGGTGCTGGCGCAAGCCCAGGCCTGCGTCGCGGTGGATACCGGGCTTGGCCATCTCGCAGCGGCGCTGGATGTGCCGACCATTTCCCTGTTCGGCCCGACCAACCCGGGCCTGACCGGCGCCTATGGCAAGGCGCAGATCCATATGGCCAGCGACTTCCCTTGCGCGCCGTGCCTGCAGAAAAAATGCACCTATCAACCGACGGCTGAAGATCAGCGGCGGTTCGACCTGAAACGCGAGTGGCCGTTGTGCTTCACGCGTCTGAATCCTGAGCGTGTCGCCAGCCGGCTGAGCAGGTTGTTACTGGCTGAGGAGCTGCGCTGATGCAATTGGCTTTTGTCCTTTATAAATACTTCCCGTTCGGCGGCCTGCAGCGGGATTTCATGCGCATCGCCCTGGAGTGCCAGAAGCGCGGGCACCAGATCCGTGTCTACACGCTGATCTGGGAAGGCGATGTACCGCCAGGTTTCGAAGTGCTGGTGGCGCCGGTCAAGGCGTTCTTCAACCATCGGCGTAACGAGAAACTCAGTGCCTGGATGGAGGCCGACCTGGCCAAGCGTCCGGTGGACCGCCTGATCGGCTTCAACAAGATGCCCGGGCTGGATGTGTATTACGCCGCCGACGGCTGCTTCGAAGACAAGGCGCAGAACCTGCGTCATTCGCTGTACCGCCGTTGGGGCCGCTACCGGCACTTCGCCGAATACGAGCGGGCGGTGTTCGCCCGGGACGCGAAGACTGAAGTGCTGATGATTTCCGAGGTCCAGCAGCCGCTGTTCATCAAGCATTACGACACCCCGGTGGAACGTTTCCACCTGCTGCCGCCAGGCATCGCCCAGGACCGTCGCGCGCCGGCCAACGCGGCGGAGATCCGCGCCGAATTCCGTCGCGAGTTCGCCCTGAAAGACGATGACTTGCTGCTGGTGCAGATCGGCTCCGGGTTCAAGACCAAGGGCGTGGATCGCAGCCTCAAGGCTGTGGCCGCCTTGCCGCCGGAGCTGAAGAAACGCACCCGGCTATTTGTAATTGGCCAGGACGACCCCAAAGTATTCCAATTGCAGAGCGCCGCATTGGGCCTGGGCGAGCATGTGCAGTTCCTCAAGGGGCGCAGTGATATCCCGCGTTTCCTGTTGGGCGCCGACCTGTTGATCCATCCGGCGTACAACGAAAACACCGGTACTGTGCTGCTGGAAGCGCTGGTGGCCGGCTTGCCGGTGCTGGTCAGCGCGGTCTGCGGTTATGCCCATTACATCGCCGAGGCCGACAGTGGCCTGGTGCTGGACGAGCCATTGGAGCAGGGACAGCTCAATCAATACCTGAACACCATGTTGACCGACGACGCTGCACGCGCGACCTGGAGCCGTAACGGCCTGGCGTTCGCCGAGACGGCCGACCTCTATAGCATGCCGCAGCACGCTGCGGATGTGATTCTGGCGGAGCAACACTGATGAAGTTGATTCTTGCCGAACCGTTCAAGACCCTTTGGGCCGGACGCGATGCGTTCGCCGAAGTCGAGCGTCTGGACGGCCAGGTCTACCGTGAACTCGAAGCCCGCCGTACCTTGCGTACCGAGGTGGCCGGCGAAGGGTTCTTCGTAAAGATTCACCGCGGTATCGGTTGGGGCGAGATCTTCAAGAACCTGCTCACCGCCAAGCTGCCGGTGCTCGGCGCGGGCCAGGAATGGCAGGCTATCCAGCGCCTGCAGGAAGCCGGCGTGCCGACCATGACCGCCGTGGCCTATGGCGAGCGCGGCAGCAACCCGGCCAACCAGCATTCGTTCATCGTGACCGAAGAGCTGGCGCCGACCATCAGCCTCGAAGACTTCAGCATCGACTGGGTCAAGCAGCCGCCGCAGCCCAGGCTCAAGCGCGCGCTGATCGCCGAAGTGGCGCGCATGACCGGCATGATGCACCGCGCCGGGGTCAACCATCGCGACTGCTACATCTGCCACTTCCTGCTGCACACCGACAAGCCGGTGACGCCCGATGACTTCAAGCTCTCGGTGATCGACTTGCACCGCGCCCAGACCCGTCCGGCAATCACCCGGCGCTGGCGCGACAAGGACCTGGCGGCGCTGTATTTCTCGGCCCTGGACATCGGCCTGACCCGGCGCGACAAGCTGCGTTTCCTCAAGGGTTACTTCCAGCAGCCGCTGCGGCAGATCCTGAGCGACGAGGCGGCGCTGCTGACCTGGCTGGAGGGCAAGGCCAACAAGCTGTACGCACGCAAGCAGCGGTACGGAGATGCGCTCTGATGGCGGGTTGGAACCTTGAACCTGGGTATCGGGAGCTGGCGCAGGACTTCGGCAGTCTGGATGCGGTCTTTGCCCTCAAGGGCGAACACCTGACCCGCGACCCGTTGTCGGAGGTCATCCGTGTCGAGCGCAACGGCATCAACTATTACGTCAAGCGCTACACCGGCGCCGGCAAGAATCTGCGGCGCTATCTGGGCAAGCCGCGGGTCAAGTCCGAGTGGCAGAACCTCAAGCGTTTCGCCAAGTGGGGCATTCCCACGGCGGAGGTGGTGGCCTGGGGCCTGGAACGTCGTGGCCTGGCCTACGACCGGGGGGCGATGATCACCCGCGAGCTGCCACGCACCGAAGACCTGTCGGTCCTGGCCGAGCGCAACGACCCGCTACTGGCCGATCGGGCCTGGGTGGACCGGGTCAGCCAGCAGCTGGCACGCTACACGCGGATCATGCATGAGCACCGCTTCACCCATAACGACTTGAAGTGGCGCAACCTGCTGATCGACGACGATGCCCGGCTGTACCTGATCGATTGCCCCAATGGCGATTTCTGGCGCGGTTTCTGGCTCAAGTACCGGATCACCAAGGACCTGGCGTGCCTGGACAAGGTGGCCAAGTATCATTTGTCCGCCACCCAGCGCCTGCGCTTCTATTTGCAGTACCGCCAGCGCACCCGGCTGAATGCCGCGGACAAGTGCCGTATCCGGCATGTGCTGAGATTTTTCGAGGGACGCGAATGACCGATTTCCTGGCGGCTCAGGACCGTGCGTTGCTGGAGCGCCACGGCCTCGACAGCTTCGACGCGTTGTGGGCCAAGCAGCTTGAGGCGGTGGACGAGCCCAATACCGACGGTGGGGGCTGGAGCAGCGTGTATCGCCTCGACCTGGAAGGCCACGGCTACTACCTCAAGCGCCAGAGCAACTACCTGACGCGGACCCTGCACCGGCCGTTCGGCGAGCCGAGTTTCGCCCGCGAATTTCGCAATATCAGCCGCTACCAGCAGTTGGGTATTCCGGCTTTGCAGGCGGCCTTCTTTGGCGAGCGCAAGGTGGCAGGCGAAACCCGGGCGATCCTGCTGACCCGGGCGCTGGATGGCTGGAACGACCTGGACTCGCTGCTGCAACAGTGGGCGCAGCTCAGCCCGGACCAGCACGTGGCGATCCTGCGGGCCTGCGGCCTGCTGGCGCGCCAGCTGCATGCGGTGCGTCAGGTGCACGGCTGTTTTTATCCCAAGCATATTTTTCTGCGGGCCACCGGCGACGGTTACCAGGCGCAATTGATCGACCTGGAAAAGACCCGTCCGCTGTTATTCGGCCAGCGTGATCGGGTCAAGGACCTGGAGCCGCTGTTGCGTCGCGCCCCAGTCTGGAGTGAGGGCGATGTGCGTGCCTTGCTCGCGACCTACCTGGATCAGCCGCAGGACAGCTCGCTGGTCGATGCCTGGCTGAACCGCCTGAGTGCACGCCGCAGCCATAAGGAGACTCGCTGATGCGCCTGTCCGAACTCAAGCAGGCCGGCCGTGCGCCAAGCCTGCCGTTGAGCCTGGAGCTGGCCGACGCTGCTGGACCTGCGACGCTGCAGTTGTTCAGTCTGCTGCGGGTGCTGCCAGGGCAGCGTTATGTCGGCGCCGGTGTCTGGCGCGGGCGTCCGGTGCTGGCCAAGTTGCTGGTGGGCGCCAAGGCGGCGCGGCATTTCCAGCGTGAGCTGCAGGGCGTGCGCCTGCTTGAAGAACAGGGCATGACCACGCCGCTGCTGCTGGCCGACGGCCTGAAGGAAGGCGAGGGCGGCTGGCTGTTGTTCGAGTTCCTGGAAGGTTCCGAGAGCCTGGGCGATGCCTGGAAACAGGTGGAATCGTTGCCGGCGCTGGCCGATGAGCAGCAGGCGGTACTCGCCGAAGCCCTGGCCGCCATCGCCGAATTGCACAGCAAGGGCCTGTGGCAGGAAGACCTGCATCTGGACAACCTGCTGCGTCATCAGGGCAAGCTGTACCTGATCGACGGTGCCGGGATCTGCGTGGAACAGGCAGGCAAACCGCTGTCCCGGCAGAAGGTCCTGGAAAACCTCGGGGTGTTTTTCGCCCAGTTGCCCAAGAGCCTGGAGCCCTTCACCGAAGAGCTGCTGGTGCATTACCTGCTGAACAATGCCGAGCATGCCTTGCCGCTGGAAGCCTTGCAGAAGCAGGTGGACAAGGTGCGCAGCTGGCGCTTGAAGGATTTTCTCAACAAGATCGGTCGCGAGTGCACCCTGTTCAGCGTGCTGCGCGGTCCCTTCGCCTTGCGGGCGATTCGGCGCGAGGAAGAAGCAGCGATGCTGCCGGTGCTGGAACAGGCAGACGCGCTGCTGGACCGGGGGCACCTGTACAAGACCGGTGGCGCCGCCAGCGTCGGCCGGGTCGAAGTGGCGGGCCGCACCCTGGTGGTCAAGCGCTACAACATCAAGGGTTTTGCCCATTGGCTCAAACGCTTCTGGCGCCCCAGCCGGGCCTGGCATTCGTGGCAGGAAGGCAATCGCCTGGCATTCCTCGGCATTGCCACGCCCAAGCCGCTGGCCTTGCTGGAGAAGCGTTTCCTCTGGCTGCGCAGCCGGGCCTATCTGGTGACCGAATACCTGGCCGGGCCGGACATCATCGAGCGCTTCGCGCCCTATATCGATAGCGGCGCAGCTCCAGAGGCCGAGTTGCAGGCGCTGGACCGGCTGTTTGCCGAGTTGATTCGCGAACGCATCAGCCATGGCGACTTCAAGGGGCACAACCTGTTCTGGCAAGAGGATCGCTGGGCGCTGATCGACCTGGACTCCATGTGCCAGCATCACAGTCTCGGCAGCTTCGCCCCGGCCTACGCCCGCGACCGGGCGCGCTTCATGCGCAACTGGCCGCAGAGCAGCGCGCTGTATCAGGTCATCGACCAGCGCCTGCCTAAAACCGCCGAATCGTCCGTAGGCTAAGGCCTGTAGCCGCTGCCGCAGGCTGCGATCGAGCGCGAAGCGGTCGCGCTCTGGAGATCGCAGAAAGGCTCTTCGAGCCTTATCGCCGCCTGCGGCAGCGGCTACAGATCCCTCGCAAGCCATATTTGGCGCCAGCGCCCGGCGCTGAAACGTCAGGGATCATCCCGCGGCAGGTTTACGCTATAATCCCGCCCTTTAGCTGTTTCTCGCCCCTGGCGGGGAGCACATTAATTCCAGGCGCACGTCGCCTGCATGCAGACTTAAGAGGCTAGACCCCTGTGGCATTGACGATTCTTGGCCTGTCCGGCGCCCTTAGCCATGATCCTTCCGCAGCGCTGTACATCGACGGCAAGCTGGTGGCGGCTGCCGAAGAAGAGCGCTTCGTACGCGATAAACATGCAAAGAACCGCATGCCCTACGAATCGGCGAAGTTCTGTCTGGAACAGGCCGGCATCAAGCCTTCCGACGTTGACGTGGTAGCGATTCCGTTCGCGCCGATCAGCCTGTTCGGCAAGGCCCGCTGGCACTACGCCAAGCGTTACTGGTACGCCCCGGACCGCGCCCTCGACGCGATCCTGATGGGCAACCGTCGCTACAAGCGTTATCGCAACAAGATCGTCTGGTGCCTCGAGCAACTGGGCTTCGATCCGAAGAAGATCAAGATCGAGCCGGTCGAGCACCACCTGGCCCACGCTTCCAGCGCCTACCACTGCTCCGGCTTCAAGGAGAAAACCGCGATCCTCGGGATCGACGGCAAGGGCGAGTACGCCACGACCTTCTTCGGCTACGGCGAAAACGGCAAGATCCACAAGATCAAGGAATTCTACGATCCGGACTCCCTGGGCGGCCTGTATGGCGCGATCACCGAGTTCCTCGGCTTCGAGATGCTCGACGGCGAGTTCAAGGTCATGGGCATGGCGCCGTACGGCGATGCCAGCAAGTACGACTTCTCCCGCCTGGCCAGCTTTGAAAACGGCGAACTGGTGATCAACACCGATTACGCCAACGTCATCGGCCTGCGCCGCTATAAAGAGAAGGGCAAGGGTTTCTACTTCTCGCCGAAGCTGATCGAGTGGCTGGGTCCGAAGCGCGAAGGCGACATCGCCGACGAGCCGTACATCCACTACGCGGCCAGCATGCAGGCGCTGTTCGAGAAGCTGGCGCTGCAGATGATCGACCACTACCTGGGCGACATCCTCAAGGAAACCGGCAAGCTGGCCTTCGCCGGCGGCTGTGCGCTGAACGTCAAGCTGAACCAGAAGATCATCGCCCGTCCGGAAGTCAAAGAGCTGTTCGTGCAACCGGCGTCCGGCGATGCCGGTACCGCGGTCGGTGCCGCGGCCTATGTTTCCCACGCGCGCGGCGTGCCGGTGGAGAAGATGGAACACGTCTATCTCGGCCCGTCCTACAGCAACGAAGACGTGATCGCCGCCTGTGCCCGTCACCCGAACAAGCCGGCCTGGCGCCAGATCGACAACACCCCCGAGCGTATCGCCAAGATCATGGTCGACGGCAACCCGGTGGCCTGGTTCCAGGGCCGCATGGAGTTCGGTCCGCGTGCCCTGGGCGGTCGTTCGATCATCGGTTGCCCGAGCGCTACCGGCGTGGCCGACCGGATCAACGAGCAGATCAAGTTCCGCGAGCGCTGGAGGCCTTTCTGCCCGTCGATGCTCGACACCGTCGGTCCGCAGATGATCAAGGTCGATCACCCCGCACCGTTCATGACCTTCACCTTCGAAGTGGCGGAAGAGTGGAAGACCCGCGTGCCGGAAGTGGTCCACGAAGACGGCACTTCCCGGGCCCAGGTGCTCAAGCGCGAATACAACCCGCGCTACTACGACATGATGAAGGCCCTGGAAGTCCTGACCGGCAACGGCGTGTCGCTGAACACCTCGCTCAACCGCCGTGGCGAGCCGATGATCTGCTCGCCGACCGACGCCCTGAACATGTTCTTCGGCTCCGATCTGCAGTACCTGATCATGGAAGACATCCTGGTGGTCAAAGACGGCGTGGATCCTTATGACACGCTCGGCTGAGCGCCACGTCCTGCAGTTCTGCCACGGCTATGACGGGCCGTTCCTGGACTGTGCCCGGCAATATGCCAGCCTGTTCGCGGGCAGCGGCTATCGCGTGACCACGGTGTTCCTCACCGGGGTCGCCGATGCCGAGGTGGCCGATGGCTGCGCCAGCGACGAAGTGCTGTTCATGGAATACAGCTCCAAGGCCATCCGTGGCCTGAAGCTGGGGGCTATACGCGACCTGCGCAAGATCGCCGCGTCGCGCAACTTCAGCTTCTGCATCGCCCACCGCTTCAAACCGATCTACATCGCATTGCTGGGCACCGCGTTGCCGGTGATCGGTGTGCATCATGCGTTTGGCGATTACCAGCGCGGCAGTCGCCGCCTGTTCGCCAACCTGTTCCGCAAGCGCCTGAGCCTGCTCGGTGTGTCCGATGCGGTGCGCGACGACATGCGCGGCTGCCTGCCGCAGTGGCCGGCGGCGCGGATCCAGACGCTGTACAACCGGATCGACGTCGAAGCCTTGCAAGCGACCCAGCTACCGAAGGCCGAAGCGCGCCGGGAGCTGGGGCTGTCGTCTTCCGCCTGGATCGTCGGCAATGTCGGGCGTCTGCATCCGGACAAGGATCAGGCCACCCTGCTGCGCGGATTTGCCGCGGCCTTGCCGGGGCTGCCTCGGGAAAGCCAGCTGGCGATTCTCGGCAGCGGGCGCCTGGAGCAGAACCTCAAGGACCTTTCTCGTGAGCTGGGCATCGCCGACCGCGTGCTGTTCCTCGGCCAGGTCACAGAAGCCCGGCGTTTCTTCCGCGCTTTCGATGCCTTCGCCCTGAGCTCCGACCACGAGCCCTTCGGCATGGTGCTGCTGGAGGCCATGGCCGCCGGCGTGCCGCTGCTGGCGACGGCCTGTGGCGGGGCCAAGGAAGTGGTCGAAGGCGTCGGCATCCTGTTTCCGCTGGGCGATGCCGAGCATATGGCCCAGGGCCTGCAACACCTGGCCGGGATGGATGAGAACCAGCGCCTGCTGTGTGCCGAGCTGATGTTCGAGCGCCTGCGCGAGCGATTCTCCGACCGCGCTGTTCGCGACGCCTTCTGGCGTCTGCCGCAAGTTACCGATCTGACCGCGAGGCCCTGATGCTCAATCGATTCCAAGGCTGGCGCGAGCGTGGCTGGTCGGTCGTCGACGCCTCGACTTATGCCGCTGCCTGGCAGCGTTTTGGCGGCAGTGTCGCCACCCATCCTTTGGTGGTGGAGCGCCTGGCTAACCTGGCGGGCATTCCGGTCCGCTACCTGGCCTGGGAACAAGCCGGCGAACTGCGGGCGGCGATCCCGACCTGGGGGCGCGACCTGGCGCTGTCCAAGGACGTGCTCAAGCGTCGCGGCAAGAAAGGCCTGTTCGACCTGGGCAACGCCGAGCTGATCCTGCCGGCCGCGCCTGAGGCCCAGGCCCCGCTGCGTCATCGCGGCCGTTACCTGTCGGCCTTGAACCAGGGCCGCTTCAGCACCCTCAAGCTCCAGGCCGAACAACTGGCCATGGCTCGCACGCCTGAAGAGCTGTCGAAGAAGTTTCGCTACAACCAGCGCCGCGAGCTGCGCCTGCTGGAAGAGGCGGGCGGCATGGTGCGTCCGGTCGGCGAGTTCTCCAGCCAGGAGCTGGCGGCCATCTACTGCGATCTGTTCCAGCGGCGCTGGGGGTTCCCGGCCACCGGTGCCGAGCGCATGGCCGAAGTCATCGAGTTGCTGCGCGAGCTGCTGATCGGCTCGGTGATTTTTCTCAACGATGCGCCGATCGCCATTCAACTGGTGTACCGGGTCGAAGCGCCGGAGTGGATCAGCGTCGAATACATCAACGGTGGCGTCGATCCTGAAACCCGCGAGTTCAGCCCTGGCAGCGTGTTGAGTTTCCTCAATACGCAAAGTGCCTGGGAACAGGCGCGGGCCATCGACAAGCCGCTGCGTTTTTCCTTCGGTCGCGCCGATCGCGAGTACAAGGATCGCTGGTGCAACCCCGTTCCGGTGTTCACGGTATGAATCAGCCACCGAGTCGCAAGCAACAGTTGCTCAAACGCCATCGCCGGCAGAAGCGCCTCGCTCTGCTGATTGGCCTGCTGGTACTGGTGGCCGTCGGTGTGCTGGTGGCCTGGTGGTTGCCGCTGCTGCTCGCGGTGCTGGCCTGGGTGGCCCATGAGGCCTGGTTCGCCGACCACCTGTTTTATTCGCCCCGGGACGATTATCAGTACAGCTTTCCGTTCGGCACCGAGCAGCCCAAGGTCCACCTGGACAAGGAGCGCCTGGTGCTGGACCAGGCGATCGACCTGGCGGGGGATGAAACCCTGATCCTCGCGGTAAAGGTCAGCAGCACCTGGCTGGGGCGCTTTTTCGACCCTTGCGTCTCTTTGGCGGGGCAGGATCGGCAGACATTCGAGCGCGGCGTGAACGGCTTGCGTTATCTCAACCTCAGCGGGCTGGCACGGCCTCTGGCCAGCGGCAAGCTGCAACTGCGCGGGCGTTTCTGCCGGGTGCACGGCGAGCCGCTGTTGTCGGTGTTCCGCGAGCCGGACTATCGCCACCAGCGGGTGATGGTCATCGCCCCCCATGCCGACGATGCAGAACTGGCCGCCTTCGGTCTGTACAGCCAGGCCGACGAAACCTGGATCGTCACGCTGACCGCGGGCGAGATCGAGGCCGAGCATTACCGGCAGATGGGCATGAACGGTGCCGATGCGGCGCGGATCAAGGGCCGGCTGCGGGCCTGGGACAGCATCGCGGTGCCGCGTTGGGCCGGGGTTGCCGAGGCGCGCTGTGTGCAGCTGGGGTACTTCTGCCTGCAACTGCCGGCCATGCAGGCAGCGCCGAATCGCCCTGTGGCGTCCCGCGAGGCCGAGCTGTCGGATATCCGCCTGTTCCGCCAGTTCAATTCGTTCCCGCTGCCAGCGGATGCCGATGGCGCGCCGACCTGGAACAACCTCTTGGCCGACCTGCGGGCGTTGTTGCTCAAGGCGCGCCCCGAGGTGATCGTGCTGCCGCATCCGACACTCGACCCGCACCCGGACCACCTCTGCGCCCAGCAGGCGGTATTGGAAGCGTTGCAGGGGCTGGAGTGGCAGCCGACCACCTTGCTCGGTTACGCCAATCACTTGCATGACAACGACCGTTGGCCGATGGGCGATTCGGGGGCGGGCATTGCCCTGCCACCGGTGTTCGACCCGACCCAGGAGCTCAGGCCCTGCTGCTTGCCGCTATCGGTCGAGCAGCAACGCGACAAGGCGATGGCCCTGGGCATGATGCATGACCTGCAGCCGCGGGCGCCGTTCAAGCGCCGCCTGCGCCGGGTCCTGCAGCGTGTGTTGGCCGGCCGCGCCGCTTCGCCTTATGGCGAGAACGAGTTTTTCCGCAAGGCGGTACGCCGGCATGAGCTGTTCTGGCGTTTGTAAATTGATATTGCATGACACCCTTTTGCCTGTCGGCCAGGGTAGTTTCGCTCTTTTGTCCGGTTGCTCACGGCTGCAAGGAAGATGATGAAGGTTCTATTTCTGGTGCAGAAAGAACAGCGGGCCATTCTGGACCGCCTGTACGAAGGCGTTGCCGCTCATTGCGAATGCGACCTGCGGTGGTTGAGCAGCGACGAGCAGCGCAACCTGCGTGGCTATTTCCGCCGTGAGGTGGAAGTATCGCGCTACGACCGTATCGTGTTCTTCCTGCGTTTCAAGCAGGAAATCCGCCAGGCGAGTTTCATCCGCAGCATTCCCAATCTGGTGATCCTCGAGCACGACGCCTACCAGAACTACATCCCTTGCAAGTACACCGGCAAGTTCAGCGCGCACTACCGCCGCCTGCCGTGGGCACGGGTGATCAGCTCGGGGTTCATGGTCAGCGAGCGCTTGCGCCAGGAAGGTTTCGACGCGGTATTCGTGCCCAAGGGCTACGACCAGACCCTGCTGCAGGATCAGGGCCGCGAGCGGGATATCGAACTGGCATTCGTCGGCAGCACCAACAGCGTGGCCTACAGCGGGCGCAAGGCGCTGCTCGACGAACTTGGTCAGGTCGAGCCCCTGGTGGTGACGCGGACCAAGTCGGGCGAAGAGTATTGCGACACCCTCAACCGTATCCGCTTTTTCGTCAGTGCCGACGTCGGCATGGGCGAATACATGATCAAGAATTTCGAGGCCATGGCCTGTGGCTGTGTGTTGCTGGCATTCGACCAGGGCGAGGCGGAAAACCGCGCGCTGGGCTTGCAGGACCTGCACAACGTGGTCTTTTATCAGAACATCCCGCAATTGCAGGAAAAACTCGCCATGCTGCGCGCCGATCCGGCCCTGGCGCAGAGCATCGCGCGAAACGGCCGCGATCTGGCGGTCTCTCAGTTCAGCTTCGCCCGTATCGGGCAGCGTATTGTCGAGGAACTCCAGCCCGCATTGCGGCCTCGTGCACCCTTGAGCCTTATCGAGCGCGTACGCTCGAAGCTGGGTGTTTGACAGCGATCACTGAGCCCTTAATAGTGATCGCACTTTGTCGTAGGTGAGAATCAAGTGCAGTTTAGTCAAGAGAGTGACATCACCCTGGTGGTCACCAGTTGCGGTCGTCTGGACCTGCTCAAGCTCACGCTGGAGAGTTTCGATCGCTTCAACAGCGCGCCGATCCGCGAAGTCTTCATCACCGAAGATGCTGGCGACGAGCGGGTGCGCACGGCGGTGCCCGCCCATTGGAAAGATCACTGTACCTTCTTCGTCAACCGGCCGAAGCTCGGGCAATTGGCGTCGATCGACCTGGCCTACGAGCAGGTCAAGACCCCCTATATCTTCCATTGCGAAGACGATTGGGAGTTCTATCGCCCGGGTTTTGTCGAGGATTCGAAAGCGATTCTCGAACAGCGCCCGGACATCCTGCAGGTCTGGTTGCGCAGTTATGCCCACGACCTGCGAGTCCATAGTCCCTACATCCACTTGGGCGCCCGCGAGTTGATCGGTGGTGTGCCTTGTTATCCGCTGATCTCCGATAAACCCGAGTGGCAGAGTTTCTCCCTGAACCCGGGCTTGCGCCGGATGGCAGAGTATCGACTGTGCGCGCCTTTCGCCGGGCACGGAGGCGAGAAAGCGCTGTCCAAGCGCTATGCTGAGCTGAACCTGACGGCTGTCAGCCTGGAAGGCGACGCGGTGCTGCATACAGGCTTCGGTCTGCATGTGGAGACTGCCGCCGAGCGGCAGCGTAAGGCTCGGCGCAGTCGTCGCGAGCAAATCAAGCTTGTTTTAGTCCTGTTGGTTGGAGTCGGTATTGGCTGGTTTATCAATTAGTTCTACCGGTTTCACTTTTCCGAATACCGCGAAAGGGCTATGTGCCCAATGAGCATTCTCAACGTCATGTGGGCAGGCGGCAGTGCATTTGCCTCCGTTCACAAGGTTCACCAGCAGATCCTCTCTCAGGCCGAGCCAGGCACTGTGGTCAAGACCTGGCTGCTGCAAGGCTCGTCCACCGGATGCGTTGCCGAAGTGGGGGAATGCTGGGAGTGGAACCTGTCGTCGGTGCGCCTGAAGGGCAAGCATTTCTGGCGCTTGCTCAAACCCTGGCTGCGGGCCCGCTTTCGCAAGGCTCTGCAGGAGACTGATGCCCAGGTGCTGTTGCTCGATGGCCTGGGGGTGGCGCGTACCTTGTTGCCGGTCCTCAAGTCATTGCCGCACATGCGTGCGGTGGTGGTGATCCACGGCTCCACGCGCTTGCACCGCAAGGATCAGCAGCTGTTCCGGCAGTTCCCCGCCTCGCAGCTGACGCTCGCGGCCGTTTCGCAGACCCTGGCGTCTTCCCTCGAATACGATTTGCAGATGCCAGTGACGGCCTTGCGCAGCGCGTTCGACCCGCAGGAGTTCAATGCAAGGCTGCTGCCGCGTGCCGAGGCCCGGGCCACCCTCGGCCTGCCCGTGGACGATGTTCCGGTATTCGGCGCGGTCGGCCGTCTGGTGGACGATAAAGGTTTTGCTTGCCTGCTGGAGGCTTTCGCCAAGGCCTTGGCGAGCCGGCCGGAGATGCGTCTGGTGATTATCGGCGAGGGCTCGAATCGCACAGCGCTCGAGGCCCGCATCAACCAGCTGGGCCTGCAGGACAGGGTTTCGCTGCCTGGACATCTGAAGCATGCGGCGATGCTTTACAAGGCATTCGACTGGGTGGCCATCCCGTCGCTGGACGAGGGCCTGGGGTTGATCCTGCAGGAAGCAGTGATGTCCGGTGTGCCGGTATTGACCAGCGATTTGCCAGTGTTCCGTGAGCAGTTGGCTGAAACCGGGCGTTATGCGCCGGTGAATGATATCGACGCCTGGCAGGAGGCCATTTTTCAGGCCCTCGGCCTGCCCGTCCAGAGCATCGCGGCGGATCAGTACGCTGCTCTGGCCCCCGACCTGGCCTGGCAGCGCTTCAGCCAGGCCGCTACCTCCCTGTTGTCATGCCGAAAGTAGGGCCTGTTCCAGCGCTTGTATCGGAAAGCTCCCGTTCAGCTTCTCCCGGGCAATATAACGGGCGAAATGTTGCAGGTTGCGTTTGACCAGATGGCGCGGCAATGGTCCGCGGAAAAAACGCATGTCGGCCACATCGATCAGGCCGAAGCGGTTATCCGGGGTGATGACGATGTTGCCCAGGTGCAGCGAGCGAAAGTAGATCCCCGAGTTGTGCAGGCTGCGAATCAGCTCGACCAGGGCCGGCAAGGTCTGTTGCCAGTCGAAGCCTTCCTTGCTGGCGACCTGACGCAGGGTTTCGCCTGGCAGCGGTCGGTAGAGCACCGCGGTCATGCCGGGTTGTTCCAGGCGGTAGAAGTCCAGAACCTGCAGCGTGGGAACGCCGAGTTGTTCCAGGCGCGCGGCGTTGTCGATGAAGCGCCTCGAATAGGGCCGAAACAGGGCGGATGAAAAAAGACGCTTGCGCCGAAACAGTTTCAGAATATTCCCATCCTGCAGCAGGTAGACTTTCGGGCCGTAACTGTCGGCCTCCAGAATTCTGGCGCCTTCAATCATCTGATTCAAAGTGGCTTGGGGAAGCCGGGAGCATTGCATCGTAGGAAGCCTTGTCGAAGTGGCGGGCACAGTGGCGGGCAATGATGCCGAAAAGTTGCTGTTTTAACCATGCCGGGTTGGTTGGTGAACCATTTAGGAGCGAGTAGATGCAGGCCACACGTTGGGCGCAAGTATGGATGACAATCGGGTTGCTATGGTTTTTGCTGGCCATCGCACTGGCGCCCACCAACAAGCTCTACCAACAGGGGCTGGTGGCCTTTTTGTGGTTGCCGGCGATGATTCTGGCCTGGCCCGCGCGTCAACGCCTGGTTGAATGGTGGCATGCCCAACGCTGGCTTGGCCTGGCGTTGCTGGGGTTGGCGGTATGGGGGCTGGTCAGCCTGCTATGGACGCAGGCGGCGGACCCATCGCGTGAGGCCAAGCGCCTGCTGTACATCGTAGTGTTCCTGCTGTTCTTCCCGGTTTTCGCCAATGCCCGGACTGAGCGGGTGATTCGCGTCATGCAGTGGGGCGGACTGGGGCTGGCGGTGACGGCGCTGATGGCCATCATCCAGTTCTACTGGATCAACGGAAATGTCTGGTGGGCACGCCTTGTGGGATTGGGTGAGCTGGCGCATCCGATCCTGGGTGGTTATGTCATCGGCCTGGCCGCCATCTGGCTGCTGCACTGGGTGCCGCGTACTCGCGCCCTTCAAGCAGTGTGGCTGGTGGCGTTGGCGGTGCTCGGTGGGTTTGTCGTGCTCTGCCAGAGCCGCGGTGCTGCCCTGGCCCTGTTCCTGACCGTGCTGGCGATGCCGATCTGGTGCCGTGACCGACTCAGCCGAATTTTCGCGGCGGCAGCATTGTTGCTGGCAATGTCGGCGTTCTGGTTTCTCGAGCCTTTGGTCCTGGCGCGTGGCGTTTCCTTTCGCCCGCAGATCCTGATGGCCAGCCTGCAGATGATCGCCGAACATCCATGGACAGGCCTCGGCCTGGGTTCAGGCTATAGCGTGCATGCCGAAGGGCAGGCTTTCGATCATGCCCATAACCTGTTCAGCCACATTGCCATCGAACTGGGGATTCCTGGGCTCTTGCTCTGGGTCGTGGCCTGGTTTGCAGCGCTGCGCGAAGCCTGGCGCGCCCGTGAAACGCTCTATGGCCGGGGCGTCATCGGCATCTGGCTGTTCTCCTTCCTGGCCATGCAGTTCGATGCCGCCAGCCTGACCGGAACCCCTCGCGCCGAATGGTTCATCAGTTGGCTGCCGATCGGTCTGGCTACTGTTTTGGTCTGGGCGCGGGGCAGTCACACAGGCTGTGATAAAATCCCGCGTTCCTCCTAAACAGTGAGCTCGACGATGAGTGACGCACCGCGTAAAGCGGAACAGGACTCCAGCCTGAAAATCTATTTTCGGCTGTTGGGGTATGTAAAACCCTACATTGGCATTTTCCTGCTGAGTATCGTGGGCTTCGTGATATTTGCCTCCACCCAGCCGATGCTGGCGGGCATTCTCAAATATTTCGTCGACGGCTTGAGCAATCCCGAAGCGGTGCTCTTCCCCAACGTTCCCTATCTGCGCGACTTGCAGCTATTGATGGCGGTACCGCTGCTGATCATCCTGATCGCGGCCTGGCAGGGGCTCGGCTCCTTCCTCGGCAACTACTACCTGGCGAAGGTTTCCCTGGGGTTGGTGCATGACCTGCGGGTCGAGCTGTTCAACAAGCTGCTGGTCCTGCCGAACCGCTATTTCGACACCCACAACTCCGGGCATCTGATTTCCCGCATCACCTTTAACGTCACCATGGTCACCGGTGCCGCCACCGACGCCATCAAGGTGGTGATTCGTGAAGGCCTGACGGTGGTGTTCCTGTTCGTCTACCTGTTGTGGATGAACTGGAAGCTGACCCTGGTGATGCTGGCGATCCTGCCGTTGATTGCGGTCATGGTCGGCAGCACCAGCAAGAAATTCCGCAAGCAGAGCAAGAAGATCCAGGTGGCGATGGGCGATGTGACCCACGTGGCCTCCGAGACCATTCAAGGCTATCGCGTGGTTCGCAGCTTCGGTGGCGAAAGCTACGAGCAGCAGCGTTTCGTCGACGCCAGCCAGAGCAACACCGACAAGCAGCTGCGCATGACCAAGACCGGTGCGGTCTACACGCCGATGCTGCAGTTGGTGATCTACTCCGCCATGGCGGTGCTGATGTTCCTGGTGCTGTTCCTGCGTGGCGATGCCACCGCGGGCGACCTGGTGGCCTACATCACCGCGGCGGGCCTGCTGCCCAAGCCGATTCGCCAGCTCTCGGAAGTCAGTTCGACCATCCAGAAAGGCGTGGCGGGCGCGGAAAGCATCTTCGAACAGCTGGACGTCGAGCCTGAGGTCGATCGGGGCCAGGTCGAGCGTGAGCGCATCGAGGGTCGCCTGGACGTGCGCAACCTGAGCTTCACCTATCCGGGCACCGACCGTGAAGTGCTGAAGGACATCAGTTTCTCCGCGGCTCCCGGGCAGATGATCGCGCTGGTCGGCCGCTCCGGCAGCGGCAAGTCGACCCTGGCCAGCCTGATTCCGCGCTTCTATCACCACGAAACGGGGCAGATTCTCCTCGATGACGTGGAGATCGAGGATTACCGTCTGCGCAACCTGCGCCGGCATGTGGCCCAGGTGACCCAGCATGTGACCCTGTTCAACGACAGCGTGGCCGCCAACATTGCTTATGGCGATCTGGCCGGGGCGCCGCGGGAAGATATCGAGAAGGCGGCGGCGGATGCCTATGCCATGGATTTCATTTCGCAGCTGCCCGAAGGCCTGGACACCCAGGTCGGCGAGAACGGCGTGCTGCTCTCCGGCGGTCAGCGCCAGCGTCTGGCAATTGCCCGGGCCCTGTTGAAAAATGCGCCGTTGCTGATTCTCGACGAAGCCACCTCGGCCCTGGATACCGAGTCCGAGCGGCATATCCAGGCGGCCCTGGACAAGGTGATGAAGGGGCGCACCACCCTGGTGATCGCACACCGCCTGTCGACCATCGAGAAGGCCGACCTGATTCTGGTCATGGACCAGGGGCGGATCGTCGAGCGCGGCACCCATGTCGACCTGCTGGCGCAGAACGGCTACTACTCGCGCCTGCATGCCATGGGCCTGGACGAGCCTGCGTCCGAAGGCATTGCCTGACCGAGCTTCAGGGTGGGCACTGCCCATCCTGGAACGACCCCGGCGTGCAATGCGCCGGCCGGTCTTTGTATCCCGCCCCTTACAGTCTTGACCAAGCCTAAATAATTCCGCGTCTCGTGCTTGTTATGGTTCCAGCCTCAATCGTCGACTGAATCGAGGGGGCCAACCCCGTCGCGCGGGTACTGGAATGCTGCAACGTTATCTGTGGAAGTTATTGCCCAAGTCGCAACGGGCCTTCTTGCTTGGGCGCCTGTCTGTGGTGGACCGGCAGGTGGTGAACAAGGCCATGTCCGCCAACGTCCGTTTTCCAGAGCCGTTCCGCCAGCACGGTTGTGTGTTCATCCATGTGCCCAAGTGCGCGGGGAGCAGCCTGTGTTCGGCATTGTTCGACGGCTGGACGCCAGGCCACCTGCCTCTGTACTGGTACGAGCAACAGTTTCCCCAGCAGTTCGCCGGCAGCTTCAAGTTCGCCGTGGTCCGCGATCCCCTGGAACGAGCCTACTCGGCCTATGCCTTCCTGCGTGGCAACGAACTCAGTCGCCGCGACCAGGCCGCCCAGCGGCTGGTCAGCCACTATCGTGATTTCGACGATTTTGTCGGACGCTGGCTGCACCCGGAAAATATCCACAAGCAACTGCACTTCGCCCCGCAGACCGACTTCCTGGTGGATTCCATGGGGCGCCTGAATATGGACTTCATCGGTTATCAGGAACACCTGCAGCGCGACTATCAGTTGCTCAGCGAGCACCTGGGGGGGAGCAGATCCCTGCCGCACCTCAATGAATCGTGGCAACGGCACCAGAAGCCTGTCCGGGACTTCTGCTCGGTGCGCACCCGGCGGCTGGTGCGTCGAGCCTACCAGCGCGACTACGAGATGCTCGGCTATGAATGAACCCCTGCCGGCACATTGCCCGCGACCGGATATCCGCCCCTGCAGCCTGTCCCTGACCGCTGCCGAGCGGGCGGCGCTCAAGCAGCAGCATCCGTGTTGCATCTGGCTGACCGGTTTGTCCGGCGCCGGCAAGTCGACCCTGGCCAACCTGCTGGAACTGCGCCTGAACGGGCAGGGCCTGCACGCCTTTGTCCTTGATGGCGATAACGTGCGTGGCGGCCTGTGTCGTGACCTGGGCATGGGCGCCGAGGCACGCAAGGAAAACATCCGGCGCCTGGCCGAGGTGGCGAGGTTGATGGTGGAGGCGGGGCTGATCGTGATCGTCTCGGCAATTTCACCGTTTCGCGCGGAGCGCGCCGCTGCCCGGGCCTTGTTCGCGGCAGACGAATTTCTCGAGGTGTACGTGAGTACATCCTTCGCTGTCTGTGCCCAACGCGACCCCAAGGGCCTGTATCAGGCGGCGAGTGAAGGGCGTATCCAGGACTTCACCGGGCTCGACAGCCCCTACGAAGCGCCGCTTTATCCCGACTGCGAGATCGATACCGAAACGGTCGGGCTGGCCTGTGCGACAGACCGGCTCATGGCGCTTTTGCTCAATAAATGAACAGTTTGCGGCGATCGCGAATACTCGTGCAGCGGTAGAACTAGGCAGCGTTCACCCTGTGTTAATATCGCGCCCCTGTTCATTTTGTATGTGGGTTGCTCCATGAAGTTGTCCATGCCGCGATTCGATCAAGCCCCTGTCTTGGTGGTCGGCGATGTCATGCTCGACCGTTACTGGCATGGTGGTACCTCACGGATTTCCCCTGAGGCGCCGGTACCGGTGGTCAAGGTCGAGCAAATCGAGGACCGCCCGGGCGGTGCCGCGAACGTTGCCTTGAACATTGCCGCGCTCGGCGCACCGGCCTCGCTGGTCGGCGTCACCGGTGACGACGAGGCTGCCGACAGTCTCTCCAACAGTCTTGAAGGGGCGGGCGTCCGCGCCTTGTTCCAGCGCATTGCCCATCAGCCGACCATCGTCAAGCTGCGGGTCATGAGTCGGCACCAGCAATTGCTGCGTATCGATTTCGAAGAACCTTTCGCCACCGACGCCCTGGCATTGGGCGCTGAAGTCGACCAGTTGCTGGACGGCATCAAGGTGCTGGTGTTGTCCGACTACGGCAAGGGTGCCCTGAAGAACCATCAGGCGTTGATCCAGGCCGCGCGTGCCCGTGGCATCCCGGTATTGGCGGACCCGAAAGGCAAGGACTTTTCGATTTACCGCGGCGCCAGCCTGATCACCCCGAACCTCAGCGAGTTCGAAACCATAGTCGGCGGTTGCGTCGACGAGCACGACCTGGTCAGCAAAGGCGCGAAGCTGATGCACGACCTGGAGCTGGGTGCCTTGCTGGTGACCCGAGGCGAGCACGGCATGACCCTGCTGCGTCCCGATCACCCGGCGCTGCACCTGCCAGCCCGGGCCCGTGAAGTGTTCGATGTGACCGGTGCCGGCGATACGGTGATTTCCACCCTGGCGGCGGCAATCGCGGCGGGCGAAGAGCTGCCGCACGCGGTGGCCCTGGCCAACCTGGCTGCCGGCATCGTGGTCGGCAAGCTGGGTACCGCGGCCATCAGCGCACCGGAACTGCGTCGCGCGATCCAGCGTGAAGAAGGTTCCGAGCGTGGTGTGCTGAGCCTCGACCAGCTGCTGCTGGCGATCGACGATGCGCGTGCGCACAAAGAGAAGATCGTCTTCACCAACGGCTGCTTCGATATCCTCCATGCCGGGCATGTGACCTACCTCGAACAGGCGCGGGCCCAAGGCGATCGCCTGATCGTGGCGATCAACGACGATGCCTCGGTCAGCCGCCTGAAAGGCCCTGGCCGTCCGATCAACAGCGTCGACCGGCGCATGGCGGTACTGGCCGGCCTGGGCGCGGTGGATTGGGTCATCAGCTTTCCCGAGGGCACGCCGGAAAACCTGCTGGCCCAGGTCAAGCCGGATGTGCTGGTCAAAGGCGGGGATTACTCGGTCGACCAGGTGGTCGGCGCCGATATCGTCAAGGCTTATGGCGGCACGGTGAAGGTGCTGGGGCTGGTGGAGAACAGTTCCACCACGGCCATAGTCGAGAAGATCCGCAAGACCGAATAAGGCTTGCTACCAACCCGCCGACTCCTGCGAAAGTTGGAGTGGGCGGATTGGCAATCAACGTTGCCGGCTGGCCTTGGCCGGGACGATCTTGCGCAATATCTGCCGTGCCTTGCCGGTAAGGCGCTGGAGCTTGGAGTCCTTCTCCGGCGCGCTCAATCCCTGCTGCTTCAGCCAGTCTTTCCAGCGAATCCGCTCGTCACGCACCAGCCAGCCCTGCTGCTGGGCGAAGCTTTCGGCCAGGTACAGGCCGCGGGTACTCGCCGGGTGCAACTGATCCTTCTTCAACGTATAGAGCTCGGCGCACGGCTGCCCGTCCTTGAGCGGCATCAGGTACAGGTCCGGGCGCTTGCGATCCAGGCGCGCCACCAGTTGATCGCCCTCCAGGCGTTCGTCGACATGGAACAGGCTCAGGGACTTGGCTTCTTTCGGCACGTCCAGGCGCAGGTCATAAATCAGCTGCAGCGACGCGGTGGGCAGATGCACATAAGCTCGCGGCCGTTCCAGCAGATGCAGGTTGGCGCAACGTACCGGGCGTGCCGCGCCCGACAGCGGCGTCAGGCGAAAGGGCAGGGCTTCGCGATAATGCAGGGCCGCCGAGTAGGGCGCTGGCAGCCAGGTATCGTTGAAGCGTCCGCTGAGCCAGCCTTCCGGGGTTTCCAGCAGGCATTCCTCGGCGATTTCCTGGATGGCGGTATGCAGCGGCAGATTCAGTTCATGGGCCGGGACGTAGCCGGAAATCAGCTTGAGCACCACATCGCCGCGGTCCTGTCGGCGCTGGCGGACCAGCACCCAATAGTCGCGGTTCTGCCAATGCAGGGTCAGGCGGACCGAGACGCCGAGGTTGGCCAGCTCCAGGGCGAAGCGTTCGGCGTCGGCCACCGTGACCGGACGCCGCCGCTGCAGGGTCTGCGCAAAGTTTAGCGGCATGCCGACGCTCTGGTAGCTGAGGCCTTCGGGCGTCGCTTCGACGAACAGCGGCAGGGTCTTGAAGTTGCTGGGGTTCTTTCTTATGAGCGTACGCGGCATGTCGGCTCCTTCTTGCGTCGGGGTCGGCCGCGTGGGCGGCATCAGTTTTTGCGCAACACCTGCGCGACAGTGGCGACATTATGGGCCAGGTGCAGCGGATTGATGGTCCCGACAATAGCACTGGCGACGCCCGGTTGATCGAACAGCAGTTCGAAGCTGGCGCGAACCGGGTCGACCCCCGGGCTCAGGCACACATGGCCACTGGCTAGGGCTTTTTTCACCAGAATGCCCTTGCCGTGGGCGGCGGCGTAATCGATGACGGCTCTCTCGTTCTGTTCGTTCAGATTGTAGGTGACCATGGCGCAGTCGCCTTGTTCCAGGGCCTTGAGGCCCCCTTCGACGGTTTTCCCGGAGAAGCCGAAGCCACGGATCTTGCCTTCCTGCTTGAGCTCGGCCAGCGTCTGATACACCTCGCACTGCTCGAGGATGTGCAGATCATTGCCGTCGGAATGCACCAGCACCAGGTCGATGAAGTCGGTTTCCAGACGCTGCAGGCTGCGCTCCACCGACAGGCGGGTATGCGCGGCACTGAAGTCGTGGCGCGACAGGCCGTTTTCGAACTCTTCGCCGACCTTGCTGACAATCACCCAGTCCTGGCGTTGCCCGCGCAACAGCGGGCCCAGGCGTTCTTCGCTACGGCCATAGGCTGGCGCGGTATCGATCAGGTTGATGCCCAGGTCGCGGGTCAGATTGAGCAGCATGCGGGCTTCGCTGTCATCCGGAATCTGGAAGCCGCTGGGGTATTTCACCCCTTGGTCGCGCCCGAGTTTCACGGTGCCCAGGCCCAGTGGGGAGACCAGCAGCCCGGTGTTGCCGAAGGGGCGATGCAGGTCGTGCAGGGTCGCTTGGCTCATGGCAGCAGTTGCTCCCAGGCCGGTTGGGCGATGGCGGGTTTCGGCAGCTCCGGCAACGGGGTTGCGGGGCCTGGCTTGATGCCGTCGCGCTCGAGGGCGGCGAACACCCGGTCGGCGAAATCCGGGGCCAGGGCCAGCTTGGTCGGCCAGCCGACCAGCAGGCGGTCCTGCTCGGCGAGGAAGGCGTTGTCCGGGCGAGTCAGGCCCGATTGTGCGGGTTCGGCCCGATCCACTCGCAGGGTGGCCCATTGCGCCTGGCTGAGGTCGACCCATGGCAACAGGTTGCCAAGTTCTTTCTGGGCAGCGGCAATCTGCGCCGCGGGCTCGCGCGCAACGCCTTCGGCTTCGGCGATATCGCCGCCGAGGTACCAGACCCATTGGCCGTCGGCCGCCGGGTGGGTGGTCACGGTGATGCGCGGTTTTGGCCCGCCGCCCAGGCAGTGGGCGTACAGCGGTTTCAGGCTCGGGCCCTTGACGATCACCATGTGCAGCGGCCGGCGTTGCATGGCCGGCTGGCTCAGGCCGAGGCTGCTCAGCAGCTCGGCATTGCCGGCGCCGGCGCTGAGGACGATGCGTTGCGCGCGGATTTCCCGCTCGTCGACCCGCAGGCCCAGCAATTGCCCGTTCTCCAACACCGGTTCGATCTTCTGCCCGGCCAGCAGGCTATCGCCGCCCAGTTCGGCCAGGCGCCCGATCAGGCTCGGCACGTCCACCACCAGCTCGGCCAGGCGATAGACCTTGCCCTTGAAACGACGGTCCTGCAGGGCCGGCGGCAACTGGTCGCCCTTGACCTGATCGACGCGGCCACGCACCGCCTTGCTGGCGAAAAAGCTGGTGAGGTTGCCGGCCAGGGTGCCGGGGGACCACAGATAGTGGGCTTCGGACAGCAGGCGCACGCCGGACAGGTCCAGCTCGCCGTTGCCGGCCAGGGCCTCGCGCCAGCGGCGCGGCATGTCGGCGATGGCTTCCGAGGCGCCGGTCAGGGCACCGTGCAGGGCGTATTTGGCGCCGCCGTGAATGATTCCCTGAGACTTGACGCTTTGTCCGCCGCCGAGGCTGGCGCTCTCCACCAGCACAGTGGAAAAGCCCTGGCGACGCAGGCGGGCGTTCAGCCAGAGGCCGGCGACTCCGGCGCCGACAATCAGCACGTCGGTGGAAATAACGGATGGCATGCAGCGACCTCGGAGAACAAATCGAAGGCGCAAGTTTCAAGCCTCAAGCTTCAAGCTGCAAGCATGACGCTCTCTTGCCGCTTGAAGCTTGCCGCTTGCCGCTGCTTTTTTTAATGCCCGGCAGTCTTCGAAAACAGCTGGATCACCACCACGCCCAGGACGATCAGGGCCATGCCGAGCATCGCCGGGATATCCAGCTTCTGCCCGTAGAGAAACAGCGCAGCCACGCTGACCATGACAATGCCCATGCCGGCCCAGACTGCGTAAGCCACGCCCACCGGCACGGTGCGCACCACCAGGGTCAGCATCCAGAAGGCCACGCCGTAACCGACGATGATCAGCAGCAGCGGCAGGGGAGTGCTCAGGCCTTTGACCGCTTTCATCGAAACAGTGGCGATCACTTCGGCGCAGATGGCGATGGCCAGGTAGGTGTAAGCGTTCATGGGAGAGTCCTCGTGTTTGGGCTTGCTTGATGAGGTCGGCATTCTAGAGATTGTGCAGATGGGGTAAAGTCATTACCTATCTGTTTTGAAGATGGGTTGGCTCATGAATGTGCAGTGGAATCTGGAGCAGATGCGGCTGTTCGTCAGCGTCGCCGAGCAGCGTTCGTTTTCCGCGGTGGCCCGTGACCAACACAAGGCGCAATCGGCGGTCAGCAGCGCGATTGCGCTGCTCGAGGCCGATCTCGGCGTGCTCTTGTTCGAGCGCAGCAGCGGTCGCCAGCCCAAACTCACCGAGGCGGGGCGTGCCTTGCTCGCGGAGGCGCGGGAAGTGCTGCGCCAGTGCGAACGCTTGAACGGACGGGCGCTGGCGTTGATGCGGGGGGAGGAGGCGCGCTTGCGGCTGGCGTTGGACGAGGCGATGCCTTTCCAGCCGGTGCTCGATAGCCTTGAGGCGTTGTCCGAGCGCTTCCCCAGTCTTGAGGTCCAGCTGGCCAGCAGCGCCCAGGGTGACGTGGCGCGCAAACTGCTGGAGCGTCGGGCCGACCTCGGTTTGCTGTTCCACCATGAACAGATGTCCGAGGCCCTCGAACGGCGGGCCCTGGGCAGCGTCGAGATGGTCACGGTGTGCGCGGTCGGGCATCCGCTGGCCGGCGAGAAACAGGTGGATCGTCAGCAACTGGGGCGTCATCGGCAGTTGCTGATTTCCCCGCAGTTGAGCACTTACCCCAGTGGCGAGCAGCTCAGCCCGCAAGTCTGGCGCGCCGACAGCTTCTATGCGATGGCCGAATTGCTGATGCGCGGCCTGGGCTGGGCCTGGCTGCCAAGGCATGTGGTGCAGTACCCGGCCTACCAGAACCAGATGGTCGAGTTGGCCAGCGAGTGGACCCCGCCGGCGCTGGTGGTGGAACTGGTCTGGCGTCGCGATGAACCCTTGGGGCCGGCGGCGCATTGGCTGGCGGAGCGTTTTGCCGTGCACTTGCGGGCGATTGGCTGAAAAAGCCGATAAACTCCGCCGCCATGAATAGAACTCTCTACACCGCGCTGTTTTACCTGGGGCTGCCATTGGTGGCGATTCGTCTGTGGCTGCGGGCGCGCAAGGCGCCGGCTTATGCCAGGCGGGTTGGCGAACGTTTTTCCTGGGGGCTGCCGGCGATGCAGCCGGGCGGGATCTGGGTGCACGCGGTGTCGGTGGGCGAAAGCATTGCCGCCGCGCCGATGATCCGTGCCTTGCTGGCGCGTTATCCACAGCTGCCGATCACGGTCACCTGCATGACCCCCACCGGTTCGGAGCGTATCCAGGCGCTGTTCGCCAACGAGCCACGCATCCAGCACTGCTACCTGCCTTACGACCTGCCTTGCGCCGCCGCGCGTTTTCTCGATCGGGTCCGGCCGAAGCTGGCGGTGATCATGGAAACCGAGTTGTGGCCCAATCACATTCACCAGTGCGCCAAGCGCGGGATTCCCGTGGCGCTGGCCAACGGGCGGTTGTCGGAGCGTTCGGCCCGAGGTTATGGCCGATTCAACAAACTGACCGCGCCGATGCTCGCGCAAATGAGCCTGTTCGCGGTGCAGACCGAAGCCGAGGCCGAGCGTTTTCGCCAGCTGGGGGCGCGGCCGGAAACAGTCGAGGTGACGGGTTCGATCAAATTCGACCTGAGCATCGACCCGCAACTGCTGGAGCGCGCCAGCGAGCTGCGCCAGCAATGGCAAGCCAGCGAACGCCCGGTGTGGATCGCCGCCAGTACCCATGAAGGCGAAGACGCCGTGGTGCTGGATGCCCATCGCCAACTGCTGGCCAGCCACCCGGATGCCTTGCTGATCCTGGTGCCGCGTCATCCGGAGCGGTTCAATTCGGTGTTCGAGCTATGCCGGCAGCAGGGCTTCGCGACTATTCGCCGCTCCAGCGCCGAGCCGGTCAGCGCCAGCACCTCGGTACTGCTGGGCGACACCATGGGTGAGCTGCTGTTTCTCTATGCCCTGGCGGACAGCGCTTTTGTCGGCGGCAGCCTGGTGCCCAATGGCGGCCACAACCTGCTGGAGCCGGCGGCCCTGGCCAAGCCGGTGCTGAGCGGGCCGCACCTGTTCAACTTCCTGGAGATCGCGACAATGCTGCGCGAGGCGGGCGCCCTGCAGGAAGTGGACGATGCCCATGGCCTGGCGGTGGCGGTGCAGCGCCTGTTCGAGTTGCCCCGGGATGCGCAGAAGATGGCCGATGCCGGGCTGCGGGTGATGCGCAGCAATCAGGGCGCCCTGCAGCGCCTGCTCGACGGCCTGGGCCGTTTGCTGTAGCCGCTGCCGCAGGCTGCGATCGACCGGAACGGTCGTAAAAAAGCCACCGCCATTCAATTGAATGGCGGTGGCTTTTTTGTTTGCCCTACAGCTATGAGGCTACAGGCTTATTGACCCGGCCGGGCCTTGAGCTGTTCCGCCGCGGCCTTGGCCAGGTCCGGCGGCAGGAAGTCGCGGTCCGGGTTGTAGTCGGCTTTCAGGTAGCGCGACAGGTCCTGCAGGTCGCCCGGGTTGAGGGTGCCGGCGGCTTGCTTGAGGCGCAGGTTGTCGAGGATGTAGTCGTAGCGGCTGTTGTTGTAGTTGCGCACCGAGGTGTACAGCTGGCGCTGGGCATCGAGCACGTCGACGATATTGCGCGTACCGACCTGATAACCGATTTCCGTGGCTTCCACGGCGCTCTGGTTGGAGATGATCGACTGGCGCCGGGCCTGGACCTGCTCGACATCGGTGTTCACCGCGCGGTGCAGGTTGCGGGTGTTCTCCACCACCTGGCGGCGCAGGGCCTCACGGCGCTGTTCGCTCTGGTTCAGGCGCGAGTAGGACTCGCGGACCTGGGAGCTGGTCAGGCCGCCGCTGTAGATCGGAATGCTCAGTTGCAGGCCGATGCTGCGTTGTTCGACGTCACTGCCGTAACGCTGGCCCAGTGGGGCCGGGTTGCTGAAGCCGAGGGCGTCGTTGTCGCCTTTCTTGTACTGCGCCACCGCGTCGAGGGTCGGGGCGTGGCCGGCCTTGCGCTGCTTGAGGGTTTCCTCGGCGGCGCTGACCGCGTAGTTGCTGGCCAGCAGGTTGAGGTTCTGCTTGGCCGCGGTATCGACCCAGGCCTTGGCGTCATTCGGGGTCGGCGCCAGCACCGGTAGGCTGTGGACGATGCCCTGGATCGAGTTGTACTGACGGTTGGTCAGGGTGATCAGGGCTTCGAACGCGTCATCCACCTGGCGCTGGGCGAGGATCCGGTTGGCCCGCGCGGTGTCGTAGCTGGCCTGGGATTGCAGGACGTCGGTCTTGTCCGACAGGCCGACGTCGAAACGCTCGTTGGACTGGTCCAACTGACGCTTGAAGGCGGCTTCCTCGGCCTTGGTCGAGGCCAGGTTGTCCTGGGCGCGCAGCACCGAGAAATAACTCTCAGCGCTTTGCAGGATCAGGTTCTGTTCGGTGGCCGAGAGCTCCAGCGCGGCTTGCTCGTTGACGTCCTTGGCCGCTTGCAGCTGGAACCAGCGGTCGGCGCGGAAAATCGGCTGGGCCAGGGTCGCCTGGTACACGGTGCCGCTGCGGGTGGCGGTCATCGAGGGTTCGTCGAACTTGGTCCGGGTGTTGTTCAGGTCGGCACCGGCCGAGAGGTTGGGCAGCAAACCGGCGCGAGCCTGTGGCACCACTTCTTTGCGTGCGTCGTAATCGGCGCGGGCGGCGGCGAGGTCGGCGTTGTTGTCCACGGCTTCCTGGTAGACGCTGACCAGGTCGGTTTTAGTGGTCAAGGGCGCTTCTGCTGCCCAGGCCATTCCATTGGACGCACAAGACACGGCGATGGCCAGTGAGAGTTTGCGCAGCATTCGGCGATCCCTAGAGTTGATATTACGAGGATAATTCTGGCGCCAAGGCTAAGTCTCGGCCTGTGCAGCGTCAAGGTTCGACGCAACCCACCGAGTGTAGATGCGCCTGCGCAGGGCAACAATCCTGCATTTACGCCATTCATCACGCTGCTTGCCGTGGTGTTGGCGTTCTGTGCCGGCTTTGTCTAGACTGGCCGGGTTCTTGTCGGGGTGCCTTGCTATGAGGCTGAGATCGGATAATCCGGATCCCGTTGAACCTGATCAGGTTAGCGCCTGCGTAGGGAACAAGATTTCTCGTCACCCGGCGAGTCCTCTTGTGCTTCGTCCGGGATGTTGTTCGACAATCGAACACCCCTCGAGCACCAAGCACTGCACCAGCTGGTTTTCGCCCCTGGCTCCAGCTATGGCTGCGTCCGTTCGTTACAGGTTCGCTCCGACAAAAATCCACTGCCTGGATGCTGTCTGGAGAGCCTGTGATGACGACAAAATTAAAAAACGCTACGCACCTGAGTGAATCGGCCAAGGTCGATGAGCAGTCGGTTCAGCCCTTTACCCGCTCGCAAAAAATCTATGTCCAGGGTTCGCGCCCGGACATCCGCGTGCCGATGCGTGAGATCAGCCTCGACGTGACCCCGACCGACTTCGGCGGTGAGATCAACGCGCCGGTCACCGTCTATGACACCTCCGGCCCGTACACCGACCCCAACGTGGTGATCGACGTGCGCAAAGGCCTGGGCGATGTACGCTCGGCCTGGATCGACGACCGTGGCGACACCGAGCGCCTGTCCGGCCTGAGCTCCAACTTCGGCCAGCAGCGCCTCGCCGACCCCGAGCTGACCAAGCTGCGCTTCGCCCACGTCAACAACCCGCGCCGGGCCAAGGCCGGGGCCAACGTCAGCCAGATGCACTATGCGCGCAAGGGCATCATCACCGCCGAGATGGAATACGTCGCCATCCGCGAAAACATGAAGCTGCAAGAGGCTCGCGCCGCGGGTCTGCTCGATCAGCAGCACGCCGGCCACAGCTTCGGCGCCAGCATCCCGAAAGAAATCACCCCCGAGTTCGTCCGTGAGGAAATCGCCCGCGGTCGCGCGATCATTCCGGCCAACATCAACCACGTCGAACTGGAACCGATGATCATCGGCCGCAACTTCCTGGTGAAGATCAACGGCAACATCGGCAACAGCGCCCTGGGTTCGTCCATCGAAGAAGAAGTGGCGAAGCTGACCTGGGGCATCCGCTGGGGTTCGGACACCGTCATGGACCTGTCCACCGGCAAGCACATCCACGAAACCCGCGAGTGGATCATCCGCAACTCGCCGGTGCCGATCGGTACCGTGCCGATCTACCAGGCGCTGGAGAAGGTCAACGGCGTGGCCGAAGACCTGACCTGGGAGCTGTTCCGCGACACCCTGATCGAGCAGGCGGAGCAGGGCGTCGACTACTTCACCATCCACGCCGGTGTGCTGCTGCGTTATGTGCCGCTGACCGCCAAGCGCGTGACCGGCATCGTCTCCCGCGGCGGTTCGATCATGGCCAAATGGTGCCTGGCGCACCACAAGGAAAACTTCCTCTACACCCACTTCGACGAAATCTGCGAAATCATGAAGGCCTACGACGTCAGCTTCTCGCTGGGCGACGGCCTGCGTCCGGGCTCGATCGCCGACGCCAACGACGAAGCGCAGTTCGGCGAACTGGAGACCCTCGGCGAGCTGACCAAGATCGCCTGGAAGCATGACGTGCAGTGCATGATCGAAGGTCCGGGCCACGTGCCGATGCAACTGATCAAAGAGAACATGGACAAGCAGCTGGAATGCTGCGACGAGGCGCCGTTCTACACCCTCGGCCCGCTGACCACCGACATCGCGCCGGGCTACGACCACATCACCTCCGGTATCGGCGCGGCGATGATCGGCTGGTTCGGCTGCGCCATGCTCTGCTACGTGACGCCGAAGGAGCACCTGGGCCTGCCGAACAAGGATGACGTGAAGACCGGGATCATCACCTACAAGATCGCCGCGCATGCCGCCGACCTTGCCAAGGGTCACCCGGGCGCGCAGATCCGTGACAACGCACTGTCCAAGGCGCGCTTCGAGTTCCGCTGGGAAGACCAGTTCAACCTCGGCCTCGACCCGGACACCGCACGCGCCTACCACGACGAGACCCTGCCCAAGGATTCGGCCAAGGTCGCGCACTTCTGCTCCATGTGCGGGCCGAAGTTCTGCTCGATGAAGATCACCCAGGAGGTCCGCGAGTACGCGGCCAACCAGCGCATCGAGGCGGTGGACGTGGAGGTCGCCAAGGGCCTGGCGGAGCAGGCCGAGCGCTTCAAGCAGGAAGGTAGCCAGTTGTACAAGAAGGTTTAAGCGACAAGTTGCAAGCTTCAAGCTGTAAGTTAAAGGCACAGCGGTCCTGCTTTTTCTTGCAGCTTGAGGCTTGCAGCTAGCGCCCCTTTCCCTCCCCCCGAGATAACCGTCTTGAACACTTATTCACCAGACACTGCGGTCCCCGCCGACAGGCGTGTATTCGGCGCGCGCGATCTGTTTTCCCTGTGGTTTTCCCTCGGCATCGGCCTGATGGTGTTGCAGACCGGCGCGCTGCTCGCGCCTGGCCTGGGCCTGTCCGGTGCCTTGCTGGCGATCTTTCTCGGCACGACGGTCGGCGTCTTGCTGCTCGCGGCGGTCGGGGTGATCGGCAGCGATACCGGCCTGTCGTCCATGGCGGCGCTCAAGCTCAGCCTCGGTACCCGCGGCGCGAGCCTGCCGGCGTTGCTCAACCTGTTGCAACTGGTGGGCTGGTGCTCGTTCGAGATCATCGTCATGCGCGATGCCGCCAGCTTGTTGGGTACTCGTGCGTTCAGCGAAGGCAGCCTGCTGGCCAGCCCTTTGCTCTGGACTCTGTTTTTCGGCGCGCTGGCGACCGTGCTCGCGGTCAGCGGGCCGCTGACTTTCGTGCGCAAGGTCCTGCGCAAATGGGGCATCTGGCTGCTGTTGGCGGCCTGCCTGTGGCTGACCTGGAACCTGTTCGCCAAGGCCGATCTGGCCGCGCTCTGGGCCCAGGCCGGCGACGGCTCCATGCCGCTCGGCGTGGGTTTCGATATCGCGATCGCCATGCCGTTGTCGTGGCTGCCGCTGATCGCCGACTACTCAAGGTTCGGCAAGCGTGCGCGCAATGTGTTTGGCGGTACGGCGCTGGGGTTCTTTATCGGCAACCTGTGGCTGATGAGCCTGGGCGTGGCCTACACCCTGGCCTTTGCGCCGAGCGGCGAAGTCAATGCGCTGCTGCTGGCTTTGGCCGGCGCGGGCCTGGGGATTCCTCTGTTGCTGATCCTGCTGGACGAGTCGGAAAACGCCTTTGCCGATATCCATTCGGCCGCGGTCTCCAGCGGCATTCTGCTGCGCCTGAAAGTCGAGCACCTGGCCCTGGCCATTGGTGTGCTCTGCACCCTGATCGCCTGCCTGGCGCCGTTGGCCCAGTATCAGAACTTCCTGCTGCTGATTGGCTCGGTGTTCGCGCCGCTGTTCGGCGTGGTGCTGGTGGATCACTTCATCCTGCGCAAGCGCAGTGCCCAGGTGTCGTCGGTAGGTTTGCGCTGGCCGGCGTTGCTGGCCTGGCTGGGTGGGGTCAGCACCTACCACCTGCTGGCCAACCTCTATCCGGACGTTGGCGCAACCCTGCCGTCACTGATGCTGGCAGGGCTGCTGCAAGGGCTGCTGGGGCGGGCCTTCAGCTACGGCCAGGAAACAGCTCGGGCTTGAGAATGCCGTTCAGGCGGTTGTAAGGGATCTTCAGTTCGATGTGGCCCAGCGCGTAAGGCGCGATCACCGACACGTTGTACTTGAGGATCACGCCGCCGTAGGTCAGCGCCACGTTCGGGGTTTTCTGGAACGGCCAGCTCTTGATGAACTCTGGCTCCTGATCCAGCTTGGTGCTGATCAGCCAGCTGTTGTGGGCCACCTGGGCGGCCTTCCAGAACGCGGCTTCCTGGCCCGGGCGCAGCATGTCGGACAGGGTCAGTTCCTTGTGCAGCTCGCGCGAGTAGTTGATGAAGCCGCGGCCGGGCGTGCCGTGGGCGCCGCCGGTGTCCAGGTAGCTGGCCAGTTCGATGATCACCAGGCCGTCATGCTGTTCGCGTACCTTGGCTTGCAGGTACATGCTGTTGCGGCTGTCGGCCTCGCGCAGGAACTTCTCCTGATAGGCGCTCAGTGTCGCTGGCACGGCCTGGTCCGCAGTGGTGCGGGTCATCTGCAGCAGGCGCTTTTCAATCAGCGCATCCAGCTGCGGCTCGTCGGCGAAGTGCACGGTGTCGATGTTCACCAGCGGGCAATCCTGATTGCTGCAGCCGGGCTTGATCTGTTCCGACTTGTCGCTGGTGCTTTGCAGGGGCTTTTGATAGCTGGGTTGGAACAGGCTTTGGCAGGCGCCCAGGGTCAGGGCCAGGCAAGCCACGGAGGCGATTTTAAGAAGCGACATGTGCGTCCTTGATAAACCAGAGGTAGGCAAAAGTTACCGGCTTCGACTGCCTGCGGGGCAATCAGTTCGCCACTAAGCTCAATAGAGGCAATTAGATTAGGTTTGCCCCCTTGCCGTCTATCCCGCTGATGGCAAAGGGGCTGCATCATCGGTCACCGGCGCGTTAGGATGGCGCGATGTCGAGGGGGAGCCTCGGATCTGGCCGCAGGAAACGAGGATTGCTATGACGGACTTTGCCAACACCACGCCGACCACTGTCGATATCGTTCGGCGCGAGAAATGCTTCCAGGGTTTTTATCAGCTCGATCGTGTGCACCTGCGCCACGAGCTGTTTGCCGGTGGCATGGGGCGCGAGATCAGTCGTGAAATCTTTGTGCGTCACGATGCTGTCTGCGTCCTGCCGTACGATCCGCAACGCGATGAAGTGGTCTTGGTCGAGCAGTTTCGCGTCGGCGCCATGGGGAAAACCGCGACCCCCTGGTTGATCGAACTGGTCGCCGGTCTGATCGACAAGGACGAGCAGCCGGAAGAAGTTGCTCACCGCGAAGCGCAGGAGGAAGCTGGACTGACATTCTCCGCGCTGTGGCCGATGACCCAGTATTTCCCGTCGCCGGGGGGCAGTACCGAGTTCGTGCATCTGTACCTGGGGCGTTGCGACAGCAGCGGTGCCGGTGGCCTGCACGGGCTGGTGGAAGAGGCGGAGGATATCCGCGTGTCGGTCTGGGCTTTCGAAGACGCACTGCAGGCGGTAAGGGATGGGCGGATTTCCAACGCGGCGAGCATTATTGCCTTGCAATGGCTGGCTTTGAACCGCGTTGAAGTGAGGGGGTTATGGTCGTAAACAAAGTGCGCGATCGCTACCGGGTCGATCTCGTGGGGCTGCAAGCGTCCTGCGAGGCCAACTATGCCCGGCTGATGCGCCTGTTGCCCGACATGCGCAACCAGCCGGTGGCGCGGCGGATCGCGGTGACCCAGGGCGACCAGATGCTCGGCGTGCTGGCGCTGGAGGTGCTGCTGGCCTGTCCTTACACCACCACCTTGCAGGTGCGCCAGGAACACAGCCTGCCCTGGCTGCCGGTGCCGCAGCTGGAAGTGCAGGTCTACCACGACGCGCGCATGGCCGAGGTCATCAGTGCCGAGCACGCCCGGCGCTTTCGTGGCATCTATCCGTATCCGAACGCCTTCATGCACCAGCCGGACGAGAAGGCCCAGCTCAATGTGTTTCTCGGCGAATGGCTGAGCCACTGCCTGGCTTGCGGTCATGAGTTCGAGGCCGTGCGGTAGATGTGAACTGCGTCCGGTTCGCCGGTTTCCTCTTTTGAATTTCCCCCAGCATAATTGCCCCCATTCCTCACTTCCCGTGACACGCCCTGGGAGGCCGCCTTGCCGAGCGTATCCACTCTGACCACCGACGATCCCGTGTTGCTGGTGCAGTTGTCCGACAGCCATCTGTTCGCCGAAGCGGACGGCACGCTGCTGGGCATGAATACCCGCGACAGCCTGCAGCGGGTGATCGAACTGGTGCTGGCGCAGCAACCGCGGATCGACCTGATGCTGGCCACGGGCGACCTGTCCCAGGACGGTACGCTGGAGTCCTATCAGCTGTTTCGTGACATGACCCGGCAGATTCCGGCGCCGGCGCGCTGGATTCCCGGCAACCACGACGAGCCGCAACTCATGGCGCAGGCGGCGACCGAGAGTTCGTTGCTGGCGCCGGTGGTGGACATCGGCAACTGGCGGATCACCCTGCTCGACTCGGCCGTACCGGGTTCGGTACCGGGTTACCTGCAGGACGAACAGTTGCAGTTGCTCGCCAGCGCCCTGAGCGAAGCCCCCGAGCGTCATCACCTGGTGTGCCTGCACCATCACCCGGTCTCCATCGGTTGTGCCTGGATGGAGCCCATCGGGCTGCGCAATCCGCACGCGCTGTTCGCCGTGCTGGAGCGTTTTCCGCAGGCGCGCGCGGTGCTCTGGGGCCATGTGCATCAGGAAATCGACCGTCAGCAGGGATCGCTACGCCTGCTGGCATCGCCCTCGACCTGCATTCAGTTCGAGCCGGGCAGCGAGGATTTCAAGGTCGGCGAAACCGCGCCGGGCTATCGCTGGCTGCGCCTGCTGCCCGATGGGCGCCTGGAAACCGGTGTCGAGCGGGTCACCGGCTTCGATTTCCAGGTCGATTACGGTAGCGACGGCTACTGATTCCGCCCCGGAGCCGCCGTCCGAGGCGGCAGGACAAAGGGATACACCTGAACACAAGTCAAGCGGCGATACACCCTGTAAACTGCGCCTTTTTGCACGATGCAAAGGGAGTGCGCATGTCCGGTTCGATCCTGTATATCCACGGCTTCAACAGCGCGCCGGCGTCGAAGAAAGCCAGCCAGCTGACCGCTGTCATGGAGGCGATCGGCCGCGGCGAACAGCTGCGCGTGCCAGCCTTGCATCATCATCCGCGCGAGGCCATTGGCCAGTTGGAGCAGGCGATTGCCGAACTCGGACGGCCGCTGCTGGTCGGCAGCTCTCTCGGCGGCTACTATGCGACTCACCTTGCCGAGCGCCACGGCCTGAAAGCCCTGCTGATCAACCCCGCGGTCAGTCCGCACCGGATGTTCGACGGCTTTCTGGGCACGCAGACCAACCTCTATACCGGGGAAACCTGGGAACTGACCCACGACCACGTGACGGCCCTGGCCGAGCTGGAAGTGCCGGCGCCCCAGGACCCGCAGCGGTTCCAGGTCTGGCTGCAGACAGGTGACGAGACGCTGGACTATCGCAGCGCCCAGCTGTATTACCGAGCCTGTGCCTTGCGCATCCAGGCCGGCGGCGACCATAGTTTCCAGGGTTTTGCCGGACAATTGCCGGCGTTGTTGAATTTTGCCGGCATCGGCCCGGATCAGTACCAGGCGATCGATTTCACCTCGCTGTGAAACCTCGCTTCTATTTCATTGAACGACTAACGACGAGACCCCATGGCCACTCCCAGCGCTAGCTCTTATAACGCAGACGCCATCGAAGTCCTCTCGGGCCTCGACCCGGTGCGCAAACGCCCGGGCATGTACACCGATACCACCCGGCCGAACCACCTCGCCCAGGAAGTCATCGACAACAGCGTCGACGAAGCCCTGGCGGGGCACGCGAAGTCGATCCAGGTCATCCTGCATGCCGACCACTCCCTGGAAGTGTCCGATGACGGACGCGGCATGCCGGTGGACATCCACCCGGAAGAGGGTGTGTCTGGCGTCGAGCTGATCCTCACCAAGCTCCATGCGGGCGGCAAGTTTTCCAACAAGAACTACCAGTTCTCCGGCGGTCTGCACGGGGTGGGTATTTCCGTGGTCAACGCCCTGTCGACCCAGGTGCGGGTGCGGGTCAAGCGTGACGGTAACGAATACCAGATGACCTTCGCCGACGGCTTCAAGGCCACCGAGCTGGAAGTGGTCGGCAGCGTCGGCAAGCGCAATACCGGGACCAGCGTGTACTTCGCTCCGGATCCGAAATACTTCGATTCGCCGAAGTTCTCCGTCAGCCGCCTCAAGCATGTGCTCAAGGCTAAGGCCGTGTTGTGCCCGGGGCTGCTGGTCAGCTTCGAAGACAAAGGCACCGGCGAGAAGGTCGAGTGGCATTACGAAGACGGCCTGCGCTCCTACCTCGTGGATGCAGTCAGCGAATTCGAGCGCCTGCCGACCGAGCCCTTCTGCGGCAGCCTGGCGGGTAACAAGGAAGCGGTGGACTGGGCCCTGCTGTGGTTGCCGGAAGGCGGCGACAGTGTGCAGGAAAGCTATGTCAACCTGATCCCGACCGCCCAGGGCGGTACCCACGTCAACGGTTTGCGCCAGGGCCTGCTGGACGCCATGCGCGAGTTCTGCGAATTCCGCAACCTGCTGCCGCGCGGCCTGAAGCTGGCGCCGGAAGATGTCTGGGAACGCATCGCCTTCGTGCTGTCGATGAAGATGCAGGACGCGCAGTTCTCCGGCCAGACCAAGGAGCGCCTGTCATCCCGCGAGGCGGCCGCCTTCGTTTCGGGTGTGGTCAAGGACGCATTCAGCCTGTGGCTCAATGCCAACCCTGAGCTGGGCATGCAACTGGCGGAGCTGGCCATCAGCAACGCCGGCCGTCGCCTCAAGGCCAGCAAGAAGGTCGAGCGCAAGCGCATCACCCAGGGCCCGGCGCTGCCTGGCAAGCTGGCGGACTGCGCCGGCCAGGACCCGATGCGTTCCGAGCTGTTCCTGGTGGAAGGTGATTCCGCCGGTGGTTCGGCCAAGCAGGCGCGGGACAAGGAGTTCCAGGCGATCCTGCCGCTGCGCGGCAAGATTCTCAACACCTGGGAAGTCGATGGCAGCGAAGTCCTGGCCAGCCAGGAAGTGCACAACATCGCCGTGGCCATCGGGGTCGACCCGGGCGCCGAGGACATGAGCCAGCTGCGCTACGGCAAGATCTGCATCCTCGCCGACGCCGACTCCGACGGCTTGCACATCGCGACACTGCTCTGCGCGCTGTTCGTCCAGCATTTCCGTCCGCTGGTGGATGCCGGCCACGTCTACGTGGCGATGCCGCCGCTGTACCGCATCGACCTGGGCAAGGAAATCTACTACGCCCTCGACGAAGCCGAGCGCGATGGCATCCTCGATCGCCTGGTGGCCGAGAAGAAGCGTGGCAAGCCGCAAGTCACCCGATTCAAGGGCCTGGGTGAAATGAACCCACCGCAACTGCGCGAAACCACCATGGACCCGAACACCCGGCGCCTGGTGCAATTGACCCTCGGTGATGACTTCGCCGCGACTTCGGAAATGATGGACATGCTGCTGGCGAAGAAACGCGCCGGCGATCGCAAGAGCTGGCTGGAGTCCAAGGGCAACCTGGCCGAGGTTCTGGCCTGATGCGCAGAGGCTTTGCCCTGGCGTTACTGCTATTGGCAACCTCGGCGATGGCCGACCCCTTGCCCGAGTTGAGGCTGCTGGCCGAGCATCCGGTGGACGGTATGCGTGGCGGCAACCTGTCGGGGCTGGCGTTGTGCGGCAAGGAGCTGTGGACGGTCTCCGACCGCGACGATGACCAGATCTATCGGCTCGATACCAGCGATCGAGTCTGGCAGGCCGAGACCGTGCGCATCGACGTACCGCCGGTGCCGGACAGCGGTTTGCCCTGGGGCTTGAGTTCGCGCACCTGGGTCGCTTCGTTCGTGCGCGGCGGCGACCTGGATTTCGAGGGCATCACCTGCGACAGCGCCGGCAACAAGTATGTGGTCAGCGAATCCCACGCGGCGGTATTGCAGCTGGCGCCGACGGGGTCGGCCGCCTGGCTGAAGATTTCACCGATCATGGTGCGCGAGGCGCGGGCCAGCGGTATGTTGCTGCACTTCAATGCCCTGTTCGAGGGCCTGGCGGTCAACCCGGCCGGCGACAAGATCTGGCTGGCTGCCGAGCGCGAGCGCCGCGGGCTGCTGTTGATCAAGCGCCAGCAGAGTGTCTGGGACTGCGATGGCGGCTGTGTGCTGCTCAGCGAGGCCGGGCTGGAAATGCAGCCGCCGCAGATGCCCAAGGCCAAGGCGGTGTCCCGGGATTTCGCCGACCTGTCGCTGTTCGAGGGCAAGTTGTTCACCCTCGAGCGCAATGCGTTTCAGGTCTGTCGTCGTGATGCGTCGACGGCCAAGGTCGAGCGTTGTTGGTCGTTTGCCGCCGAGGCGTTGCAGGAAAACCGGCGTTATCCACAGGACTATGGCCTGACCGAGGCGCTGGTGGTGGATGCCGATGGCGCCTGGATCGGTGTGGATAACAACACCGGTGCCCGTGCCGACGGTGAAAAACGCCCGATCATCTGGCGCTTCGCCGCGCCCGAGGGCGGTTGGAGTGCCAAGCCGTGAGCCAGCGGCCACCGGGTAAACGTGCCGGGCGCCTGCTGCTGGTGCTGGCCTGGGGCGCCGGGCTGTTCCTGGCGACACGGTTTTTCGGCGAGTGGGAACAGCGTCAGGAGAACCCCAATGCTGTCGTCACTTCGCAACAACATGAGGGTTACATCGAAGTGAAACTGGTCGGCAACGGCCAGGGGCATTTCGTCGCCAGCGGCCAGATCAACGGCCAGCCGGTGAATTTCATGCTCGATACCGGAGCGACCGATGTGTCGATCCCGTCCGGGCTGGCCGAGCGTCTTGGCCTGGAGAAGGGCGCACCGGTGACCCTGAGTACCGCCAACGGTCGTAGCGAGGGTTATCGAACCCGCCTCGACCGCCTGCAACTGGGCGATATCGTCCTGCGGGATGTCCGTGCGCTGGTCGCGCCGGGCCTGGGCGGCGATCAGGTGTTGCTGGGCATGAGCGCTTTGAAAAAACTTGAATTTACCCAGCGCGGCGGCACCTTGCTGCTGCGCCAGACAACGAACTGATGAGGCCCGCATGAGCGACTCCCTGGATCTCAGCCTGGATGGCGTAGAACGCCGATCGCTGGCTGACTTCACCGAAAATGCCTACCTCAACTACTCCATGTACGTGATCATGGACCGTGCTTTGCCGCATATCGGCGACGGCCTGAAACCGGTACAGCGGCGTATTGTCTACGCCATGAGTGAGCTGGGGCTGGATGCCGATTCCAAGCACAAGAAGTCCGCCCGTACGGTCGGTGACGTGCTGGGTAAGTTCCACCCCCACGGCGACTCGGCCTGCTACGAAGCCATGGTGCTGATGGCGCAGCCTTTCAGCTACCGCTACACGCTGGTGGACGGCCAGGGTAACTGGGGTGCGCCGGACGATCCCAAGTCCTTCGCCGCCATGCGTTACACCGAAGCGCGTCTGTCGCGTTACTCCGAAGTCCTGCTCAGCGAGCTGGGCCAGGGCACCGCGGACTGGGGGCCGAACTTCGACGGCACCCTGCAGGAACCCCTGGTATTGCCGGCACGTTTGCCGAATATCCTGCTCAATGGCACCACTGGCATCGCCGTGGGCATGGCCACTGACGTGCCGCCGCACAACTTGCGCGAAGTCGCCACGGCCTGCGTGCGCCTGCTGGACGAGCCCAAGGCCACGGTCGAACAGCTCTGCGAGCATATTCAGGGCCCGGACTACCCGACCGAAGCGGAAATCATCACGCCACGCGCGGACCTGCTGAAAATCTACGAAACCGGTCGCGGTTCGGTGCGCATGCGTGCCGTCTATCGCATCGAGGATGGCGACATCATCGTCACCGCGCTGCCGCACCAGGTGTCCGGCGCCAAGGTGCTGGAACAGATCGCCGCGCAGATGCAGGCCAAGAAGCTGCCGATGGTCGCCGACCTGCGTGACGAGTCGGACCATGAGCACCCGTGCCGGATCGTGATCATTCCGCGCTCCAACCGGGTCGATCCCGACGAACTGATGCAACACCTGTTTGCGACCACCGAGCTGGAATCCAGCTACCGGGTCAACGTCAACATCATCGGCCTGGACGGCAAGCCGCAGCTGAAGAACCTGCGCGCCCTGCTGGTGGAATGGCTGGAGTTCCGCGTACTGACGGTGCGCCGCCGCCTGCAGTTCCGCCTGGACAAGGTCGAGCGCCGCCTGCACCTGTTGGACGGCTTGCTGATCGCCTACCTCAACCTGGATGAAGTGATCCACATCATTCGTACCGAGGATCAGCCGCGGGCCAAGCTGATCGAGCGTTTCGCCCTGAGCGAAGTGCAGGCTGACTACATCCTCGATACCCGCCTGCGTCAGTTGGCGCGGCTGGAAGAGATGAAGTTGCGCGCCGAGCAGGACGAACTGCTCAAGGAGCAGGCCAAGCTGCAAGCCCTGCTCAACAGCGAAGCCAAGCTGAAGAAGCTGGTGCGCACCGAATTGCTGCAGGACGCTGAAACCTACGGCGACGATCGTCGTTCGCCGATCGTTGAGCGTGCCGAGGCCAAGGCCTTGTCGGAAAACGAGCTGATGCCGACCGAGCCGGTCACCATCGTTCTGTCGGAAAAAGGTTGGGTACGTTGCGCCAAAGGGCATGATATCGACGCCACGGGCCTGTCCTACAAGGCCGGTGACGGCTTCAAGACCTCGGCCATCGGGCGCTCCAACCAGTTTGCGGTGTTTATCGACTCCACCGGGCGCAGTTATTCGGTGGCGGCACATACGCTGCCATCGGCCCGTGGCCAGGGTGAGCCGCTGACCGGACGCCTGACGCCGCCGCCTGGTGCCAGTTTCGAATGCGTGCTGCTGCCGGACGACGAGGCGCTGTACGTGATCGCATCCGACGCGGGTTACGGCTTCGTGGTCAAGGGCGAGGATCTGCAAGCCAAGAACAAGGCCGGCAAGGCGCTGTTGAGCCTGCCGAACAACGCCAAGGTGCTGTTGCCTCGGCCGGTGAGCGATCGTGAACAGAACTGGCTGGCTTCGGTGACCACCGAAGGGCGTTTGCTGGTGTTCAAGATCAGCGACTTGCCGCAGCTGGGCAAAGGCAAGGGCAACAAGATCATCGGGATTCCGGGTGAGCGGGTGGCCAGCCGCGAGGAGTACGTGACCGATATCGCGGTGCTGCCGGAAGGCGCGACACTGGTGCTGCAGGCCGGAAAACGTACCCTGTCGCTCAAGGCCGATGACCTTGAGCACTACAAGGGCGAACGCGGTCGCCGGGGTAACAAGCTGCCACGAGGCTTCCAGCGAGTGGATGCGTTGTTGGTAGAAACTCTCAATTGATGCGGCTTAGAGCGTCCGATCTGCGATTTAACCGGTAGAACGGCGCTACAACACTGGAGTCATGGCGCATATTCACGGATGATATGCGCTTTCAAGCGCCGGCGTGGCTGAGCGTTATTCAGGGTTATTTTGAGTATTTACACTGTGGCTAGCCTTGTGGCCGCCACCTGGATGGGATGATGACTGCTCTGCGCCTTCCTCTTGTTTTCTTGCTCGCTGGCGTTCTTGGCCTGGCGGGTTGCAGCGTACACCAGCCGGTGTCGCTGTATCAGCTGGACAGCGGAAGTCCGGCTCAGCCGGCACAAAGTGCTGGCATGGCTGTATTGCTGGGGCCGGTACTGGTTGCCGACTACCTGCAACGTGAAACCTTGCTGCAACGCCAGAACGACGGCAGCCTGCAGGCTTCGACCGACGGTCGCTGGGCGGGCAGCCTGTCTTCCGATATCGATCAGTTGCTGTTGCGTCAGGTCGCCGGCCAGCTGGACAGCCAGCGCGTCGTACTGGCGCCGGCGAGTACCGGTTTCACTCCGGATGTGCAGGTATTGTTGTCGATCACTCGCCTGGATTCGGGCGCGTCGCAACCGGCGGTTCTCGATGCGCAATGGCGCCTGATCGATCGTCGTGGGCAGGTGCGCGACAACCGTATCGTTCATCTGCAGGAACAGCATGCCGGTACCACCGCGTCCCAGGTCCAGGCCCAGGGTGTACTGCTGCAACGCTTGGCCGAGCAACTGTCGGGTGCCCTCAAGCCGCTGGCCAACCAGCCGACGGTAGCCGAGGTGCCACGCAAGGCGGCGCCTGCGCCGGCGGCAAAACCGGCCGAGCAGGAGAAGCAGCCGAAGATTCCGATGGCCACACCAATCCGTACGGATATGGAAGTGTTCCGCTTCTGAGTGTTGCGGTTACAGGACAAAGCCCGCTGATCAGCGGGCTTTGTCGTTTCTGGAGAGTTGTCCGGTGGCTCGGGCGCTCTGCGGTGTTCTGCAGATTGCTATCGCGGCCAAGCCTCGCTCCTACCGAAGCAGATAGGTGCGAGGCTTGCCCGCGATGGCGTCAGCCCGATCAACACCCAACAAAAAGCCCGCATCGCTGCGGGCTTTTTTGTTGAGCGGCTGGCTTACAGCTTGGCCCGGCTCTCGTGCATCCGCGCCAGTTGCCGCTCCAGCATCGATGGGTAGGGCTCCATCAGGCGCTCGACGCAGCAGGCGCCTTCCGGGCTGGCGATCGGACGAATGCGTGCACGCTGACGAATCAGGGCGTCATCGTTGATCTTGCGCTCGACCAGCAGCAGGTTGCGGCTGTGCTGGGACAGCGCCAGGGCATCCTGGGCGGTCTCGGTCAGCAGCAGGTCGATCTGGCTCAGGCCGAACAGCTCGTCGCCCAGGGTCAGGCCCAGTTGCAGTTGCAGGGTGATACCGCTGTCGGCCACTTCGATTTGCAGGGCGTGGCCCAGGGCGCGCAGCAGTTCGCCGCAGCAGATGGCGTTGGTCAGGTAGTCGTCGCCGCTGTCTTCGCTGTGGAACAGCATCAGCGTGCTGCCGTCGTTCAGGGTGTGCAGTTCGCTCTGGTACAGCGAGGCAGCCTGGTCGAGGCAGTCGCGATAACGTTCCAGCAATTCCGTCAGGCGGGCGCGGGGCAGGCGGCGCAGTTGCTCCTGGGCGCCCAGTTGCACGGCCAGTACCGCGCTGTGCTGCGGTTGTGCCGGTACCGCGGGTTTTACGATCGGCTTGGCAGCGGTCGCGGTGGACGAGCTATCGCGAAGATCGGCGAACGGGTCTTCATCGTCGGCCAGATCCTCTTCGGCATTGACCACGTGCCGCGGTGCGGGCTTGAGGCCGGCCACCGGAGCGCTTTTGTCGAAGCTCGGGTCACGCAGGTTGCGCACCTCGAAGGTCGGTTCCGCGTCTTCGCTGTCGTCGTAGTCGGTATCGTCGATCTCGGCTTCCGGTTCGGGCTCCGGCTCGACCTTCTCCGGCGCGAAGCTGGCATGCAGCTGGCGCGCCAGGTCGCCGATCTCGTCCTGGCGCTGGGTGGCCGGGGTATGCGCGTCGATATCCCGCAGCCAGACCCGCAGTTGCATCAGCGGCGTGGAGATGTGCCGCCCCAGGCGCAAGCTCAAGGCCAGGGCCAAAGCCAGCAGGATGGCGCTGAGAATGCCCATGCTCTGCAGGCTGATGGTCATCGGCTGCTGGAATTGTTCCATGTCCAGGCTGATGCGCAGGTTGCCCGCGGTCACGTCCTGGAAGGTGATCTTGGTCTGGTAGACGCCTTCGGTTTCACCCAGCAGGCTGCTTTTCGGGCGCTGACCGGCTTCGGCGAGGATGCGGTTGTCCACGCTGTAGATCGCCGCGTGGGCCACGAGCGGGTTCTTGGTCAGGTTGTTCAGCAGCACGTTGAGGCTGAGGATGTCGTTGGACACCAACAGTTCGGTGGCCGAGGTCGCGGTCTGGGTGGTCAGGCTCTGACCCAGGGCGTCGGCTTGTTCGTGCATGGCCTGCTTGAATTGCAGCCCCATCACGCAGGCATAGATCACCAGGGCCAGGGCGACCAGGATCACGTTATGGCTGGCAATGCGCAATGCAATCGGTACACGGCGATGACGCAGTGCACGGAAGATCAGCAGGAAGAAGTTATCGGTTTTAACTGGCGTGGGCCGGTTCACTGAGCTCGGCTCTTTTGTCCGTGAAGTTGAGGCGCAGTATAGCGACAGGCCCTAGACCGGCAAAGCGCTGGCTGTGCCCGATGGTCACTGAAAGTGGGTAGAATGCGGTTTTTTTCCACCTGCGGGGGTGCGCCTTGCGCGAAATCGTCCTGATAAACATCACCGGTGAAGACCGTCCGGGTCTCACTGCAGCCATTACCGGCGTTCTGGCCCAGGGTGGTGTGAACATTCTCGACATCGGTCAGGCGGTGATTCACGACACTCTGTCGTTCGGCATCCTGGTTGAAATTCCGGACAACGAGCAGAGCTCGTCGGTGCTCAAGGACATTCTGTTCACCGCCTATGAGCTGGACCAGCAGGTCCGTTTCACGCCGGTTTCCGAAGAGGATTACCAGCAGTGGGTCGGCGGCCAGGGCAAGAAGCGCCATATCGTTACCTTGCTGACCCGCAAGGTCACCGCCGAGCAGTTGCAGCGCGTCAGTTCGATCACCGCCAAGTACGGCTTGAATATCGACCATATCGATCGCCTCTCCGGGCGCATGCCGCTGGACACCCCGGCCGACAAGGGCAAGGGTTGCATCGAGTTCTCCGTGCGTGGCGAAGCAGCCGATCCGCAAGCGTTGCGTGCCGAGTTCCTGAGCGTCGCACAGGAACTGAACGTCGATATCGCCTTCCAGGAAGACTCGCTGTTCCGTCGTAACCGCCGCCTGGCGGTGTTCGACATGGACTCGACGCTGATCGAGGCGGAAGTCATCGACGAGCTGGCCAAGGCGGCCGGCGTGGGTGACCGGGTGGCGGAAATCACTGAGCGGGCCATGGCCGGCGAGCTGGATTTCCGGGCCAGCTTCAAGGAACGCCTGGCCTTGCTCCAGGGCCTGGACATCAAGGTGCTGGACTCCATCGGCGCGTCGCTGCGCCTGACCGAAGGCGCCGAGACCCTGTTCGCCGAACTCAAGCGCCTGGGCTACAAGACCGCGATTCTCTCGGGTGGCTTCACTTACTTCGCCAAGCAATTGCAGGCCAAGCTGGGGATCGACTACGTATTCGCCAACGAACTGGAAGTGATCGACGGCAAGGTGACCGGCGTCGCGGTCGAGCCGATTGTCGATGCCCAGCGCAAAGCCGATCTGCTGCGCGAACTGGCTGCCAAGGAAGGGTTGCGCCTGGAGCAGACCATTGCGGTCGGCGACGGCGCCAACGACCTGCCGATGCTGGCGATTGCCGGCCTGGGCGTGGCTTTTCGCGCCAAGCCGCTGGTCAAGCAGTCGGCCAAGCAGGCGATTTCTACCCTGGGCCTGGATGGCGTGCTTTATCTGCTGGGTTTCCGCGATCGCGACGGCCAGCTCTGAGCCGAATCCAGAGCAAAAAAAACGCCGCGATCTGCGGCGTTTTTTATGTCCGGCTTTTTATGCCCAAAGCTCAGGCCTTGGGTAAACCCATGCCCTGGCCCATCTGCACCGGCGAGCCAGCCGCCAGTTCTTCGGCCCACTGCACTTGCTCCGGCCCGAACAGCACGATCGCGGTGGAGCCCAGCTTGAAGCGGCCCAATTCGGCGCCTTTTTCCAGGTGGATCGGTGCGCGGGCGGCTTCGTCGTAGCGCACGGTCTTCAGTTCGCGCTTCGGCGGAGTCACCAGGCCGGCCCAGACGGTTTCGATCGAGGCCACGATCATCGCGCCCACCAATACCACGGCCATCGGGCCGCGCTCGGTATCGAAAACGCACACCACGCGCTCGTTGCGGGCGAACAGCTCTGGCACGTTTTCCGCGGTGGTCTGGTTGACCGAGAAGATCCGCCCTGGCACGTAGACCATTTCCCGCAGGGTGCCGGCCAGCGGCATGTGCACGCGATGGTAGTCCTTCGGCGACAGGTAGATGGTGGCGAAGTCGCCGCCCATGAACGGAGCCGCCAGGGCCGAATCGCCACCCAGCAGTTCCAGCACGCTGAAGCTGTGGCCCTTGGCCTGGAATACCCGGCCGTGTTCGATCGGGCCGAGCTGGCTGACCGCGCCGTCAGCCGGGCTGAGGATCGCGCCCGGCGTCTGGTCCAGCGGGCGGGCGCCGTCTTTCAGGGCGCGGGTGAAGAAGGCGTTGAAGTGCTCGTAGGCGGTCAGGTCTTCCACCAGTGCTTGCGACATGTCCACCTGATAACGCTTGGCGAACCAGGCGGTGAAGGCATTCTTGAACCAGCGCACGCGGCACTCGGCGATGCAGCCGGCCAGGCGCGACAGCAGGTGGTGAGGCAGCAGGTACTGGCTGAGGATAAACAAACGCTTTTTCATTAACTGTCCTTAAACCTTAAATCTCTACGGGCGTGTCAGGGTGGTTGCCCCATTCGCCCCAGGAACCGGCATAGCCTTTGACCCGCGGATAACCGAGCGCCTTGGCCACCAGGTAGGTGAAGCCAGAGCGGTGGTGAGTCTGGCAGTGGGTAATCACTTCTTTGTCTTTGCTGATGCCGAGCTGTTCGAGGATCTGCGGCATGTCGCTGCGGATCCGCAGGTTGCGCGCCTGGTCCATGCCCGCCGTCCACTCGAAGTTGATCGCGCCGGGAATGTGCCCACCCTTGGCGGCGAGAACTTTCTCCCCCGAGTACTCCAGCGGGCCGCGAGCATCCCAGATCGCCAGGTCGGCCGCGCCAAGCCGGCTTTGCAGGTATTCACGGGTGGCGGTCGGCTCGTCGTGCAGGGTCAGGGCGACAGGGCCGCCAACGGCTGCCGGGACTTCGTTCGAGACCGGCAGGCCGTCCGCCAGCCAGGCCAATAGCCCGCCGTCCAGGTAGTGGTAACGGGAGTGGCCGATGACATCCAGCAACCAGATGAAGCGCCCGGCCCAGCCGCCGCCTTCGTCGTCGTAGACCACGTAGACAGCATCCGGGTTATGCCCCAGTTCGCCGAACAGGGCTTCCAGGGCCGCCTGTGGTGGCATCAGCCCGGGCGCCGGTGCCTGACCGAGCTGGGTACGTTTAGGGTCGACGAAGCGCGCGCCGGGGATGTGGCCCGCGGCATAGCGGGCGGCGCTGGTCAGGTCCACCAGGATCAGTTCGCGGGCGTCCAGGCGAGGGAGCAGGTCGCTCGGCTCGATCACCAGCGGCAAGCCAGAGAAGTCAGGCATGTGAGGTCTCCAGGGCACAAAGGGGAGGATTGTAGCGCAAGCGTCAGCGGCTGCGGTTGGTAAAGCTGTGCAGGGCCTTTTCGATGCATTGGGCGGTCTTGCCGAACGCCTGTACGGAGATTTCCGAGAAGGGCTGGCCGCCCTGGTCGGCGACGATCAGCATGATCACCCGGCCATTGCTGGGCACCGAGCGCATCAGCAGATGCTCGCCACGAAACAGCGTGCGCAGGCTGGCGGGCAGGCGGGCGGAGAACTGGGCGTTGTTGGTCGGCGTCAGGCGTACTTGCGCCGGGGCGTCCAGCAGCCGCTGCAGTACGCTGCTCTGGCTGATCGTCAGCATCAGGCTCGAGGCTGGCGCAGGCAGCCCGGCGATCTGATGCACCCGCAACTGGGTCCGCGTGCGGTCGACCATCAGCAGCATCACCCGGCGCATGCCACATGCCACCAGGGCGTCGCGGGCAAAGGTGGTCAGGTGCATGGCATTGCTGAAACGGCTGGGTTCCACCAGCAATTCGCTGCACTGCTTGCGCCACTTGGCCAGGTCTTCGGCGGTTGGTGCGGGCACTGGAAGCTCGCCGCGATGCACGCGCCGGGCCTCCCAAGGCCAGAGCAGCGCCTCGGCCGGATGCCACAGGTCGGGCATGCGGTGATGCCGGGCACTCTGCGCGGCTTGCTGGTGCAGCTGTTGTTGCAGCTCGTCCATCGGCATCTGCAGATACAGGCTGGTCAGGTATTGCCAGCGCATGCAGTGCGGGCCGGTCCAGGACTCTTGCGCCGAGAGGGCCAGGGCGTTGGCCAGCAACACACTGTTGGCCGGTTGGTTCAGCCAGCGCTGCAGGGCCGGATCGGCATCCAGGCATTGTTGCTGGTGCAGCGGGTGGGCGTTGTCCCGGGCGATATGCAGGGCCTTGACCAATTGCTCCTGCTCGTCGATCAACAGGCGGTAGCCTTGCTGTACCCAGATCGGCAAGTGCCAGATCTCCACCAGGGCCTGGCCCAGCTGAAGCAGGCCGACACCGAACAGTTGCTGCTCGACCTCCTGGGCCGGTTCGGCCTTGTGGACGACCCGCAGCTCCCACTCTTCGAGCAGTTTTGGATAGGTCAGCGCCAAGGGCCACAGTGGCGAGAGAAACAGCAGGCTGCCCCAGTGAATGTCCTGCCAGAGCCTGGCCAGGCGACTGGCAAAAAAGCCGTTGGCCTGTTGGGTCGCGTGCTGGCTGATCAGTTGCAACTGGCGCAGTCCGACCGGGATCTCCTGTTCGGGCTGGGCAGGCAGGCGGGCGAGCAATTCTTCGGTACGCGCGAGGCCCAGGCGGTTGAGGGCAACCTCGAGGTTCTCGGCCGGCTCGCCCATGCTGCCGTGGGTGTGGCGATTGGCTTCGCGAATCACGCTCAAGGCCAGCGCGGGGCTGTCCTGCATCAGGTCGGCAATGTCGCGCAACGAGCTGCGATTGTCCCTGATGGCTTTGCAGACCCGGTCGTGGCTGGCTTGCGGCACCGGCAAACGGACCGCGTCAAGCAGCTTTATCCAGGATTCGAGGGAGTGGGGGGCGGTAGTTGGGACTGTCGTTTCATTAGACATGGCTGGGCGCAATCATCGTCTGCTGTAAACACGCCCAGAGCGGGCCAAACTGGCTTTTCGCCTTAACGGCCTATAGTCTGGCGCAGTTTTGCCGATAAGTAGAAGAAGAGTTTTAAGAACTTCCGAATATGACCTTGAACCCGACTCAGTAAGTACCTTCCTACCTATGGCTAAAATTATCGGCATCATCGTCGTGTTCGCGAGCGTGCTCGGCGGATACGTGCTTTCTCACGGCAAGATTGCCGCCCTGATCCAGCCTTTCGAGGTGCTGATTATCGGTGGCGCCGCGCTGGGGGCGTTCCTGCAGGCGAACCCCGGCTACATGACCATGCACGTGCTCAAGAAGTCCTTGGGGATGTTTGGTTCGCGCTTTTCCCAGACCTTCTACCTGGAAGTGCTGGGGCTGATCTACGAGATCCTCAACAAGAGCCGCCGCGAAGGCATGATGGCGATCGAGGGCGATATCGAAGATGCCGCCGCCAGCCCGATTTTCGCCAAGTACCCATCCGTGCTCAAAGACGAGCGCATGACCGCGTTCATCTGTGACTACCTGCGCATCATGTCCTCCGGCAACATGGCTCCCCACGAGCTGGAAGGCCTGTTCGACATGGAGCTGTTCAGCCTCAAGGAAGACCTCGAGCATCCGTCCCATGCGGTCAACGGCATCGCCGACGGCATGCCGGGTTTCGGTATCGTCGCGGCAGTACTGGGTATCGTGGTGACCATGGCGTCCCTGGGTGATGGCGACCAGAAGTCCATCGGCCTGCACGTAGGTGCGGCGCTGGTCGGTACCTTCTTCGGTATTCTCGCGGCCTACGGCTTCTTCGGCCCGCTGGCTCATTCCCTGGCGCACGACGCCAAGGAAGAGCTGAACGTCTACGAAGCCATCAAGGCCTCCCTGGTGGCCTCGGCTTCCGGCATGCCGCCATCGCTGGCCGTGGAGTTCGGGCGCAAGGTGCTGTACCCGGCGCACCGTCCGAGCTTCGCCGAGCTGGAACAAGCGGTTCGCGGTCGCTAAGCCATGGAAAACAATCAGCCGATTATCATCAAGCGCGTCAAGCGCTTTGCCGGCGGACATCACGGCGGGGCGTGGAAGATCGCCTTCGCCGACTTCGCCACGGCGATGATGGCGTTCTTCCTGGTGCTGTGGCTGTTATCCACCGCCACCCCGGAACAGAAGATCGCCATCGCCGGTTACTTCAAGGACCCGATCGGCTTCTCGGAAAGCGGCACGCCCTACATCATCGACCTGGGCGGTTCTCCCGAGCTGGCGCCGGAAAACACGCTCAACCCCGAGATCAAGTCGCAGCCGCAGCCGGACAAGGTTACGGTCGATACCGATCAGGTCGAGAGCATGGCCGAGCAGGTGGAAAGAGAGCGTCTGGAGCTGTTGCTGCAGGAGTTGCAGAACAAGGTCGAAGAAAACCCGCAATTGCAGAAGTTCAAGGACCAGATCCTGTTCGAGATCACTCCGGACGGCCTGCGTATCCAGATCATCGATTCGGAAAACCGGCCGATGTTCGACTCCGGCAGTGCACGCCTGAAGCCGTACTTCGAGGACATCCTGCTGGCCATGGCCGACACCATCAAGGCGGTGCCGAACAAGATCAGCATCAGCGGTCACACCGATGCCAAGCCTTACGCGGGCACCGGAGATTTCGGTAACTGGGAGCTTTCGGCCAACCGTGCCAACGCCGCGCGTCGGGCGCTGGTGGCGGGCAGCTATCCGGACGGTCAGGTGGCTCGCGTGGTGGGTTATGCCTCGTCGTCGCTGTTCGATCGCAAGAACCCGTTCAACCCGATCAACCGGCGTATCGACATCGTGGTTCTGACCAAGAAGGCCCAGCGCGCGATCGAAGGGGAAGTCGCTCCCGAGGCTCCGGCACCGACCCAGGGCCAGGGCGCCCCGGGCGAAGTGCCGGTCGACCCGAACGCCTTGCCGCCGGAGCAGGAGCCGCTGCCGGCCCATGAACTGCGCGAGCGCCTGAATATCTTCGACGACGCTGCACCGAAGACTGAAGGCGCGGCGGCACCTGCCCCCGCACCGGCTGCTACGCCTCCCGCCGCTCGGTGATGGGTAATAGCAGGCTCTGTTAATGAGTGCTCGATAAAAAAGGCCGCGATCATCGCGGCCTTTTTTGTTTCTGCGTGGGGCTACTTATTAATAGCTGCTATCCGGCAGGCTGGCGATGATCGAGCGGTAGCTGTTCATCCGTTGCTGCTGGATCCGCCCGTCTTCCAGGGCCTTGAGCAGGGCGCAGCCCGGTTCGCGGTCATGCTTGCAGTCACGGAAGCGGCAGGTGCCCAGCAGGTCGTTGAACTCGATGAAACCCGCTTCGACATCGGCGCGGCTGACGTGGCCCAGGCCGAATTCGCGAATCCCCGGGGAGTCGATCAGTTCGCCGCCGCCCGGGAAGTGGAACAGGCGCGCGGTGGTGGTGGTGTGGGTGCCCTGGCCGGACAGCTCCGACAAAGGCCCGACGCGGGTTTCGACATCCGGCAGCAGGCTGTTCACCAGCGACGACTTGCCCACGCCAGACTGGCCGACGAACACACTGATCCGCCCGTCCAGCTGGGCTTGCAGCTGTTCCATGCCATTGCCGTGGTGGGCCGAGACTTCCAGTACCGGATAGCCCAGTTGCCGATAGACCGCCAGCAGGGCGTTCAGGGCCGGGGCGTTCTGCTCGTCGATCAGGTCGAACTTGTTGAGCAGCAGCAGCGGGCGGATGCCGGCATGTTCGGCCGCGACCAGGTAACGGTCGATCAGGTTGGCATGGGGCTCGGGCAGCGGGGCGAAGACGATCACGATCATGTCGACGTTGGCGGCGACCGGCTTGAGCTGGCCGCGGCTATCCGGACGGCAGAGTTCGGTGTGGCGCGGCAGTTGCGCGACGATTACGCCGATGCCCTGGTTGCCCGGGCGCCAGACCACCTGATCGCCGGTCACCAGCGCCGGCAGGTTGGCGCGCAAGTGGCAGCGGAACACCTGGCCGGCCAGTTCGCCCTCGCGCGCCTCGACCTCGACCTGCACCCCGAAGTGGGCGATCACCAGGCCGGTCTGTTCGGGGCCGAGATCGCCGCCTTCCAGTGCTTCCACGGCAGAGGATTCACGTTTGGCGGCGCGGGCGGCGCGTTCGCCTTGAATCTTTTCGATGCGCCAGTTTTGGCGACGATTGAGCTGGCGTTTGGCCATTGGTGTTCCGTGTCGAGAATGCGGCGGTTAGATAAAACGGCCGCGAGTTTAGCACGCCAGCAGGTCCCTCTAGGCTAAACTGCGCAGCTACGCCGAGGAGCCCACACATGCAAAACCCGCAGAATCTGATCTGGATCGACCTGGAAATGACCGGTCTGAACCCTGATACCGACGTCATCATCGAGATGGCGACCATCGTCACCGATAGCAATCTCAATACCTTGGCTGAAGGTCCGGTCATCGCCATCCACCAGAGCGATGAAATTCTCGCCGGCATGGATGAGTGGAACACCCGCCAGCACGGCGGCTCTGGGCTGACCCAGCGCGTGCGTGAAAGCCGCATCAGCATGGCTGAAGCGGAAGCGCAGACCATCGCCTTCCTGGAGCAGTGGGTGCCCAAGGGCAAGTCGCCGATCTGTGGCAATAGCATCTGCCAGGACCGGCGTTTTCTGTATCGCCATATGAAGGCGCTGGAAAGCTACTTCCACTACCGCAACCTTGACGTTTCCACCCTCAAGGAGCTGGCGGCCCGCTGGGCGCCGGATGTGCGCGACAGCTTCAAGAAAGGCAGCACCCACCTGGCGCTGGATGACATCCGCGAGTCGATCGCCGAGCTGCAGCATTACCGCAAGCACTTCATCAAGCTCTGATGATTCGGTGGCGCTGGTTCTGATGTCATCGCGGGCAAGCCTCGCTCCTACAGGTTTGCATAAGGCTTGCCCGCGATAGCTCGCGCCGGGGTCTCCAGCAATTCCAGCCGGCGCCCCCTTTTGGTGCCAGCAGCAACTGAGTAGACTGCGCGCCTTCCTGTAAGGACCGCCATCATGCTGCTGATGCTTTACCTGATTGCCATTACCGCCGAAGCCATGACTGGCGCCTTGTCTGCCGGCCGTCGCGGCATGGACTGGTTCGGGGTGGTGTTGATCGCTTGCGTCACGGCCCTGGGCGGCGGTTCGGTGCGTGACGTGCTGCTGGGGCATTACCCGCTGACCTGGGTCAAGCATCCGGAATACCTGGTGCTGACCTCGGTCGCGGCCCTGGTGACCATCTTTATCGCGCCCTTGATGCGCCACCTGCGCTCGCTGTTTCTGGTGCTCGACGCCGTGGGGTTGGTGGCGTTCACCCTGATCGGTTGCATGACCGCGCTGGAAATGGGCCACGGCATGGTGGTGGCATCGGTCAGCGGGGTGATTACCGGGGTATTCGGCGGCATCCTGCGGGATATCTTCTGCAACGATATTCCGCTGATCTTCCGTCGCGAGCTGTATGCCAGCGTCTCGTTCGCCGCGGCCTGGTGCTACATGCTCTGCATCTACCTGCAATTGCCCGGCGAGCAGTCGATCCTCATCACCCTGTTCGGCGGTTTCCTACTGCGCCTGCTGGCGATCCGTTTTCACTGGGAAATGCCCAAGTTCGTCTACAACGATGAGCAGTGACGGCTGGCGTGTTGCTTCAGCGCCCATTCCACGTGTTCGCGCACCAGCTCTGACGGGTAGTCCCGACGGGCCTTGAGGGCTTCCAGCACCGGAATGCTCGACGGCGCGTTGCCCAGCCCTACCGCCAGGTTGCGCAGCCAGCGTTCGTAGCCGGCGCGGCGTAGCGGCGAGCCTTCGGTGCTGCTGAGGAATTTGTCCTCGTCCCACATGAAGAGTTCGGCCAGCTCGGCATTGTCGAGGTTGTGGCGTGGCTTGAAGTCGCCTTCGCCGGAAGGGCGGGCGAAGCGGTTCCACGGGCAGACGATCTGGCAGTCGTCGCAGCCGAACACCCGATTGCCGATCAGCGGGCGCAGGTCTTCGGGAATGGCGTTTTTAAGTTCGATGGTCAGGTACGAAATGCAGCGCCGGGCGTCCAGTACATAAGGGCCGACGAAGGCCTTGGTCGGGCAGATGTCCAGGCACGCGGTGCAGCGGCCGCAGTGCTCGGTGGCGTGGGGCTCGTCCACCGGCAATGGCAGGTCGACGAACAGTTCGCTGAGGAAGAAGTAGCTGCCGGCCTTGCGGTTGAGTACCAGGGTGTTCTTGCCGATCCAGCCGAGCCCGGCCTGTTCGGCGATGGCTTTTTCCAGCACCGGGGCGCTGTCGACGAAGGCGCGATAGCCGAACGGGCCGATTTCCTTCTGGATGCGCTCGGCCAGTTGCTGCACGCGCTTGCGGATCAGCTTGTGATAGTCGCGGCCCAGGGCGTAGCGCGAGACGTAGGCTTTTTCCGGTTGGGCCAGGCGCTGCGCCATCTGGGTGTCGCCGGGCAGGTAATCCATGCGCAGGGACACCACGCGCAGGGTGCCGGGCACCAGTTCGTCCGGGTGGGAGCGTTTGCTGCCGTGGGCGCCCATGTAGTCCATTTCGCCGTGGTAGCCCGCCTCGAGCCAGCGCTCCAGGTGCTGTTCATGCTCGGCCAGGTCCAGGCCGCTGATGCCGACTTGCTGAAAGCCCAGCTCGCGGCCCCAATCCTTGATCGATTGGGCGAGGGCGGGCAGATCGGTGGTAATGGCAGGCATGAGGCGAGAGAAACCGGGGCTGAGGTGCGTATAATTCTGCCAGACATCGGAGCCCGAAGACGCATGCCGCAGACAAAACACCCTTTACCCGACATTCAGCTGCTGACGCCCGGCACATTGCCGCGGCTGGCTGCCCGTGCGCCAAGCGCCCATAAAGGCCAGTTCGGGCACCTGTTGCTGATCGGTGGCGATCGCGGTTTTGGCGGTGCGGCGCTGCTCTGCGCCGAGAGCGCCTTGCGCGGCGGTGCCGGGATGGTGTCTCTGGCGACGCGCAGCGAGCACGTTGCGGCCGCTCTGGCGCGGGTTCCGGAGGTCATGGCTCTGGGCACAGACTCGGCCAACCAGTTGATGGGCTTGCTGGAGCAGGCCTCGATCATCGTGGCGGGCCCCGGTCTGGGGCAGGCGGCCTGGGGGCGCAGCCTGTTGTCTGCCGCCGCCAATGCGCCACGGCCCCAGGTGTGGGACGCCGATGCGCTCAATCTGCTGGCCAAAGGCGGTTTGACCTTGCCGCCGGGCAGCGTGATCACCCCGCATCCGGGGGAAGCCGCGCGGCTGCTGGGGATTTCCACTGCGCAGGTGCAGGCGGATCGTCCGGCCGCCGCTCAAGCGTTGAGCAAAAAATACACAGCTGTGGCCATCCTGAAGGGCGCCGGAAGTCTGGTCGCCAGCCCTGATGGCCGCTTGGGTCGCTGCGACCGCGGGCATCCGGCCATGGCCACGGCGGGGCTGGGGGATGTGTTGGCTGGCCTGGTCGGGGCGCTGCTGGCCCAGGGGATGTCGGCGTTCGATAGCGCTTGCCTGGCGGTCTGGCTGCATGCCGTCGCGGGCGAGCATCAAGGTAAATTGGGCCGGGGGCTGGCGGCCAGCGATCTGATTCCGGTCATTCGTCAGTTGCTGGAGGAGCAATCACCGTGTCTGAAATAACCCTGTATCTGGCAGACGAAGACGCCATGATCGCCTTTGGCGCGCGCCTGGCGCAGGTCACTCAAGGGGTGGGTGTGATCTTTCTGGAAGGCGATCTGGGGGCGGGGAAAACCACGCTGTCCCGGGGCCTCATCCGTGGCCTGGGACATGCCGGTGCGGTGAAAAGCCCGACCTTTACCCTGGTTGAGCCCTACGAGATCGGCGATGTGCGGGCCTTCCACTTCGATCTTTATCGCCTGGTCGATCCTGAGGAGCTGGAGTTTCTCGGCATCCGCGATTACCTGGAGGGTGATGCACTGTGTCTGATCGAGTGGCCCCAGCGTGGTGCGGGCTTTTTGCCAAAGCCGGACCTGACCATTACCATTAGCCCGCATAACAGCGGGCGTTCCCTGCATTTGTTGTCGCAAGGCTCGCGTGGCGAGGCCTGGTGTGCCGCTTTGGCGTTGGAATTCAAATAATTGATGGGGTTAGGTATGCGCATTCGCGCGTTGGTTGCTGTCGTAGGACTGTTGCTTACGGCATTGGCCGTCGACGCTCTGGCCGCTACACAGGTCCGCAGCGTTCGCCTGTGGCGGGCACCGGATAACACTCGACTGGTATTTGACCTGTCCGGTCCGGTCCAGCACAGCGTCTTCACCCTGACGGCCCCTGATCGTCTGGTGATCGATATCAACGGTGCGACCCTCGGCGGGCCGCTGAATGTCTCCACGGCGAATACGCCGATTACCGCCATGCGTTCGGCCCAGCGCACCCCCACCGACTTGCGGGTGGTCGTCGACCTGAAAAAGGCCGTCACCCCCAAGAGTTTTACCCTGACGCCCAATGCCCAATACGGCAATCGCCTGGTGGTCGACCTGTTCGATAACCCGGCGGACGCCGCGCCGACGCCGCCACCGGCACCGAATGTCGCGACGGTGCCGGCGGTCCCGGTAACGCCGACCAAGCCTGAGATCAAGCTGCCACCGGCCCCGGCCGGCAAACGCGATATCGTCGTGGTCATCGATGCCGGTCACGGTGGCGAGGACCCGGGTGCCTCCGGCTCTCGCGGCCAGCATGAGAAAGACGTGGTACTGGCCATCGCCCGCGAGCTGCAGCGCCAGATCAATGGCCTCAAGGGCTTCCGCGCCGAGCTGACCCGTACCGGCGACTACTTCATTCCGTTGCGCGGTCGTACCGAGATCGCCCGCAAGAAAGGCGCCGACCTGTTCGTCTCGATCCACGCCGACGCGGCACCGTCCCGCGCGGCCTTCGGGGCCTCGGTGTTCGCGCTCTCCGACCGCGGCGCCACGTCCGAGACAGCCCGTTGGCTGGCGGACAGCGAAAACCGTTCCGACCTGATCGGCGGGGCCGGCAACGTCAGCCTCGATGACAAGGACCGGATGCTTGCTGGCGTATTGCTGGACCTGTCCATGACGGCCTCGCTGACTTCCAGCCTGAACGTCGGCCAGAAAGTGCTCAGCAACATCGGCCGGGTCACCCCGCTGCACAAGCAGCGCGTCGAGCAGGCCGGGTTCATGGTGCTCAAGTCTCCGGACATTCCGTCGATCCTGGTGGAAACCGGCTTTATCTCCAACGCCAACGAAGCCTCCAAGCTGGCCACTGTCAGCCACCAGCAGGCATTGGCGCGTTCCATCAGCAGCGGCGTGCGGCAGTTCTTCCAGCAGAACCCGCCGCCGGGCACCTACATCGCCTGGCTGCGTGATTCCGGGAAGATTGCCCAGGGGCCGCGCGACCACCGCGTGAGCCCGGGGGAAACCCTGGCGATGATCGCCGTGCGTTATCAGGTTTCCGCCGCCACCCTGCGCAGCGCCAACAACCTGAGCAGCGATGAGCTGAAAATCGGTCAGACCCTGACCATCCCGGGTACAGAACTGGCGGCCAAGGAATGAATGACGCAGTCATCAGCAGCGCCCGCATCGAGCTGCTCAGCCCACGACTGGCGAACCAGATTGCCGCCGGTGAGGTGGTCGAGCGTCCGGCATCGGTGATCAAGGAGTTGCTGGAGAACAGCCTGGACTCCGGCGCCAAGCGCATCGATGTGGACGTCGAGCAGGCGGGCGTCAAACTGCTGCGGGTGCGCGACGACGGCAGCGGCATCTCCGCGGACGATCTGCCGCTGGCCCTGGCGCGCCACGCCACCAGCAAGATCCGCAACCTCGAGGATCTGGAACAGGTCATGAGCCTGGGCTTTCGGGGTGAGGCGCTGGCGTCCATCAGCTCGGTCGCCCGCTTGACCCTGACTTCCCGCACCCGCGAGGCCGATCAGGCCTGGCAGGTGGAAACCGAAGGCCGCGACATGGCGCCGCGCGTGCAGCCGGCGGCCCATCCGGTCGGTACCTCGGTGGAAGTCCGCGACCTGTTCTTCAACACCCCGGCTCGGCGCAAGTTTCTCAAAGCCGAGAAAACCGAGTTCGATCACCTGCAGGAAGTGATCAAGCGCCTGGCGCTGGCGCGTTTCGATGTCGCGTTTCACCTGCGTCACAACGGTAAAAGCGTCCTCAGCCTGCATGAAGCCAACGATGACGTGGCGCGCGCGCGGCGGGTGGCAGCGGTGTGCGGTTCGGGCTTTCTCGAGCAGGCGCTGCCGATCGAAGTTGAGCGTAACGGCCTGCATCTGTGGGGCTGGGTAGGCTTGCCGACTTTTTCCCGCAGCCAGGCGGACCTGCAGTATTTCTACGTCAATGGTCGCGCGGTGCGCGACAAGCTGGTGGCCCACGCGGTGCGCCAGGCTTACCGCGATGTACTGTTCAACGGTCGGCACCCGACCTTTGTGCTGTTCTTCGAAGTCGACCCGGCGGTGGTCGACGTCAACGTGCACCCGACCAAACACGAAGTGCGCTTCCGTGACGGGCGCATGGTCCACGACTTCCTGTATGGCACCCTGCACCGCGCCCTGGGCGATGTTCGGCCGGAAGACCATCTGGCGGCGCCGGCAGCGGTCGCCGGCATCGTGCGGCCGAGCGGGATCGAGGCCGGCGAGTTCGGCCCCCAGGGCGAAATGCGCCTGGCGGCAAACATGACGCTGGAACAGCCGCAGGCCCAACCGGCCTTCAATCCGCCAGGGGCCGGTTCGGGCGCGGGTTATCAGTACCAGTACACGCCGCGTCCGCAGCCAGTGCTGCCGGCGGCCGAGGCGCAAAGCGCCTATCGCGAGTTCTTTGCGCCCTTGCCTGAGTCTGGGGCCGCGACCCTGCCGGACGCTCAGGGCGATATCCCGCCGCTGGGCTATGCGCTGGCGCAGCTCAAAGGCATCTATATCCTCGCGGAAAACGCCCAGGGCCTGGTGCTGGTGGACATGCACGCGGCCCACGAGCGGATCATGTACGAGCGCCTGAAGGTGGCGATGGCCAGCGAAGGCCTGAGCGGCCAGCCGCTGCTGGTGCCTGAGTCGATCGCGGTCAGCCAGCGCGAAGCCGACTGTGCCGAGGAGCACGTCAGCTGGTTCCAGCGCCTGGGATTCGAGTTGCAGCGCCTGGGCCCTGAGTCGCTGGCGATCCGGCAGATTCCGGCCCTGCTCAAGCAGGCGGAAGCCAACCGCCTGGTGCATGACGTCCTGGCCGACCTGATGGAGTACGGCACCAGCGACCGTATCCAGGCGCACCTCAACGAGTTGCTGGGCACCATGGCCTGCCACGGGGCGATCCGGGCCAATCGCCGCCTGGCCCTGCCGGAAATGAACGGCTTGTTGCGCGACATGGAAAACACCGAGCGCAGCGGTCAATGCAACCATGGCCGACCGACCTGGACCCAGTTGGGCCTGGACGATCTGGACAAACTCTTCTTGCGCGGTCGTTGATGAGCCAGCTTCCCCCAGCGATCTTCCTGATGGGCCCGACTGCCGCTGGCAAGACTGACCTGGCCATCGAACTCACCAAGGTTTTGCCTTGCGAGCTGATCAGCGTCGATTCGGCGCTGGTCTACCGTGGCATGGACATAGGCACCGCCAAGCCGTCCAAGGAAATCCTGGCCGAATTTCCGCACCGCCTGATCGACATTCTCGACCCTGCCGAGAGTTATTCGGCGGCGGATTTCCGTACCGATGCGCTGGCGGCCATGGCCGATATCACCGCGCGCGGCAAGATTCCGCTGCTGGTGGGCGGCACGATGCTCTATTACAAGGCTTTGCTTGAAGGCTTGGCGGACATGCCGCCGGCCGACCCACAGGTCCGCGCCGAGCTGGAAGAAGAAGCGGCACGCCTTGGCTGGCAGGCCCTGCACGACCAATTGGCGGCCATCGACCCCGAGTCGGCGGCGCGGATTCACCCCAATGATCCCCAGCGCCTGACCCGGGCGCTGGAAGTCTATCGGGTCAGTGGCCTGAGCATGACCGCCCACAGACTGCGACAATCTGCGCAAAGTACTGAAGCAGCCGCTTCGGGACGGGGACAATTGCCCTATACTGTCGCGAACTTGGCCATTGCCCCGGCAAACCGTCAGGTACTGCATGAGCGCATTGCACAAAGATTCACAATTATGTTGGAACAGGGATTCGTCGACGAGGTCGTAGCTCTGCGTTCTAGAAGTGACCTGCATGCCGGGTTGCCGTCTATACGTGCTGTAGGCTACCGACAGGTCTGGGATCATCTGGATGGCAAGCTGACATTCGCCGAGATGCAGGAACGCGGCATCATTGCCACGCGCCAATTGGCGAAGCGCCAGTTCACCTGGTTGCGTAGCTGGGCTGATTTACACTGGCTGGACAGCCTTGATTGCGACAATCTGCCACGCGCCTTGAAATACCTGGGAACGGTCTCCATATTGAGCTGAGTCCTTGCAATTGCCGTCTATCCTTGGGGGTGGGGCGGTTTTAGCCATCTGTTTTCTGATTTTTTATTATTGATCCTTAAAGGAGTGCGGCACATGTCAAAAGGGCATTCGCTACAAGACCCTTACTTGAATACTTTACGTAAAGAGAAAGTTGGGGTTTCCATCTATCTGGTCAACGGGATCAAACTGCAAGGTACGATCGAGTCTTTCGACCAGTTCGTCATCCTGCTGAAGAACACCGTCAGCCAAATGGTTTACAAACACGCTATCTCGACAGTGGTACCGGTTCGTCCAATTCGCCTGCCTAGCGCATCCGAATCCGAACAGGGTGACGCTGAGCCAGGTAACGCCTGATAGGAGTCTCCTTTGTTCTTTGAGCGCCACGGTGGTGGTGAGCGTGCAATTCTCGTTCACTTGGATGGTCAGGACCCTGAGGCGCGCGAAGATCCGCAGGAGTTTCAGGAGTTGGCAATATCGGCCGGCGCCGAGACCGTCGCGTTTGTTAACGTGCCGCGTCATCGGCCAACCGCCAAGTACCTGGTTGGCAGCGGCAAGGTCGAAGAATTACGCGACCTGGTCAAAGCCGAACAGGTCGACCTGGTGATTTTCAATCACATCCTCACACCCAGTCAGGAACGTAACCTCGAACGTGCTTTCGAGTGTCGCGTGATTGACCGCACGGGTCTGATTCTCGATATTTTCGCCCAACGTGCCCGCACTCACGAAGGCAAGCTCCAGGTAGAACTGGCCCAGCTTGAATATATGAGTACGCGTCTGGTTCGTGGCTGGACTCACCTTGAGCGGCAGAAAGGCGGTATCGGCCTGCGTGGTCCGGGTGAAACCCAGCTCGAGACCGACCGGCGTCTTCTGCGGGTTCGCCTGCGACAGATCAAGGCCCGGCTGGAGAAGGTCCGCAGTCAGCGCGAGCAGGCCCGTCGTGGGCGCAAGCGTGCCGATATTCCTTCGGTATCGTTGGTGGGCTACACCAACGCCGGCAAATCCACCTTGTTCAACTCCGTGACCGAGTCCGATGTGTTCGCGGCCAACCAACTGTTCGCCACCCTCGACCCGACCTTGCGCCGGCTCGAGCTGGACGATCTGGGTCCGGTCGTGCTGGCCGACACCGTGGGGTTCATTCGTCACCTGCCGCACAAACTGGTCGAGGCGTTTCGGGCTACGCTCGAAGAGTCGAGCAACTCCGACCTGCTGTTGCATGTGATCGATGCCCATGAGCCCGAGCGCATGGCCCAGATCGAGCAGGTCATGGTGGTGCTCGGCGAGATCGGAGCCCAGGACTTGCCGATACTGGAGGTCTATAACAAACTCGATTTGCTCGAGGGGGTAGATCCGCAGATCCAGCGCGATGCCGACGGCAAGCCGCAGCGGGTCTGGTTGTCGGCTCGTGAGGGGCAGGGGCTGGACTTGCTCAAGCAGGCCATTGCCGAGCTACTGGGCGAGGATTTGTTTGTAGGCACCTTGCGCTTGCCGCAGCGTTTTGCTCGACTGCGAGCGCAGTTCTTCGAGTTGGGCGCAGTGCAGAAAGAAGATCACGACGAGGAAGGTGTCAGCCTGCTGGCTGTCCGCTTGCCGCGAGTCGAGCTGAATCGACTGGTAAGCCGCGAAGGCATGCAACCGCTGGAGTTCATCGAGCAACACACTTTGCAATAAAAGCCTGAGAAAGCGGTTGTGCCGCTGTAGCAGGCATTCTGTAGCATTGGTCGGCGCGCCGTGGGTGCGTCTTTGCTTTATCAGATGGAGAGCGCTATGGCTTGGAATGAGCCGGGTGGCAACTCGAATAATCAGGATCCTTGGGGTGGTAAGCGCCGCAACAATGGCGACCGCAAGGGGCCACCGGATCTCGACGAGGCCTTCCGCAAGCTGCAGGAAAGCCTGAATGGGTTGTTCGGTGGTGGTAAGAAACGTGGTGACGACGGTGGCAGTTCCGGTAAGGGCGGCGGTCTCGGCCTGCTCGGTATCGGTCTGGTCGTGCTGGCGGCCGTGTGGCTGTACAGCGCGGTGTATGTCGTGGACGAGCAGGAGCAGGCCGTGGTGCTGCGCTTCGGCAAGTACTACGAGACCGTCGGCCCGGGCCTGAACATCTACTTCCCGCCGATCGATCGCAAGTACATGGAAAACGTCACGCGTGAGCGTGCCTATACCAAGCAGGGTCAAATGCTGACTGAAGACGAAAACATCGTCGAAGTGCCGCTGACCGTGCAGTACAAGATCAGCAACCTGCAGGACTTCGTGCTGAACGTCGATCAGCCGGAAATCAGCCTGCAGCACGCCACCGACAGTGCACTGCGCCACGTAGTGGGTTCCACCGCGATGGACCAGGTGCTGACCGAAGGCCGTGAATTGATGGCCAGCGAGATCAAGGAGCGTCTGCAACGTTTCCTCGACACCTATCGCACCGGTATCACCGTTACCCAGGTGAACGTACAGAGCGCAGCGGCACCGCGTGAAGTGCAGGAAGCCTTCGATGACGTGATCCGTGCCCGTGAAGACGAGCAGCGTTCGCGCAACCAGGCTGAAACCTATGCCAACGGTGTCGTGCCGGAAGCCCGTGGTCAGGCCCAGCGCATCATCGAGGATGCCAACGGTTATCGCGATGAAGTGGTTTCCCGCGCCAAGGGTGAGGCCGATCGCTTCACCAAGCTGGTGGCCGAGTACCGCAAGGCGCCTGAAGTCACCCGTGAGCGTCTGTACCTGGACACCATGCAGGAAGTCTTCAGCAATACCAGCAAGGTTCTCGTGACCGGCAACAAGAACGGCCAGAGCAATCTGCTGTACCTGCCGCTGGACAAAATGGTCGAGAGTGGCCGCAGCACCAGTGCTCCGGTGACTGGCGCAGCAGCCAGCAGCAACGAAGCGAATGCGCGTGCGGCAGCTGATCTGCAGCAACAGCAAGCGCGTACCAGGGAGAGTCGCTGATGAGCAATAAATCGCTGATCGCCCTTATTGTCGGCGTCGTCGTGGCGATCGCTGCCTGGAACTGCTTCTACATCGTCGCTCAGACCGAGCGCGCGGTGTTGCTGCAGTTCGGTCGTGTGGTCCAGGCTGACGTTCAGCCGGGTCTGCATGTGAAAGTGCCCTATGTGAACCAGGTGCGTAAGTTCGACGCCCGCCTGATGACCCTGGATGCACCGACCCAGCGTTTCCTGACGCTGGAAAAGAAAGCCGTGATGGTCGATGCCTATGCCAAATGGCGCGTGAAGGATGCGGAGCGTTTCTACACCGCGACTTCCGGCCTCAAGCAGATCGCCGACGAGCGTCTTTCCCGTCGTCTGGAGTCGGGCCTGCGTGACCAGTTCGGTAAGCGCACCCTGCACGAAGTGGTGTCCGGTGAACGTGATGCGCTGATGGCGGATATCACGGCTTCGCTCAACAAGATGGCCGAGAAAGAGCTGGGCATTGAAGTGGTCGATGTCCGGGTCAAGACCATCGACTTGCCGAAGGAAGTGAACCGCAGCGTCTTCGAGCGCATGAGCACCGAGCGTGAGCGTGAAGCTCGCGAGCACCGCGCCAAGGGTAACGAGCTGGCGGAAGGTATTCGTGCCGACGCCGATCGTCAGCGCCGCGTACTGCTGGCCGAAGCCTATCGTGAGTCGGAAGAGATTCGCGGTGACGGCGACGCCAAGGCCGCAGCCATCTACTCCAAGGCCTACGGTCAGGACCAGGAGTTCTACGGTTTCTACCGTAGCCTGCGTGCCTATCGTGAAAGCTTCGCGAACAAATCCGACGTCATGGTCCTGGATCCAAGCAGCGACTTTTTCCGTTACCTGGAAAAGGCCAAGCCTTGATGCGACGTTGACCTGAATCGCCCCGCCCGGCGGCTAAAGTGTCTGGCGGGGTGATCCTTTGGGAAAACGAGTGTATGATGCGGCAGCCGGGAAATTCCCGGCTTTTTTGCGTCTGCACGTTTGATTGTGGTTGTTGGTGCAAGACGGCGAGTTGAACGACTCGACAGGTTTTTTCGAGGAAAGTGAGTGGCGAAGCCGGTTTCAGGCTTTTCGCCCCGTCGCCCATGCGCGTGGTTTGCGCATGAGCCGATCATTTTCTGCTTCACTCAAGGCCCGCCCATAGGCTGGCCGCCTGGATCACAGGGGAATGGCGTAATGGCAACGGTAGACCGCTGGCTGCTGCCAGATGGCATCGAAGAAGTACTGCCACCTGAGGCGGCGCGCATTGAAGTTGCGCGTCGTCAGGTGTTGGATCTGTTCCAGAGCTGGGGTTACGAGTTCGTCGTGACCCCTCATATCGAGTACCTGGAATCCTTGCTGACCGGCGCGGGCCAGGACCTCGACCTGCGTACCTTCAAGGTCATCGATCCGCAATCGGGTCGGCAGATGGGTTTCCGCGCCGACATTACGCCGCAGGTGGCCCGAATCGATGCGCATACCCTGCGTCGCGAAGGCCCGAGCCGCCTGTGCTATGCCGGTAGCGTGCTGCATGCGCAGCCGCGTGCCTTGTCGTCCTCGCGCAGCCCTATCCAGCTGGGCGCCGAGTTGTACGGCGATGCGAGCCCGAGCAGCGACGTGGAAGTCATCAGCCTGATGCTGGCGATGCTGCAACTGGCCGATGTGCCGGATGTGCACATGGACCTGGGGCATGTCGGTATCTACCGTGGCCTGGCCCGTGCGGCCGGCCTCTCCGGCGAAGTGGAACAGCAACTGTTCGATGCCCTGCAACGCAAGGCCATCGACGAGGTCATTACCTTGACCGAAGGCCTGCCGGCCGATCTGTCCGGCATGCTGCGAGCGCTGGTCGACCTGTGCGGCGGCCGTGAAGTGCTGGCTGCGGCCCGCGAGCGCCTGGCCAATGCACCGGCGCCGGTGCTGGCGGCCCTGGACGACCTGCTGGCGATTGCCGAGCGTCTTTCCGTGCGTTTCCCTGAATTACCGCTGTACTTCGACCTGGGCGAACTGCGCGGTTACCACTACCACACCGGTGTGGTGTTCGCGGTGTTCGTGCCGGGCGTTGGCCAGTCCATTGCCCAGGGCGGTCGTTACGACGACATCGGCGCCGACTTCGGTCGTGCCCGCCCGGCAACCGGCTTCTCTACCGATTTGAAAACCCTGGTGACCCTGGGGCGTGCTGAGATCGAGCTACCGTCTGGCGGTATCTGGATGCCGGACAGTACGGATGCAGCCCTCTGGCAGCAGGTTTGCCAGTTGCGCAGTGAGGGTCAGCGCGTGGTTCAGGCCTTGCCTGGACAACCATTGGCCGCCGCCCGTGAAGCGGACTGCGACCGGCAATTGATTCAGCAGAACGGGCTTTGGCAAGTATTGCCGCTGGCTTCTTGAGTTTTCCCGCCGGCCGTTGCCGGCACCAAGTTTGCGCGAATGAGGACAAGTGTTATGGGTAAGAATGTCGTAGTCCTGGGCACCCAGTGGGGTGATGAGGGCAAAGGCAAGATCGTTGATCTGCTGACCGAACATGCTGCCGCCGTAGTGCGCTACCAAGGTGGCCACAACGCTGGCCACACCCTGGTGATCGATGGCGAAAAAACCGTCTTGCACCTGATCCCTTCGGGTGTGCTGCGCGAAGGCGTTCAGTGCCTGATCGGCAACGGTGTGGTGGTTGCGCCGGACGCCTTGCTGCGTGAGATCGTCAAGCTGGAAGAGAAAGGCGTACCGGTGCGCGAGCGCCTGCGTATCAGCCCATCCTGCCCGTTGATCCTGTCCTACCACGTAGCGCTGGACCAGGCGCGTGAAAAAGCCCGTGGCGAGCAGAAGATCGGTACCACCGGTCGCGGCATCGGCCCTGCTTACGAAGACAAGGTCGCTCGTCGCGGCCTGCGTATCGGCGACCTGTTCCACCGCGAGCGTTTCGCCGCGAAGCTGGGCGAGTTGCTGGACTACCACAACTTCGTACTGGTCAATTACTACAAAGAGCCGGCCATCGACTTCCAGAAGACGCTCGACGAGTGCATGGAATACGCCGAACTGCTCAAGCCGATGATGCTGGACGTGACCGCCGAGCTGCACCAACTGCGTCGCGCGGGCAAGGACATCATGTTCGAAGGCGCCCAGGGCTCGCTGCTGGACATCGACCACGGTACCTATCCGTACGTCACCAGCTCCAACACCACTGCCGGCGGCATCGCCACTGGCTCGGGTGTGGGCCCGATGTACCTGGACTACATCCTCGGTATCACCAAGGCTTACACCACTCGCGTGGGTTCGGGTCCGTTCCCGACCGAACTGTTCGACGACGTCGGCGCTTTCCTGGCCAAGCGTGGCCATGAGTTCGGTGCAACCACCGGCCGTGCCCGCCGTTGCGGCTGGTTCGACGCCGTCATCCTGCGTCGCGCCATCGACGTCAACAGCATCTCGGGCCTGTGCCTGACCAAGCTGGACGTGCTGGACGGCCTGGAAACCATCAACATCTGCGTGGGCTACAAGAACCAGGATGGTGCAGTCATCGACGCGCCAACCGACGCCGACAGCTACATCGGCCTGGAGCCGGTGTACGAGCAGATGCCAGGCTGGAGCGAGTCGACCCTGGGTGCCAAGACCCTGGAAGAGCTGCCGGCCGCTGCCCGTGCCTACATCAAGCGTATCGAAGAGCTGGTCGGCGCGCCGATCGACATTATTTCGACAGGCCCGGACCGCAACGAGACCATCGTTCTGCGTCACCCGTTTGCTTGATAAGTCGTTGATGTAAAAAGCAAAGGCCCCTCTCCCGGGGCCTTTGTCGTTTCTGTCTGCCACACGGCACGACCCTTGCTGTGATTTCCCCTTCCAGAGTGCCATCAATTTGATGGCGTTGAAGTAGAGGGATTTCCTGTGTCGGCCGTTCTCTCACTGTTACAAAGCCGTTTGTTGCGGCCTGTGTTCGTTACTCTTGGTATCGCCCTTTTGGTGCAGGTGCTGGTTGCCGTTGCCCTGACCCGGAGCACGGTGACGGCGCTGGAGGCTGATCTGGCCGCTCGTCTGGGCGTCGACAGCCAGAAGCTCTCCGGCGAGTTGGAGCAGGCGGCTCGCGAAGTCACCTCGAGCCTGGAAAGCCTTTCCAGCAATACTCGGCAACGATTGACCGCCGGGCTGTCCTCACGCCTGGAGGAAGAGCAGGCGCAATTGCGGGCGACGCTGGAGAAGGATCTCAAGGATTCGGCCAACGATATGGCCCAGTTGCTCGCTTCGGTGGCGCCGCGGGCCATGTGGGACAGCGACGTCCCGACCCTTTCCGAGTTCGCTCGGCGCGCCCAGCGCAATCCCAACGTGCTGTTCGTGGTGTACGACGACGCCAATGGCGAGCACCTGACCCGTTACCTGAACCGGGAGAACCCGATCAACAAGGCGCTGCTGGAAAAGGGCAAGGGCGACCGCGCCCTGGACAAGGTGCTGGACGCAGCCAAGAACGATCCATCGGTCTATTACCTGGAGGCCTCCATCAGTCCTAACGGCGTGGAAATCGGCAAGGTGCTGATGGGGGTTTCAACGGCGTCGGTCGAGGCGGACGTGGTGGCGCTGGACAAGCGCTTCGCAGCCTTGATCGCCAGCAGCGATCAGTTGGTGGGCGATAGTCTCAAGGGGGCTTCGGCGGACAGTTCGGCGGCCATGGGCGCGCGCCTGCAGTCGGCGCAGACCACCGCTTCGGACATGCAGGCCAACACCGCCGGTACCGTGCAGGACGCGGCGGCCACTCTGCGTTGGCGCATCGGCATGGGCCTGGCGCTGGTCGGCTGCGGGGTCTTGCTGTTGCTGGCGGTGGTGCTGGGGCGGCGGGTGGTCAGCAAGCTGCATCTGCTGATCGCTGCGCTGAACGATCTGGCGGCCGGTGAGGGCGACCTGACCAAGCGGGTCCAGCTCAGCAGCAATGACGAGATCGGCGACATGGCGTCGGCGGTCAACCGCTTTGTCGACAAGTTGCAGCCAATCGTGCGCGAGGCGGGCGATGTGGCGCAGCGCACCGGTGTCGAAATCGGTGCGATGAGCCTGCGTAATGCCGGGGCTGATGCTGCGGCCGAGGCTCAGCGCGACGAGGTGGCAGAGAGTTTGCGGGCGCTGTCGCAGATGGCTGATGAAGCCCAGGCGGAAAGCCAGGCGATGCAGGCGGCCTTGCAGCAAGTGGTGGAGATTCGCCAGGCAACCGACGAAAACACTCGGACCTCGGCCCAGGTGGGCAGCCTGATCGAGGCGCTGGCGGGGCAGGTCGACACGGGCTCCAAGGTCATCGAGCGCCTGGCGCAGCAGAGCGAGCAGATCGAGGTGGTGTTGACGGTGATTCATGGCATCGCCGAACAAACCAACCTGCTGGCCTTGAATGCGGCCATCGAGGCGGCGCGGGCCGGGGAAACCGGGCGCGGCTTTGCTGTGGTGGCCGACGAGGTCAGGGCGCTGGCGAGCAAGACGCAAAGCTCTACCGGGGATATCCAGGCGCACATTGGAGCGCTGCAGCAGGGCGCGCGCGAGGCGGTGGCGGCGATCGGCCAAGCCGGAAGGCAGGCCAGCGAAGGTTTGCTGGTGCTGCGCGACAGCGCGCGGTTGCAGCAGTCGGTGCAGTCGTCGGTGGAGCAGGTGCACGCGGCAATTGGCCTGGCGACCCAGGCGGCGGCCCATCAGGCTCAGGGTGCGCAAGCGGTGCGCAGCCGGGTCGAAACCATCCATGCCCAGGCCGAGCGTGCGGCTCAGGCGGTGGTGGAAACCACGGCCAGCGGCAAGGTGCTGGATGGCCTGGCGGCACAATTGAAGGCCAGCCTGGGGCAATTCCGGGCTTGAGTTTCCACAAGGCTTGAATGCTGGGGGTGGGGCTCCTACAGAAGGCTTTCTGTAGGAGCGGGCTCAACGGCTCAGATACATCCGTGTCGTCAGCAGATAGACCGGCAATCCCGATACCAGAATCAACAGCGCCGCATAAGGCGCTGCGGCTGCAAACTCCACATTCGCCGTGTGCGCCCAGACTTCCGTCGCCAGCGTATTCAGCCCGGTCGGGCTGAGCAGCAGGGTAGCCGTCAGTTCCTTCATGGCATCCAGGAATACCAGGGCGAAGGCGGCTCCCAGCGCGGGGAAAATGATCGGCAGGGTCACACGGCAGAATGCCGTGAATGAGGAGGCGCCGAGAGTGCGGGCAGCTTCCTCGAGTTGCGGCGCCGCCTTGTTCAGGGCAGTGCGGATTGGCGCCTGCGCCAGGGGCAGGAATAGCAGGGCGTAGGCGATCAGCAGCAGGGTCGAGGTCTGATACAGCGCCGGCACGTAGTGCAGGGCAAAGAACACCAGTGTCAGGGCAATCACCAGGCCGGGCAGGGCGTGCAGCAAGTAGGGCAGGCGTTCGGCCCAGAGGGCCAGGCGACCCTTGTGACGTACCACCAGCAGCCCGACCGGTACCGCCAGCGCCAGGCACAGTGCCGCGCCACCCAGCGACAGTGCCAGGGAGGAAAGCAGGGCTTCGCCGATGGCGGCTACCGGGAAGGCGGCCGATGAGCCAACGGCCAGCCAGTACGCCAGCATGCCCAGCGGAATGCCGCTGCCGATCAGGGTCAGCAGCGCGCAGTACAGTTGCCCACCAATCGCCCACTTGCCCAGGCGTACCTGCTCGGCATGTCGCGCCGCGCCCTGGCCGGTCCGCACATGGCGGCCTTTGCCGCGAACCCGCAACTCCAGCCACAGCAGGGCCAGGCACAGCGCCAGCAACACGGCAGAAAGCATCGCCGCGTTGGCGTTGCTGAACTCCAACTCGAACTGCTGATAGATCGCGGTAGTGAAGGTTTGCAGGCCGATGATCGACAGCGCGCCGAACTCCACCAGCATGTGCAGGGCGATCAGCAATGAACCGGCCAGCAGCGACGGCCAGAGCAGGGGCAGGGTGATCCGGAAGAACACGCCCCAGCGATGCTGTCCAAGGGTGCGGGCCGACTCCTCCAGAGAGGGGTCGAGGTTGCGCAGGGTGGCCGCGACAGGCAGGAACACCAGTGGGTACTTGGACAGGCTCATGACCAGGATCGCCCCGCCCAGGCCTTCGAAGCTGGCACTGAGGGAGACCCAGGTGAAACTGCTGACAAAGGCCGGTACGGCAAAGGGCAGGCACAGGATCACGCCCCAGAGGCGCCGCCCCGGCAAGTCGCTACGCTCCAGCAGCCAGGCCAGGGAGAGGCCGACGATGGCGCAGGTGACGGTCACACCTGTGAGCAGCAGCAAGGTATTGCGCAGCAGGCCAAATACATAGGGGCGCCACAACAGATGCAGGGCTTCGGCCCAGCCGGCCTGCCAAGCCTTGAGCCCGACATAGAGCAATGGCAGCAGGCTGAGTCCGACCAGCAGCAGGACTGGTAGCAGTAGCCAGATCGATGGCCCCTTGCGCCTCGGTATGTAGGTTGTGCGCGAGGCGGGGGCGGGCAGCGATGCGCTCATCAGTTCAGGCCGACTTCGCGTTCCAGTTCCAGGGCTTCTTCGGCATTGCCAAGGTCGGCCGGGGTGACTTTTGGCGCTTGCAGCTCGCTGAACGGCTTGAGGCCGCGATCCGACTCCAGGCCTTTGCGCAGCGGGTATTCGGCGGTGGTCTGGGTGATCACGCGCTGGCCTTCTTCGCTGGCCATATAGGCGAGGAATTGCTGAGCTTCCTTGGGGTGCTTGCTGGACTTGAGTACTGCGGCACTGGATACGGTGATCAGCCCGCCGGCATCGCCGCCGGTGAAATAGTGCAGCTTCGAGTCCAGCTGGCCTTTTTCGCGTTGCAGGGCGAACCAGTAATAGTTGTTCACCAGCACGGTGGCGACTTCGCCGTTTTCCACGGCCTTCAAGGCCACCATGTTATTGCTGTAGGTCTTGCCAAAGGCGCGCAGGCCGGTCAGCCATTCCTCGGCGGCGTCCATTCCGTGCAGCTTGATGATTGCCACGGCCTGTTCCTGGAACGCGCCGCTGGTAGGAACGAAGCCTACCTTGCCTTGCCATTGTGGCTGGGAGAACTCCATTACCGATGTCGGCAGGTCCTTTTCGTCGATCAGCTTCGGGTTGAACGCCACCACGCGGACGCGGGCGGTGATACCGATCCAGGTGCCGTTGCCGGCGACGTAATCCTTGGGCAGGACTTCAAGGGTCGCGGCATCGGTCTTGGCCAGCAGGCCTTGCTCGCTGAGTTTGTTCAGGGGCGGCGATTCTTCGGTGTAAATCACGTCGGCGGGAGAGCGCTCGCCTTCTTCCACGACCTGGCTGGCAAGCTGGTTGCTGCTGCCTTTGCGCACATTGACGTGAATGCCGGTCTTGGCCTCGAAGGCCTTGGCGATGGCGTCGCCGACTTCCTTGTGCTGGCCGTTGTAGAGGGTCAGGGAAACCGGGTCGGCTGCTTGAGTGAGTGGAGATGCCAGGGCCAGGCCCAGCAAAGTGATGGTCAAGCCACGCAGAAGGGATGTTGGAAGGGCGGTGTTTCTAAACATCATTCGCAGGGTTCCTCACTGTGGTGCCGCAAAAACTTGTAACAATCATAAACGATATTGTTTCTCATGTGCGGCTTGACGG
>NZ_JACMZT010000029.1:0-79781 GCF_017349615.1 Pseudomonas sp. GW531-T4
CTGCCCATGGCCGGCCTCCTTCTGAGCGCCATCGCCCTGCCGAGCGTCGCCAGCCCGTGCCCCGACTGGACACCCGCCCAGGCGCAAGCCGAAACGGCCACCCTGCAACAGCACATCAACCGTTGGGACGACAGCTACCACCGCGAAGGCCTGTCGCCGGTGACTGACGAACTCTACGACCAGTCCCGCGCCCGGCTCGAACATTGGCAAAGCTGTTTTCCCTCCGTCAGCGCGGAGCTCGCCAACCCGTTGCGCACCGCACGCGGCACTGTCCCGCACCCCATTCCCCATACCGGCGTGGAGAAACTGGCCGATGAAAGCGCCGTACGCCGGTGGTTCGCCGGGCGCGAGGAGGTCTGGGTACAGCCCAAGATCGACGGCGTGGCCGTGACCCTGATCTATCGCCAGGGACGCTTCCAGCAAGCCATCAGCCGTGGGGATGGCCTTCAGGGCCAGGACTGGACCAGGCCCGCGCAACTGATAAGCGCCATCCCCAAACACCTGCCCGAGCCTCGGGACCTGCTGCTACAGGGCGAGCTCTATTGGCGCCAGCACGATCACATACAGGCCAAGGCCGGCAGCCTGAATGCCCGCGGCCAGGTCGCCGGCCTATTGGCGCGCAACCAGCTGGATCCCCAGCAAGCCAGCCAGATCGGCCTGTTCGTCTGGGACTGGCCCCAAGGCCCGAGCACCCTGGCGCAGCGCCTGGACGGTCTCAAGGCCCTGGGGTTTCCCCACAGCAGCGAATACAGCCAGCGCGTCAGTACGTTCGCCGAGGTCCAGCACTGGCGAGCGCACTGGTATCGCTCGACCCTGCCCTTCGCCAGCGATGGCATCGTCCTGCGCCAGAGCCGGCGCCCGGAAGCGCAACGCTGGCAGGCCAAGGCGCCCTACTGGATCGCCGCGTGGAAGTACCCGTTCGCCCAGGCCCTGGCCAGGGTGCACAAGGTCGACTTCAAGATCGGTCGCACCGGCCGGATCACCCCGATGCTCGAACTGGAGCCGGTCCAGCTCGACGACCGGCAGATCAGGCGGGTCAGCGTCGGCTCGCTACCGCGCTGGCAAGAACTGGATATCCGCCCTGGCGATCAGGTATCGATCAGCCTCGCCGGCCTGACCATCCCGCGCCTGGACAGCGTGGTGCTGCGCGCGCCCCAGCGTGTTCCGCTGCAAGTCCCGGACGCCTCGGCCTTCCATGCGCTCAGCTGCTTGCAGCCCCTGCCCGGCTGCAGGAGCCAGTTCCTCGCGCGCCTGACCTGGCTGAGCAGCAAATCCGGGCTGGACCTGCCCCATGTGGGCGCCGGCACCTGGGAGAAGCTGCTGGACGCAGGGCTGATCAACGGGCTGGTCGATTGGTTGACCCTCGATCCTGCAGAGCTTGCTAACATTACCGGCTTTGGCGAACGCAGCATCGCGCGTTTGCTGGGCAGCCTGCACAGCGCCCGCCAGCAGCCGTTTCAGCGCTGGCTCAAAGCCCTTGGACTGCCACCGACCGGCAACGCCGGGCTCGAGGATGGCTGGGCGGTGTTGGCGGCCAGAACCACCGAACAATGGCAGGCCCAAAGCGCTATCGGCCCGGGACGCGCCGCTCAGTTGAGCGCCTTTTTCCGCGATCCGCAGGTCCTGGCCTTGATTGAAGAATTACGTGCCGCCGGAATCGAAGGCTTCTGAAGCCTTTATAACCGGCGGCGTTGAACCCCGGGGACGCAGATGGCTCAAACAGCCCATCGCCCCACTCCTGCTATTCATCTTTTCACATGGAGCCTTTATGAAATTCCTTGCACCGCTCACCCTCTTCGCCGCGTTCAGCCTGACAACCCCAGCCCTGATGGCCGCCGAGCAGGCCCCGGAACTCACCGGCTGCGCCGCCAAGCGCCAGGCCATCAGCACCCAGATCGAACAGGCCAAGGCCCATGGCAACAGCGAGCAACAGGCCGGCCTGGAAAAAGCCCTGAGCGAAGCCACCGCCAACTGCACCGACGCCTCGCTGAAAAAGGAACGCGAAAACAAGGTGCTGGAAGCCAAGCACGAGGTGAGCCGGCGCCAGACCGACCTGGACAAGGCCATGAAAAAAGGCGACGCCGAGAAGATCAACAAGCGCAAGGACAAGCTGGCCGAATCCCGCAAGGAATTGCAGGAAGCCCTCGACGAACTGGACAAGTAAGGTCGAGCCGCTGCGGCAGATGTGCCTGCCGCAGCCACCTCAGGCGACGGGATCAGTGATCGCGAAACTCTTTGTGGCAGGCACTGCAGGCATCTTCGACTTTCTGCACCGCCGGCCCCAAATTGCTGGCCTTGTACGGCTGGACCTTGCTGGCGATCACCAATTCACCGGTGGCCGCCTCGAGGGCACGGGCCAGTTCCTGGAAACGTGCCTGCTTCTGCCAGACATCGTCAGTCGCGCTGGTGTGCTCCTGCTCCTTGACCTGCGGGAAGTGCTTCCAGGGTTCGTGAGACAGGTTGTCCAGCTTGATCGCGCCTTCGGTAAAACGCGGGCCGTCGAACGGGATACGCCCACGGAGCATGCCGCCCAGGTCCTCACCGGTCTTGAGCATCTGTTTGAAGATCGCCTTGCGCTGACCCAGCGGGGAGTTCGGATCGACACCGCCGCAGGCGGACAACGTCAGGCAGGCCAGCAATACAACAGAGAGTCTTTTAAGCGTCATGGTGGCTTCGGGTCACGGGAAACGGCCGCCAGTATCCTCGCCTGTCCGGCAAAGACCAATAGCCCTATTAACAATATGGATTGCCTGAAGTTGCCATGCGCCCAGGCAAGCCACAAAGGAATTACCCAATGAACACCCGTTTCAAACTGTGGCGTCGACACCTGGCCTGGGCCTTGCCGACCGCGATCCTGCTGGCCGGATGCAATGGCGGCGAAGTCGGCAAGCCACCCCAGCCCCACGCTATCGCCACCTATACCAGCGCCAGCTGGGAAGCCTTGCCCACTGTGTCCGACGACGACCTGCTGGCCGGCTTCGGTTCCTGGCGCAGCGCCTGCACCCGGCTGAAAGCCGACCCGGTGTGGGGCCCGACCTGCGCGACCGCGGCCAACGTGCCGCTCACCGCCCTCGATGTCCGCAGCTTCCTCAAGGAACACCTGGACGTCTACGGCCTGCGCTCAGCCAGCGGCAGCAGCAATGGCCTGATCACCGGCTACTACGAGCCGGTCTACCCGGGCAGCCTGACCCAGACCCAGGCCGCGTCAGTGCCGGTCTACGGCGTGCCGGAAGACATGATCATCGTCGCCCTCGACAGCATTTATCCCGAACTCAAGGGCAAGCGCCTGCGTGGCCGCCTCGAAGGCCGGGTGCTGAAACCCTACGACGATGCCGCGACCATCGAGACCAAGGGGGTCAAGGCGCCGGTGATCGCCTGGCTGACCGACCCGATGAACCTGCAATTCCTGCAGATCCAGGGCTCGGGCCGCATCCAGCTGGAAGACGGGCGCCAGTTGCGCATTGGTTATGCCGACCAGAACGGCCACCCCTACCGCCCCATCGGCCGCTGGCTGGTGGATCAGGGCGAGCTGAAGAAAGAGGACGTGACCATGGGCACCATCGCAGCCTGGGCCAAGGCCAACCCCAATCGCATCCCGGAACTGCTGGGCAGCAACCCCAGCTACGTGTTCTTCAACCGCAACCCGGACAGCAACGAAGGCCCGCGCGGCTCGCTGAACGTACCGCTGACGTCCGGCTACAGCGTGGCGGTGGATCGCAAGGTGATACCGCTGGGCAGCCTGCTGTGGCTTTCCACCACCCGGCCCGATGGCAGCAGCCTGATCCGCCCGGTGGCGGCGCAGGACACCGGCGGCGCGATCGCCGGCGAGGTTCGCGCCGACCTGTTCTGGGGCACCGGCGACGCGGCCGGGCAACTGGCGGGGGACATGAAACAGCAGGGCCAGATCTGGATGCTCTGGCCCAAGGGCGCCACGCTGCCGAAAGTGCCTCAAGTCACCGACAGCAAATAATCCTGTAGCCCCGTAGCCGCTGCCGAGCTTGCGAGGCTGCGATCGACTGCGTAGCAGGCGCAAAACCTGAGAGTGCGTTGGGCCAGGATAACCGCGACGCCCCCATTGCGGCCGCTGCGCGCCCGGTCGCAGCCTCGCAAGCTCGGCAGCGGCTACAGGTCAAATGGAGACGAAAAAGAAGCTGGCAATCAGCGCGATACCGACGAGCCACACCAGCGACCGCAGGGCCGCCCAGTCCGCCAGGTAGCAGATGATGTACAGCAGGCGGCTGGTGATGAACAGCACCGCAAGCACATCGATGGTCACCAGTTCGGCGACGTTGGCGATGTGGGCAATGATCACCCCCGCCGCGAAGGCCGGGGTCACTTCAAAACTGTTGAGCTGCGCCGCGTGCGCCCGCCGGGCGAACCCCTCGAGGGTCTCGAGATAGGCCCGTGGGTCATGGTTCTGCCGCAGGCCAAAGTTGCCCCCGCTGAACTTGGCGATGCTGTTGCACAGGTAAGGCAGGAAGATGGCGATCAATACACACCAGAAAGCGACGGTCATGGCAGAGTCCTTTTTAAAGTCATGAGGGGAGCGGGGTCAGAACTTCATCACCAGCATGCCGATCAGCACCAGCCCACAAGCTAAGAGCCGAGGTCGGCCGAAAGGTTCTTTCAGGTAACGCATGCCGAACAACACCACCAGGATCACGCTGACTTCCCGCAGCGCCGCCGCCTCGGCGATCGATCCCAGCTGCATGGCCCACAGCACCAGAGCGTAGCTGAACAATACGCAGAACCCGACGCTCAACCCCAGTTGCCATTGCTCGCGCCAGAACAGAGCGAAAGCCGCACGCTTGCGCAGCAGCGCCAGCAACGGAAAGGGCCAGGCGCTGAGCAGCGTCACCCACACCAGGTAATCCAGCGGATGGGACCAGCGACGCAATGCCTGGCCGTCGATAAAGGTGTAGCAGCCGATGCACAGGCCGATCAGCGCCACCACCGGCAACATCGACCACGGCAGGCGGTCGCCGCCACCGCCCTGCCACAGCAGGCACAGCATGCCGAAAGGGATCAACAGGATGCCGAGGATCTGCTGGGGGCTGAGCACCTCGCCGGCGAAGACCAGGGTCAGGGCCAGCACCACCAGGGGCGAAAGGCCGCGCATCAGCGGATAGACCAGGCCCAGGTCGCCGACCCGATAGGCCTGGATCAGCAGGTAGCGGTAGAGCAATTCGAAAACCGCCGAGGCCAGGATCCATGGCCAGATCTCCAGCGGCGGCCATGCGACGAATCCCAGCATCAACGCCACGAACAGCAAGGCGACACTGTCCATGCAGGCCACCACCAACAAGCGCTCGCCGCTGAACTTGATCAGGGTATTCCATGCCGCATGCAGCAGCGCCGCCACCAGAACCAGAGTTGTCGCCAACACCTCACACTCCCTGTTTGCGATAAGAGAATCGATTCACCTAGGCGCTACGGCTGTCTATACTGACGCCGACCACGCCGCACTCAGTTGCGCATATCTATTCCAATAATTCCTGCTGCTGCCCGATCCGCCGGACCCGCTCCGATGGAGGAGCAAAGCCGGCATGCGTATGCCTGATCAGGGCGTCAAGACTACAGACAGAGAATCCTCGCATGCCACTCGCCTTGCTCGCACTGGCTGTTGCCGCCTTCGGCATCGGCACCACTGAATTCGTCATCATGGGCCTGCTGCCCGATGTCGCCCGCGACCTGTCCGTCAGCATTCCCCATGCGGGCCTGCTGATTACCGGCTACGCCCTGGGCGTGGTGTTCGGCGCGCCGATCCTCGCCGTCGGCACCGCCAACATGCCGCGCAAGGCTACGTTGCTGGGCATGACCCTGATGTTCATCCTCGGCAACGTGCTCTGCGCGCTGGCGCCGAACTACGCCACGCTGATGGCCGCACGGGTGATCACCGCGCTGTGCCACGGCGCGTTTTTCGGCATCGGCTCGGTGGTCGCCGCCAGCCTGGTGGCGCCGAACAAACGCGCCCAGGCGATCGCCATGATGTTCACCGGCCTGACCCTGGCCAATGTGCTTGGCGTGCCGCTGGGTACGGCGTTGGGGCAGTACGCCGGCTGGCGCTCGACCTTCTGGGCGGTGTCGGTGATCGGGGTGATCGCCGCCATTGCCCAGTGGCTCTGGCTGCCCCGGCACATCGCCATGGACAAGGCCAACCTGGCCAGCGAATTCAAGGTCCTGGGCAAGACCAACGTGCTGCTGGCCCTGGGCATGAGCGTGCTGGCGTCCACCAGCCTGTTCAGCGTCTTCACCTATATCGCGCCGATCCTGCAGGACGTCACCGGCGTCAGCCCCCATGGCGTGACCATCATGTTGCTGCTGTTCGGTGTCGGCCTGACGGCCGGCAGCATGCTCGGCGGACGCCTGGCCGACAGCCGCCTGTTGCCGTCGCTGGTGGCCATGGCGCTGGCCGTGGTGCTGGTACTGGCCGCGTTCAGCCAGACCAGCCATCTGCTGATCCCGGCGGCGATCACTTTGCTGCTGTGGGGGATTTTCGCCTTCGCCCTGTGCCCGATCCTGCAACTGCTGATCATCGACCAGGCCCATGAGGCCCCCAACCTGGGCTCGACCCTGAACCAGAGCGCCTTCAACCTGGGTAACGCCGCCGGCGCCTGGATCGGCGGCCTGGTGGTCGCCAGCGGCGCCGACCTGGCCGACCTGCCGTGGACCGGCGCGCTGGTCGGCGGGCTGACGGTGCTGACCGCGCTGCTGTTCATTCACCTGCAACGTCGCCAGGCGACCGCGGTCAATGTATCCGGCTGAGGCCGCCGAGCGCGCGACTGACCGACAATCGCCTCTAGAACCACACACCGACCGGCTCACCGCCAGAAGAATCTGAACTTTCCTTGTCGGTGTGCCCCGGGCCGCCAGCGGCCCATCCAACCCTTGCCCGATGGTTTTCGGGCTTTCTTTTCACCTTTCTATCCAAGGGACTCCGGATGCTTGAACTCGTTGCCGCCTTCATCTGCCTGACCACCCTGCTCACCTACGTCAACTTCCGCTTCATCGGCCTGCCGCCGACCATCGGGGTGATGGTCACCGCACTGCTGTTTTCCCTGCTGCTGCAAGGCTTGAGCTTCCTCGGCTATCCCGGCCTGGAAGAGCATGTACAACAGCTGATCGGCCAGATCGACTTCGGCGACCTGCTGATGAACTGGATGCTGTCGTTCCTGCTGTTCGCCGGCGCCTTGCACGTCAACCTCAACGACCTGCGCAGCTACCGCTGGCCCATCGGCCTGTTGGCCACGGTCGGCGTGCTGATCGCCACGTTCGTCATCGGCAGCCTGGCCTACTGGATCTTCGGCCTGTTCGGCTGGCACGTGAGCTTCCTCTATTGCCTGCTGTTCGGCGCCCTGATCTCGCCGACCGACCCGATCGCGGTGCTCGGCGTGCTGCGTACCGCCAACGCGTCCAAGCCACTGAAAACCACCATCGTCGGCGAGTCGCTGTTCAACGACGGCACCGCGGTGGTGGTGTTCACCGTGTTGCTGGGTATCGCCCAGCTCGGCGAAACCCCGACCATCGGCGCTACCGCCCTGCTGTTTGCCCATGAGGCCATCGGCGGCGTGGTATTCGGCGGGCTGATCGGCTACCTGGTGTACCTGATGATCAAGAGCATCGAGCAGCACCAGATCGAGGTGATGCTGACCCTGGCCCTGGTGATCGGCGGCTCGGCGATGGCCAGCGAACTGCACGTCTCGGCGCCGATCGCGATGGTGGTGGCAGGCCTGATCATCGGCAACCTGGGGCGTAACCTGGCGATGAACGACATGACCCGGCGCTACCTGGACGGTTTCTGGGAGCTGCTCGACGACATGCTCAACGCCCTGCTGTTCGCCCTGATCGGCATGGAGCTGTTGCTGCTGCCGTTCAACTGGCTGCACTTGCTGGCCGCGAGCCTGCTGGCGGTGGCGATCGTACTGTCGCGCCTGCTCACCGTGGCCCCGGCCATCGTCCTGCTACGCCGCTGGCGCAGCGTGCCGCGCGGCACCATCCGGGTACTGACCTGGGGCGGCCTGCGCGGCGGGGTTTCGGTGGCGCTGGCCCTGGCCCTGCCATTGGGCCCGGAGCGCGACCTGGTACTGAGCATCACCTACATCGTGGTGCTGTCGTCGATCCTCCTGCAGGGCCTGACCATCGGCAAACTGGTGCGTCATGTCACCAAGGATGCTCCGGCCGCCGCCCAGGACGCTCACTGACAACCTGCCCCCTGTAGGAGCGAGCTTGCTCGCGATCGGCCCGTCCAGACACCGCACTGCTTCAAGCAGATCGCGTCGCCTGGCAGCCCTGATCGCGAGCAATCAAGCGTCGACCGGCTGCTCCTACAAGAAGACGGCTCAGGCGATCGGCTCGTCATCCTTGAACTGGTCCTTCACGTACCTGATCTCGGTACGACCGTGAGGGGCCGGCAGGCCGTCCTCGCCCAGGTTGACGAAGACCATCTTCTCGACGGTGAGGATGCTTTTGCGGGTGATCTTGTTGCGCACTTCACAGGTCAGGGTGATCGAGGTGCGGCCGAATTCGGTGGCGGTGATGCCCAGCTCGATGATGTCGCCCTGGCGCGAGGCGCTGACAAAGTTGATTTCGGAAATGTACTTGGTGACCACGCGCTGGTTGCCCAGCTGGACGATGGCGTAGATCGCCGCTTCTTCGTCGATCCAGCGCAACAGGCTGCCGCCGAACAGCGTGCCGTTGGGGTTGAGGTCTTCGGGTTTTACCCATTTGCGGGTGTGGAAATTCATGCTCACTCCTGACCGTCTTGCCGATTGATGCCGGCATCATGGCAGACCCCGGCGCAGAGCTCTATTGAGCTTCTACTATGGTCGCGATTACCGTTCGATCATCGTCCGACAGAAATCCTTGGGAAGTCGCAGGCAGACGGCTATAATCGCCTCCGTTTCAAAACGGTAACGATCACCTGATACCGTTTTCCCGCCACCTGTCCGAGGGGCGCTGCAGCAGGCTAGACCTGTCAGGCTCGGATGGGGCGTTGTCTGGCCGTGATGGTTCGGTCAGTCACTAAACGCACAACGGCGCCCATTCGCATACTTACGAATGGAGGCTCTTCATGAGCGCTGTCATCACGCCTGCAGATTTTACCGACTACAAAGTCGCCGACATGTCCCTGGCCGCCTGGGGCCGTCGTGAAACCATCATCGCCGAATCGGAAATGCCGGCCCTGATGGGCCTGCGCCGCAAGTACGCCGCTGAACAACCGCTCAAGGGCGCGAAGATTCTCGGCTGCATCCACATGACCATCCAGACTGCCGTGCTGATCGAAACCCTGGTTGCCCTGGGTGCCGAAGTACGCTGGTCGTCCTGCAACATCTTCTCGACCCAGGACCAGGCCGCTGCCTCCATCGCCGCCGCCGGCATCCCGGTATTCGCCTGGAAAGGCGAGACCGAGCAAGAGTACGAGTGGTGCCTGGAGCAGACCATCCTCAAGGATGGCAAGCCATGGGATGCCAACATGATCCTCGACGACGGCGGCGACCTGACCGAGCTGCTGCACAAGAAGTACCCGCAGGTGCTGGATCGCGTCCACGGCGTGACCGAAGAAACCACCACCGGCGTGCACCGCCTGCTGGACATGCTGGCCAAGGGCGAGCTGAAGATCCCGGCCATCAACGTCAACGACTCGGTGACCAAGAGCAAGAACGACAACAAGTACGGCTGCCGTCACAGCCTGAACGATGCGATCAAGCGCGGTACCGACCACCTGCTGTCCGGCAAGCAAGCGCTGGTCATCGGCTACGGTGACGTGGGCAAGGGTTCGGCCCAGTCCCTGCGTCAGGAAGGCATGATCGTCAAGGTTTCCGAAGTTGACCCGATCTGCGCCATGCAGGCCTGCATGGACGGTTTCGAACTGGTTTCGCCGTTCATCGACGGGATCAACACCGGCACCGAAGCGAGCATCGACAAGGCCCTGCTGGGCAAGATCGACCTGATCGTGACCACCACCGGTAACGTCAATGTTTGCGACGCAAACATGCTCAAGGCCCTGAAGAAGCGTGCCGTGGTCTGCAACATCGGTCACTTCGACAACGAAATCGACACCGCTTTCATGCGCAAGAACTGGGCATGGGAAGAAGTGAAGCCACAGGTGCACAAGGTTCACCGTACCGGCCCAGGCGCTTTCGACGCCCAGAACGACGACTACCTGATCCTGCTGGCCGAAGGCCGCCTGGTGAACCTGGGCAACGCCACCGGTCACCCAAGCCGCATCATGGACGGTTCGTTCGCCAACCAGGTTCTGGCGCAGATCTTCCTGTTCGGCCAGAAGTATGCCGACCTGTCGCCAGCCCAGAAAGCCGAGCGCCTGACCGTTGAAGTACTGCCGAAGAAACTCGACGAAGAAGTGGCCCTGGAAATGGTTCGCGGCTTCGGTGGCGTGGTCACCCAACTGACCAAGCAACAGGCTGACTACATCGGCGTGACCGTCGAAGGCCCGTTCAAGCCGCACGCTTACCGGTACTAAGAGCAGTTGCAAGCCTTGAGCTTCAAGCGGCAAGCGAGGGCCACAAGCCCTGCTTGCCGCTCGAAGCTTTCGGCTTCGTCCCTATTTGCTTAAACAGTTTCAAGCAGCCCGTTCCAGGCCCAAGAGTCGAGCGCACCTCCGCTACTCTTGCAGTTTGTGGCTTGCAGCTTGTAGCTGGAGGTTTCCTCCATGTCCCAAGACCGTCGCTACAGCTTCGAGTTCTTCCCGACCAAGACCGATGCTGGGCATGAAAAACTGCTCGCCACTGCCCGCCAGCTGGCCAGCTACAACCCCGACTTCTTCTCCTGCACCTACGGTGCCGGTGGCTCGACCCGCGACCGCACGATGAACACCGTGCTGCAGCTCGAAAGCGAAGTGAAGATCCCGGCCGCACCGCACCTGTCCTGCGTGGGTGACAGCAAGGCCGACCTGCGTGGCCTGCTGACCCAGTACAAGGCTGCCGGCATCAACCGTATCGTCGCCCTGCGCGGCGACCTGCCTTCGGGCATGGGCATGGCCAGCGGCGAGCTGCGTCACGCCAACGACCTGGTGAGTTTCATTCGTGAAGAGACCGGCGATCACTTCCACATCGAAGTGGCGGCGTATCCGGAAATGCACCCGCAGGCGCGCAATTTCGAAGACGACCTCAACAACTTCGTGCGCAAGGCCAACGCCGGCGCCAACAGTGCGATCACCCAGTATTTCTTCAACGCCGACAGTTATTTCTACTTCGTCGAACGCGTGCAACAAATGGGTGTGAACATCCCGATCGTGCCCGGCATCATGCCGATCACCAACTACAGCAAGCTGGCGCGTTTCTCCGACGCCTGCGGCGCGGAAATCCCGCGCTGGATCCGCAAGCAACTGGAAGCCTACGGCGACGACAGCCAAAGCATTCAGACGTTCGGCGAACAGGTCATCACCGAAATGTGTGAACGTTTGTTGCAAGGCGGGGCGCCAGGGCTGCATTTCTATACCCTGAACCAAGCCGAGCCAAGCCTGGCCGTCTGGAACAACCTGAAGCTGCCGCGTTAACCGCCCGGCAACATCAGAAAAGGCCTTGGCGAAATCCAGGGCCTTTTTTTTAACCCCCAATACATCCGAAGGATCGCCGTAGATGTCCACAGGCAGCACCGCAGCACGCCCACAATTGATCTATCTGGTTTACGGCGCCGCGACCTATCACCAGGAAGCCGCGTTCAGCATTGCCAGCGCCCTTGCCGGGCTGCGCGAAACGCCGGGCGAAGCCCTCGACATCCAGGTCTTCACCGACAATGCCGCGCCTTACCGCGACCTGCCTGTGCGCGTGCGCCCCTTGGACGAAAACACCCGCCAGGCCTGGATCGCCCCACACGGCTACCACTTTCGCGCCAAGCACGTGGTGATGCAGCAGGTGCTGCAAGAGTCCGAACTGGCGCTGCTGATCGACACCGATACCTTTTTCCACTGCTCGCCGCTGGAGCTGTTTCGCCGCATCCAGCCCGGCACCCTGCTGTGTAACGCCTTCGGCATGTGCTACGGCGCCAACAAGGAGTCCGGCCTCTACCAGTCCCTGGCCGGCTTGCTGCAGGAACGCAAACTCGCCGACGACCAGATGCCGCTGCTGAACTCCGGCGTGATCGGCCTGCACCGCGCCGACGCCGATGTGCTGGAGCGCTCCATCGCCCTGATGGACGAGCTGTACCCGCTGGCCAACGGCGCCTACACCCTCGAAGAGTTCTGCCTGTCGGTGGCGGCCTATCGCACCAAGCAGGTTCGCGAATGCCCCGACCTGATCCACCACTACTGGAGCCGCAAGCAGCTGTTTCGCGCCAAGATCAAGGCCTGGCTGGACAAGCACGGCGCAGCACCCACCAGCAGCGTCGCCCTGGACGAAACCCGCCTGGTCACCGCGACCCTGCCACGCCCACCGGCGTTGCAACGCCTGGCCTACAAGATCGTGACCCTGGCCCTGCCCGGGCACCAGCGGCAGTTCATGCGCGAAATCCTCTACGGCTGCTACCGCCACACCAACGAATTCGACCAGGCCTGCGCCCCGGTCTGGTGGGAGAAAGCCCGGGAAAACGCCGAAGGCCGCCTGAAAAAGCCGCTCAACAGCCATCAACTCGAGCGCTGGTTCAACCACCCGGTGATTCGCCTGGTACTGGGCCAGCGACGCAAGGCCATCTACCTGCATCTGATCGAGACAAAGGCTGACTGAGGCTTGAGCTAGACAGCCTCTGGTATTGGGCGACCTCTCGTCGTAATCTCCAGCGATGCCCCTCATCGCCCAGCTGCTGACAGCCTTTATCTGTGCTTGCCTGAGCCTCACCGCCCATGGCGAGAAGCTGCGCATTGTCACCGAGCCCTGGGCCCCTTATGTCTATGAGGAACAGGGCAAGGCCCAGGGGCTGGATTACGAAACCACGGCCATCGTCTTCCAGCGCCTGGGGATCGAAGTCGAATGGCAGTTCCTGCCCTGGAAACGTTGCCTGGCCATGCTCGAACAGGGACAGGCCGACGGTGCCCTGGACATCTTTCACAGCAACGAACGCGAAAGCAGCCTGCTCTACCCCAGCGAGCCGCTGTCGGACGTCGAGTTCGTGATGTTCTATGCCAATGCCCGGCCCTTTCCGTTCCGCACCCTGGAAGACTTGCGCGGCCTGACCGTGGGCACTTCCCCCGGCTACCTGTACAGCCAGGACTTCAGGGAATCCACGCTGTTCAAGCACGAGCCGGCGCCGACCCACGAAGCCAACTTCGGCAAGCTGCTGCGCGGCCGCATCGACCTGCTGATCACCGATCGGCGGGTCGGCCAGCATCTGCTCGACCAACTGGATATTCGCCAGCAGATCACCGAGAACCCGGTGGTCATCAGCCGCCAGAGCCAGTTTCTGGCGGTACGACGCAATGCCGGCATGGACTTGCTGGTGCAGCGTTTCGGCGCCGAACTCAAGCGCTTCAAACGCGAGCCGGCCTACGCCGAACTGAGCGCACGCTATGGCACGGCGCCGGCCATGGCCGACTCAAGCGCAATGCCGCCCGGCGCCCCGCTGAAAACCGTTGAGCAGCAGGAACGCAGCGCACGCTGATTGCTCTGTTATACTCCGGCCTTCCCGCCAGGCTCACGCCCGGACGCTCGACCCTGTTCAAGGCCTCTCGATACCGCTACAGCGCAGCCACAAGGCCCGCGCGAGCCCTCGCCGATGAGCCTTCAGGAGCCAGCAGGACCGGACGGGATTGCGTCCTCTTAAACGCCATTCGCGCCAGGCAAGACTATCCCTCTGGGCCAAGCCCTCACTAAAACAGGATTACTCATGTCCTTTGCTTCCCTCGGTCTCTCCGAGGCTTTAGTCGGCGCCATCGAAGCCGCCGGCTACACCCAGCCTACTCCGGTGCAACAGCGGGCCATTCCCGCCGTGTTGCAAGGTCGCGACCTGATGGTCGCGGCACAGACAGGTACTGGTAAAACCGGCGGTTTCGCCCTTCCGATCCTGGAACGGTTGTTTCCCAACGGTCACCCGGACAAATCCCAGCGTCACGGCCCGCGCCAACCGCGCGTCCTGGTCCTGACCCCAACCCGCGAACTGGCCGCGCAAGTGCACGAGAGCTTCAAGGTCTATGCCCGCGACCTGAAGTTCGTCAGTGCCTGCATCTTCGGCGGCGTCGGCATGAACCCACAGGTTCAGGCCATGGCCCGCGGCGTCGACGTGCTGGTGGCCTGCCCCGGCCGCCTGCTCGACCTGGCCGGCCAGGGCAGCGTCGACCTGTCCCACGTGGAAATCCTCGTGCTCGACGAAGCCGACCGCATGCTCGACATGGGCTTCGTCCATGACGTGAAGAAAGTCCTCGCACGCCTGCCCGCCAAGCGCCAGAACCTGCTGTTCTCCGCGACCTTCTCCAAGGACATCACGGACCTGGCCGGCAAGCTGCTGCACAACCCCGAGCGCATCGAAGTCACGCCGCCGAACACCACGGTCGAGCGTATCGAGCAACGGGTGTTCCGCCTGGCCGCCAGCCACAAGCGTGCCTTGCTGGCCCACCTGATCACCGCTGGCGCCTGGGAACAGGTACTGGTCTTCACCCGTACCAAGCACGGCGCCAACCGCCTGGCCGAGTACCTGGACAAGCACGGCCTGACCGCCGTCGCCATCCACGGCAACAAGAGCCAGAACGCCCGCACCAAGGCCCTGGCCGACTTCAAGGCCGGTGAAGTGCGGATCCTGGTCGCCACCGACATCGCCGCCCGCGGCCTGGACATCGACCAACTGCCACACGTGGTCAACTTCGAACTGCCGAACGTCGACGAAGACTACGTGCACCGCATTGGCCGTACCGGTCGTGCCGGTCGTTCGGGCGAAGCGATCTCGCTGGTCGCGCCGGACGAAGAGAAGCTGCTCAAGAGCATCGAGCGCATGACCAAGCAGAAGATCCCCGACGGCGATCTGATGGGCTTCGATGCCAGCGCCGTGGAAGCCGAGAAACCGGAAGTGCGCGAGCGTCCGGACGTGCGTAACCCGCGCAATTCCCGTGGCCCGCGTGGCGACGGTCCGAACGGCGGCGGTGGTGGTGGCGGCGGCCGCAAAGACAAAGGCAAGGACAAGGGCAAGGAAAAACCGGCCGCTCGCGGCGACCGTCCAGCCCGTGAGCAGAAGCCTCGCGAAGGCACCCCGGCCCGCGAACAGCGCCAGCCGACGCCACGCGCCGACCGCGCCCCGGATGAGTTCCTGGACGACGACGTGGACAACTTCGGCAACCGCGCCGACTACGTCAGCCCGTACCAGAACAAGAACAACCAGAGCCGCGGCCGCCGTCCAGGCGCGCCAGGCCAGGGCGCAGCAGCCAACAGCAATGCGCCGCGCAGTGGCGGCCAGGGTCGCTCCGGCGGTCCGCGCAACAGCAACGGCGCCAGCACCGGCACTCCACCTGCCAAGCGCAACGGCCCACGCAGCGGTGCTCCACGTGACGGCCAGGCCCGTCGCGAAGAGTCGCGCAATCGTCGTCCGGCCCGTGACGACCAGGCGCGTCAGGAACCGGCGGTACAGAACCCGCGTGGCAACCAGCCGAAGATCATGCACAAGGAATCGAAAGCCGACCGCTTCCCGACACCCGAGCAGCTCGATCAACTGCCAAGCCGTCCACGTGGCGAGAAACCAGCCTTGCTGACCCGCAATCGCTGAGTTACCCGCGGCAATAAAAAACGCCCCTGATCTTGCGATCAGGGGCGTTTTTTTATGGCCTCTGTAGCCGCTGCCGAGGCTGCGATCGACCGGGAACCGGTCGCCGGCCTCAAGGGCCATGAAGGTCCTGCGGACCTTGTCGCAGCCTCGCGGGCTCGGCAGCGGCTACAGACGAAGCATTACTTCGCTTTCACACCTTCGAAGGTGATGTACAGGTCGACATTGTTGGAGGCCGGGCCCAGGTCCATCATCTTGCCGAAATCCTGGCGATTGATGCTGGTGGTGCCTTCGAAGCCGGCACGGTAGCCGCCCCATGGGTCCTTGCCTTCACCCAGGAAGGTCGCCTTGACCACGACCGGCTTGGTCACACCGTGCAGGGTCAGGTTGCCGGTCACGTCGGCAGTCTGCTTGCCATCGGCGTTCTTGCCGGTTGGCTTGACGCTGGTGGAGACGAACTTGGCGTCAGCGAACTTGCCCACGTCCAGGAAGTCTTTGCTGGCGATGTGCTTGTCGCGCTCGGCGTGGTTGGTGAACACGCTGGCGGTGCGCACATTGACTTCGATCTTGGCGTCTTCAGGCTTGGCCGCGTCGAAGCTGAACTTGCCGTCCAGGTCCTTGAAGGTACCGGTGATGAAGCTGTAGCCCAGGTGGCTGATCTTGAAGTCGACGAAGGCGTGCTGGCCTTCCTTGTCGATCACGTAATCAGCGGCCATCGCCTGACCGGCAGACAACAGAGCAGAACCGATTGTCAGAGCGGCGAGAGTCTTTTTCAACATGCTTTCTATTCCTTTTGAGTCGAGGTTGAGCATCAGGCTTTGCGTCCCAGCATACGAGCCAGGGTCGCATCACGATCGATAAAGTGGTGTTTCAAGGCGGCCAGAGCATGCACTCCGGCAAAGATCACCAGGGCCCAGGCCAGGTACAGATGCACCTCGCCGGCCACATCCGCCTGGTCCGGCAGTCCGGAAACCAGGGCGGGAATTTCAAACAGGCCAAACACCGGGATCCCGACACCGTCTGCGGTGGAAATCAGGTAACCGGCAATCATCACAGCGAACAGACTGAGATACAGGAAGGCATGGCCGAAGGTGGCGCCCAGGCGCGTCAGGCGACCGTGGTTGGCCGGTGCCGGTGGCGGCGGGCTGACAAAGCGCCACAGCACCCGCAGCAGCATGACCGCGAACAGCGTCAAGCCAATGCTTTTGTGCAGGTCCGGCGCATCTTTGCGCCAGGCACTGTAGTAATCCAGGCCGACCATCCACAGGCCCAGGGCGAACAATCCAAAGACTGCCAGCGCCACACTCCAGTGCAGGAAAATGCTTACCCAGCCATAGCGGGAAGAAGAGTTACGTAGCTGCATCACTTAAATCCTGTAAGAACTGCTGCCCAAGACTATCGATTTAACTATCGAATTAAAGCGGAAATTTTCGCTTTGAAATATCGAGAAATACGATGTTGATCCTACGAACACTAAATTAACCAGGCATTAAGGTCTACGTGGGGAAAACGTGACAGACCGTCCTGCGGCCGCGATCAATTCGCCCTTCCAGGCATGCAATGGGTTGTGACACGGCCTGGCATTGCATAGGCTTGCGCGATTGTTTGCTCGCGTACTTAGAGCCGCCTCCAGGAGACTGAACATGGGCCTCAACAACCAGTGGATGCAACGCGATCTCGCGGTGTTATGGCATCCCTGCACCCAGATGAAAGACCACGAGCAGCTGCCGCTGATCCCGATCAAGCGCGGCGAAGGCGTGTGGCTGGAGGACTTCGAAGGCAAGCGCTACCTCGACGCGGTCAGCTCCTGGTGGGTCAATGTGTTCGGCCACGCCAACCCGCGCATCAACCAGCGCATCAAGGATCAGGTCGATCAGCTGGAGCACGTGATCCTCGCCGGCTTCAGCCATCAGCCGGTGATCGAGCTGTCCGAGCGCCTGGTGAAAATGACCCCCGAAGGCCTGACCCGCTGCTTCTATGCCGACAACGGCTCGTCGTGCATCGAAGTGGCGATGAAGATGAGCTTCCACTACTGGTTCAACCGCGGCCAGAAGGACAAGAAGCGCTTCGTCACCCTGACCAACAGCTACCACGGCGAAACCATCGCCGCGATGTCGGTGGGCGATGTGCCGCTGTTCACCGAGACCTACAAAGCCCTGCTGCTGGACACCCTCAAGGTGCCGAGCCCGGACTGCTACCTGCGCCCCGAAGGCATGAGCTGGGAAGAACACTCGCGCAACGTGTTCGCGGCCATGGAGCAGACCCTGGCGGAACACCACGCCACCCTCGCCGCGGTGATAGTCGAGCCGCTGATCCAGGGCGCCGGCGGCATGCGCATGTATCACCCGGTGTACCTCAAGCTGCTACGCGAGGCCTGCGACCGCTACGGCGTGCACCTGATCCACGATGAAATCGCCGTCGGCTTCGGCCGCACCGGCACGATGTTCGCCTGCGAACAGGCCGGCATCCGCCCGGACTTCCTCTGCCTGTCCAAGGCCCTGACCGGCGGCTACCTGCCGCTGGCCGCATGCCTGACCACCGACGAGGTCTACAGCGCCTTCTACGACGACTACCCGACCCTGCGCGCCTTCCTCCACTCCCACAGCTATACCGGCAACCCGCTGGCCTGTGCGGCGGCGCTGGCGACCCTGGATATCTTCGAGCAGGACAACGTCATCGCGAACAACCGGGCGCTGGCCCAGCGCATGGCCATCTCGACCGCGCACCTGGCGGACCACCCGCACGTCGCGGAAGTACGCCAGACAGGCATGGTGCTGGCCATCGAGATGGTCCAGGACAAGGCCAGCAAGACCGCCTACCCGTGGCAGGAACGCCGTGGCCTGAAAGTCTTCCAGCACGCCCTGGAGCGTGGCGCCCTGCTGCGTCCGCTGGGCAGCGTGGTGTATTTCCTGCCGCCCTACGTGATCACCCCGGAGCAGATCGACTTCCTCGCCGAGGTGGCCAGCGAAGGCATCGATATCGCCACCAGCGACAAGGTCAGCGTGGCGGTGCCCAAGGACTTCCACCCAGGCTTCCGCGATCCGGGCTGATAACCGCGCGAGCAAGCCCGCCCTCCGTAGGAGCGAGCTTGCTCGCGAAAAGCTCCGACTGACTGACACCGATCCAGAATTTTCCCCAGAGAACCACCATGAGACTGTCCCGCTTCTTTATCGACGCCCCCCTGAGCCTCGGCGAGCACGAACTGCCGGAAGCCCAGGCCCACTACATCGGGCGCGTGCTGCGCATGGCCGAGGGCGACGCGCTGCAGCTGTTCGACGGTTCGGGCAACGAATTTCGCGGCACCCTGCTGGAAGTCGGCAAGAAACGCGTGGTGGTCCGGCTCGATGAAAGCTTCGCCGGGCAGGTCGAGTCGCCGCTGCAGATCCACCTCGGCCAGGGCCTGTCCCGGGGCGAGCGCATGGACTGGGCGATTCAGAAAGCTACCGAGTTGGGAGTGAATGAAATCACCCCGATCTTCAGCGAGCGCTGCGAAGTACGGCTCAAGGACGAACGCGCCGACAAGCGCCTGGCCCACTGGCGCCAGGTGGCTGTCAGCGCCTGCGAACAATGCGGGCGCTCGCGGGTGCCGGTGATTCATCCGCCAGTGCTGCTGGCCGACTGGATCAAGCAGACCCAGGCCGACCTCAAGCTGGTGCTGCACCCGGTGGCCGAGCCGCTGGTGAGCCACGCCAAACCGGCGACCCTGGCATTCCTGATCGGCCCGGAAGGCGGTCTGTCCGACACCGAAGTGGACCAGGCCCAGGACGCGGGCTTCCTGCCGGCGCGCCTTGGGCCGCGGGTGCTGCGCACCGAAACCGCGCCGGTGGTAGCGCTGGCCGTGGCGCAGCAACTCTGGGGCGACTTCTAACCCCTTCTGTAGGAGCGAGCTTGCTCGCGAAAAACGGACTCAGCCAACGTAATTTCCACGTCCGGACGATCCAATCGCGAGCAAGCTCGCTCCTACGGAGGGGCCGATCACTCCACCGGATCGCTCACTGGCTTGGCGATGATGGCCTTCAACTCGCTGGTCATCGGAAATTCCAGGTTCAGGCCCTTGGGTGGAATCGGTTGTTCGAACCAGCGCTGGTAGATTCCGTTGATCTCCCCTGAGCGATACAGGTCCGCCAGGGTGCTGTTCACCAGTTCCAGGAACTGCGGATCGTCCTTGCGCACCATGCAGCTGTAGATTTCCCGCGACTGCTCCTCACCGACCACCACCCAGTTGTGCGGATCGCGGGCCTTGGCCCGTTCGCCGTAGAGCAGTGCGTCGTCCATGTAGAACGCCGCGGCGCGACCCGATTGCAGCATCTGGAAGGCTTCGCCGTGGTCTTTGGCGCTGATCACGAACATGTCGATCTTGTGCTCGACGTTATAGCTCTTGAGGAAGCGCTCGTTGGTGGTGCCGGCGGTGGTCACCACGTTCTTGCCGCGCAGGTCGGCGAAACGCTTGATCCCGCTGTCCCTGGCGGTCAGCAACTGGCCTTTGACGTAGATAAAGCCATAGGAGAACGCCACCTGCTTCTGCCGTTCGGCGGTCACTCCGGTGGAGCCGCATTCCAGGTCCACGGTGCCGTTCTGCACCAGCGGAATGCGCGTCTGCGACGTCACCAGGTTGTACTTCACCGCCAGTTGCGGCAGCGCAAGCTTGTCGCGGATGCGCTCAACGACCTTGCTCGCCAGGTCCACCGAGTAGCCCATGGGTTTGCCGCTGTTGTCACCCACGTAGGAAAACGGCACCGACGCATCGCGATAACCCAGGGTAATACTGCCGGCATTGGCGATCTTGCCCAGGGTGCCAGTCAGCGGCGCCTCGCTGGCGTACAGCGGGGAGCCGAGCAACAGGCCCAGGGTGCAGCCGAGCAACGTGATTTTTTGCATTGTTATTCTCCGTTGTGGGTGAAGGCGTTAGCGGCGAACCGCGATGACAGTGATTTCCACCAGGATTTCCGGACGCGCCAGCGCGGCCTGCACGGTGGTGCGGCTTGGCGCCTGGCCCGGGGACAGCCAGGCCGACCAGACCTCGTTCATCGCGGCAAAGTCCTGCTGGATGTCTTTCAGGTAGAGGGTCGCACTAAGCAGATGATCCTTGTCGCTGCCGGCCTCGGCCAGCAAGGCGTCGATCTTCGCCAGCACTTCACGGGTCTGGCCGGCGACATCGGTGGCCGGGCCCGGCACCTGGCCAGACAGGAACAGCAGATCGGCAAAGCTCACGACAGCGCTGAGGCGGTCATTGCTGTGGAGACGCTGGATGGTCATGGGACAACTCCTTGTACGCGGAAGAAATCAGGCGGCATGGGGCGCGAGGCCCTGCATGTCGATGGAAGGACGGCGCTGGCCGATCAGCTCGGCCAACAGCCGCCCGCTGCCACAGGCCAGGGTGAACCCCAGGGCGCCGTGGCCGAGGTTGAGCCACAGGTTGCGGTAGCCGGTGGCGCCAATCAGCGGTACGCCGCTGGGGGTCGCCGGGCGCATGCCGGCCCACTCGATGGCGGCATCGTAGTCGCCGGCGTTGGCGAAGGTTTCCCGGGCCTGGCGCTGCATCAGGGCCAGGCGCTTGGGGTCCAGGGACGGGTCGAAACCGACGATATCGACCATCGCCGCTACCCGCAGCTGCTGGCCGATCCGCGCGTAGACGATCTTGCGGTTGTAGTCGGTGATGCTGATCTCCGGCGCCCGGTGCCCCGAGCCGATCGGCACGCTGAGGCTGTAGCCCTTGAGTGGATACAGCGGCAGCTTCAGCCCGGGCAGCGCCAGCTCGCCACTGCGATGGCCGGCGGCGAGTATCAGTTGGTCCACCGCCAGCACCTCGGCGCCCAGCTCGATGGCCTGCACCTGGCCGCCCGCCTGACGAATACCGGTGACCTGGCGCCCCGTCAGCAGCTGGCAGCGACCGGAAGCCTGCAGCCGCGCCACCAGTTGCTGGCAGAAGGCGTGACAGTCGGCCACCTCTTCGTCCGGGGTGAAGATGCCGCCGACAAAGGGCACGCCGCCGAGGGTCGGCTCCAGTTGTGCGCATTCGCCAGCGGACAACACCTGTTGCTGGCGCGGATCGGCCAGTCCATGGCGGGCATGCTCGAAACTGGCGGTTTCGCGGAAAGTCACCAGCTTGCCGTTACGCCGCCAGTGAAAACCCTCGAGCCGATCCTCCTCGCGCCAGCGCTGCAAGGTGGCCTGGCTCAGCAGCGCCAGGCGCAGCAGGTGGGCACCGTTGCGCCGGTTGACCGAGCCGCGGCAGGCCGCCAGGAACCCGGCCATCCAGCGCCACTGCGCCGGGTCCAGGCGCGGGCGCAGCTTCAGCGGCGAATCGCCCCGCAGCATCCAGCCCAGCGCCTGCCAGGGCACGCCGGCATCGGCCAGCGGCGCCACGTAGCGGTACGACAGTTGGCCGCCGTTGGCGAAGCTGGTCTGGCTGGCGAAGGATTCGCGCGCCTCCACCAGGCTGACGTCGAACCCCTCGCGAACCAGGGCGTAGGCGCTGGCCAGGCCAATGACCCCGCCGCCGATGATGCAAACCCGCTGTGCCATGTCAGTCCTTAAACCTTGTTGAGCGGGCTTCAGGTTAGGACCAGGTGACAGGCCCGGGACAATGAATAAAGATGGACCACCCATAAACAAAGGTTATGGAATCATCATGCGACTGCGCCATATCGAGATTTTCCAGGCCATCCGCCAGACCGGCTCGATCAGCGGCGCGGCGCAACTGCTGCACGTCTCCCAGCCGGCGGTGACCAAGGTCTTGCAGCACGCCGAGCAGCAGTTGGGGTTCCCGCTGTTCCTGCGGGTCAAGGGCAAGTTGCAGGCCACCCCGGAAGCCCTGGAGCTGGAGCGCGAAGTCGACAAGGTCAGCGAAAGCCTGCAAGGGGTGCGACGCCTGGCCCAGAGCCTGCGCCGCGAGCCGGGCCACAGCCTGCGGATCGGCGCCACGCCGGCGCTGGCCCTGTCCTTGCTGCCGCCGGCCATCAACCAGTGGACCCGGCGCTACCCGGACATCGTCTGCGAGCTGTCCAGCGCCCACAGCCGCGAGCTGGTACAGAACCTGCTGATGCGCGAGATCGATGTAGCCCTGACCCTGCAGCGCCCGGATCATCCGGGGCTGACCGCCCAGGCCCTGGCCAGTGGGGTGCTGGTGGCGCTGGCGCCGCTGGATTACTGGCCCCAGGCGGCCAGGGGCACGCCGCTGCCGTTGATGGAATTGGCGGGGGCGCCCTTGATCGGCCTGTCCAGCGCCGACCCGCTGGCGGCGAAACTCGACGGTTACCTGAAAGCCGTGGAGCCGGCGCCCCGGGTCAGCATTGCCGTGCAGACCTACTCCCTGGCCCGGGCCATGGTCGAATCCGGGGCCGGGCTGGCGGTGATCGACCCCTTCACCGCCCTAGGCGCCTCCCCCGCCAGCACCGCGATTCGCCCGCTGACCCCGGCGCTGCCGATCACCCTGTATGCCGTGACCCGCGCGGCGGAGGCCCTGCCCCACACCTTGAGCAGCCTGCTGGAGATCTTCGGCGGCCGGGCGCAGGAACAGCTGGATCGGTTGATGACCGGGGATTGAGGCGGCCCTGCCGGGCCTTGTCGCGAGCAATCGAGCGTCTACCGGCTGCTCCTACAGAAGCACCTCGTACCTGTAGGAGCGAGCTTGCTCGCGATGAACGATAACGCGGTCGCCCGTCACAACACGTAGAAAAAGATCGCCACAAAGTGCAGCAAACTGCCGGCGATCACGAACAGGTGCCAGATCCCGTGGGCGTGGCGCAAACGGCTGTCGAGGACGAAGAAGATGATGCCGACGGTGTAGAGCACCCCGCCCGAGGCCAGCCAGGCAAAGCCGGCGGGGCCCAGGGCCGCCAGCAGCGGCTTGACCGCCACCAGCACGATCCAGCCCATCACCGCGTAGATCACGATGGACAGGATGCGCGCCTCGGAGCGCGGCTTGATCTCCTGCAGGATGCCGATCAGCGCCAGCCCCCAGACGATCCCGAACAGCGTCCAGCCCCAGGGCCCGCGCAGGGTCACCAGGCAGAACGGCGTATAGCTGCCGGCGATCAGCAGGTAGATCGAGAAGTGATCGACCTTCTGCATGATGCTTTTCGCCCGCCCGCGCACGCTGTGGTACACCGTCGAGGCGCTGTACAGCACCAGCAAGGTGAAGCCGTAGATCGCCACGCTGACAATTTTCCACGGACTGCCGTCGAGGCAGGCCAACACCAGCAGCCAGATCCCCCCGACCAGTGCCGCAATCGCTCCCACCAGATGCGTCCAGGCGTTGAGTCTTTCCCCGTGATACATGTGCCACTCACCTCCCAAGGCGGAAAATCTGCGCAAGGCTCAGGCCTGCAGCCTGAAAGCGCAATGTTTGCGAATAAAGCTATGGACGAAAAAACCTCCAGCCAAGTCATGACCCGGCAGGCACAATCGGAGCATTCGAATAAGAGCGCCCATCATGCTGATCGATGAAGAGTTGACCCTGAAAAAGCTCGAAGTGTTTCTGGCGTTCATGCGCACCGGCAACCTGGCGCGTGCCGCCGCCGAGTTGCAGACCAGCAATGTCAGCGTGCACCGGGCCATTCACTCCCTGGAAAGCGCCCTGCGCTGCCCGCTGTTCAAGCATGAAGGACGCAACCTGACGCCGCTGGAGAGCGCCTTCGTCCTCGAAGAACGGGCACAGAAGCTGATCCAGGACGTGCTCGAAAGCGTGCGCCTGACCCGCGAAGCCGCCGGGTTCTCGGCGGAGCGCTTCAAGCTCGGCTCCCTGTATTCATTGACGGTGAAGACCGTGCCGCAGCTGATCATGGGCCTGAAACTGCGCCGCAGCGAGCTGAATATCGACCTGATCCTCGGTTCCAACATCGACCTGTTGTACAAGCTGAAGAACATGGAAGTCGACGCGATCCTGGTATCGCTGGACGACAGCGTCAGTGACCCGGACTGCGAGCAGATCCCGCTGTTTTCCGACGACATCTTCCTCGCCACGCCGGCCGATTCGCCGTTCGCCCAGCAGGCGGAAGTCGACCTCAGCGATGTGCGCGACGCGACCTTCATCACCCTGACCCAGGGCTTTGCCACCCATCAGGACGGCGTGCGGGTGTTCAAGCAGGCGGGGTTCGAGCCGAAGGTGGCGATGCAGGTCAACGACATCTTCACCCTGCTGAGCATGGTCAGCTCGGGGGTGGGCTATGCCCTGCTGCCGGGAAGGATTGCCGCGGTGTACGAAAACCGCGTGAAACTGATTCCGCTGCAGGCGCGCTACCGGCTGCAACAGCATATCGGCGTGGTATTCCTCAAGGCCAAGGAGCGCGACCCGAACCTGCTGGCGCTGCTGGCGGAGTGCCGGATGTATGCCAACCGGCAGGACACATAACGCACGGTGTTTACAAGAACGCTATCGCGAGCAAGCTCGCTCCTACAGGGGATCACACCGTACCTGTAGGAGCGAGCTTGCTCGCGATGAGGCCAGCCGCCCTACCCCACCAACCCGCGCACGATGAAGAACAGCAACGAAGGCCCGAGCAGGCAACCCAGCCCGGTATGGAAGGTCGCGGTCAGCGCGCCGTAGGGCACCAGGCGCCGGTCGGTCGCCGCCAGGCCCGCGGTCACCCCGCTGACGGTGCCGGCCAGGCCACCGAAGACCATCGCCGAACGCGGGTTGTCCAGGCCCATCCAGCGCGCCGCCATGGGCGTGCCGACCATCACCAGGATCGCCTTGATCAGCCCCGTGGCGATGGACAGCGCCACCACATCGGAACTGGCGCCGATCGCCGCCCCGGTCACCGGGCCGACAATGTAGGTCACCGCGCCGGCGCCGATGGTGGTCATGCTCACCGCATCGCGATAGCCGAAGGCCCAGGCGATGCTCGCGCCGACAATGAACGGCAGCACCGTGCCGAGAAACAGCGCGATGGCGCCGATCATCCCGGCCTTGCGCGCCTCGGTGGCCTGCACTTCGAAGGCCGTGGCGACAATCGCGAAGTCCCGCAGCATGGCGCCGCCCATCAGGCCGATGCCGGAAAACAGCGCCAGGTCCGCCAGGCCCTTTTGCCCACCGGTGATGGTGCCGCCGACCCAGGCCAGCACAAGGCCGATGACGATGGCGATGGCCGAACCGTGTACCCGGCCGAACGTCAGGCGCTTGGACAGCAGCACCGAGACCCACATGATCACGCCGACGAAGGCGAAGGCGGTGACCAGGCCGTTGTGTTCCAGGCCTTTCTCGATCAGATCCCACATATCAGCGTCCCCCTGCCGCAGCGGCGCCAGGGGCGACACTGTCCGGTTCGTCCGGCAACGGTTCGCCTTTGTTGGTGCGGCTGATCAGGGCGATGGTGCCACCACAGAGCAGCACCGAACCGATGGCCGCCAGTACCGCCACCGGGCCGCCGTGCAGGGCGGTCACCACGTTCTGTTGCGCGGCCATGGCCACCACCACCGGGATGTACATGGCGCCCCAGAAGCCGACGCCCATCTCGCAGTCCTTGGTCATGCCACCGTGCCTGTGCATCCACAGCCGCGCGCAAATCAGCAGGATCATGGCGATGCCCACCCCGCCGACGTTGGATTTCACCCCCAGCAGGACGCCGAGCATGTCACCGATAATCACCCCTGCCAGCGTACAGATCGCCAGCAGCGCCACACCGTAAATAATCATTGTTGTAGTCCTCAAAGTGCATCGTCGAAGTTGTTGTTCTTGTGCTTCGCCAGCTTGAGTCGGTGTCTAGGGTTGGCGGCTTCCCTCCTCACGCAACAGCGCTTGCAGGGTGTCGAGCCGGGCACCGTCACAGGCAATCACGGTGCCTTGCTCGAACACCCGGCGCGCCAGAGCGGTCAACACCGCACCGGGCGGCAGTTCGATCTGTAGCCGCACGCCGCGCTCGTAGGCGCTTTGCACGGTGCCGCGCCAATCCACCACCCGGCACATGTTGAAGGCCAGGTCGTCGCGCAACTGCTCTGGCGTGCGCAGCGGCCGCGCGCGGCTGCCGCTCAGGTAACCCAGGCGCGGCGGCTGCAGCGTCACCCTGGAGAAGGCCACGGCCAGGACCTGGGCCGGCTGCTCCAGCAGCGGGCAATGGGACGGCACGCTGACCGCCAGGCGCTTGGCCACCCCGACACCGCAACTCCGGGCCAGCTCGGCGACCTGGGCCATGGCGGCATCGCTGCCGGCGATCACCACCTGGCTATCGGCATTGATATTGGCCAGGTACACCGGGTTGTCCGGGCTGTGCACCCGGGCCAGCAAGGCCTCCACCGTCGCCAGCTCCAGGCCGATGATCGCGGTCATGCCATAACCCTGTGGATAGGCCTGCTGCATCAGCTCGCCGCGCAGGCTGACCAGACGCAGCGCATCGCCAAAATCCAGGGCCCCGGCCACCACCGCGGCGGGATAGGCGCCAATCGACAGGCCCGCCACGTAATCCGCGCCCGGTCCATTTTCCAGCAGCACCCGGGCATTGGCCACGCCGGCGATCAGCAGGCACAGCTGCACCGCCCGGGTACTCGCCAGGGCCTGGGGCGAATCCAGGGCCAGGGCATCCTCGCCCAGGACTTCGCTGGCCTGTCGCAGGCAGGCGTCCGCCAGGGCGCTGGGCGGCAGGCGATGCAACATTCCCGGCTGCTGCGCGCCCTGGCCTGGAAACACCAGTAGGCTGCTCACGCCACCTGCTCCAGGGCCTGCCACGGATCGCTGACCAGACGCGCGCCACTGGCGCTTTTCAGCAGCACCCGCGCCGAAGTCCCGGCCCACTCGCGCAGAGCCACGGCGCCGTTGGGCGTCTGCAATTGCAGGTCCACCGGGCAAACGGCGGCGTCGAGCAGAGCCAACAACGCGCGGGCCTGGGCCCGGTCCATGGGCTGCGCAGTGCGCAGGATCAGGTCCAGGTCGCTCTGCCGATGCAACGCCGGCACGCCGCTGGCCAGTTCAAAACCGGCGCTGCCGCTGACACCCCAGGCGAGGCCAAGGGCATCCAAAGGTTCACGCAACCGGGCCAGTGCCTGGAGCGCTGGCCAGGCCCGCTCCGACTCGACATAACGCAGCTCTTCCGGGCGCACCCGGCGCTCGATGGCCGCCACCGCCATCAGCGTCCCGTAGCGCTGCTCGCGCAGCCGCCCACGCACGCCCACCGCCACTTGCCCGGCCGCGGCCACCGCTCGACGCACCACCACCGGTTGCCCGGCAGCCATGGCCGTCACCGCCCAGGCCGGGGCATCGGCGGGCAACTGTTGCGGGGTCAAGCCCCACAGCAGGTCATGGGGCAGCAAGGCGCTGGTCATGGCGCTCACCACTGCTCGCGCAACAGCTGGCGGACCCGGCTGGAAGCGCCGCGATTGCTGGCCCCCAGGCGGCCCGACAGATCGCGGCCATGGGTACGCACATCGGCAATCGCCTGGCTCAGGCACTGCCGCACCTGGGCCAGATCGTCAGCGGTCGGTTGTTCGATCTGACTGACCGAGAGGGTCTCCCAGAGCAGGCCGAGGCTGGCATAGCTGTCGATGTCATAGGCCATGGGCGGCACGCTGGCGGCCAGGGTTTCCAGTTCCTCGACGCTGCGCAGGGTGACCCGCGCCGCCGACACCTTGCCCATGGCGTGCACCATCACCCCCGGATCGCGCAGGGCGATCAGGCGGTTGGCCTGGTAACCGTGGGCCAGGAAGGCCCCGGACATGGCCTTGCCCACCAGCAGGCCGATCACCGGATGCCCGGCCAGCCGGGCCCGGGCATAACTGTCGGCGGCCGCGGCCAGGGCCTGATGAATGCCTAAAGCTTCTTCGCGACGCCCATAGGCCTGGCTCGGCACATCGACTATGGCGATCAGCGCACGCTTGATGCTCTGCTCGCGGTCGGCCTCGATCGCCTCGTCCACCGCCTTGGCCAGGCCCCAGCCTTCCAGCAGGCCGACCTCACCGTTGCGGGCGCGCACGAAGGGGTTGGCCGGGTCGGCGACCACGGCGATAAAGCGCACCGGCTGCTGCTCCAGCGTGGCATCCGCCACTTTCAACGAGGCGGGCAAACCCGCTACCGGGGCAGCGCCCGCGCTCAGGGCCGTGAACCAATGCAGGCCCCGCAGGGAATAAGCACTCATCAGTGGTCTCCTCGGTACAGCTGGCGAACCGTTGCCGGGTCGATCTGTGGGTGGGCGTCCAGCCGGGCCAGGCGTTGCAGGTACAGCTCGGCCTGGCGGCTGCGCTGCTCGTCGGGCAACCCCTGGGCCAGCAACTCGCCAACCTGTTGGCGGATCTGCGCCACGTCGTCGGCCACATAACGGTCCGCCAGGCCGCTGGCGAAACGCTGCTCGCCGCCGGTCAGGCTCCAGATAAAGGGCCGGTCGCGGGAGTCGTACTCCTCAAGGCCGGCTTCCTGTTCGATCACCTGCGGGCCGTTGAGGCCCAGCCGCGCCTCCTGGGTCACCAGCAGGTAGCTGCACAGCCCGGCGGCAATCGACATGCCGCCAAAACAGCCGACGCTGCCGGCCACAATGCCTATCACCGGCTGGTACTGGCGCAGATCGACGATGGCCGCGTGAATGTCGGCAATCGCCGCCAGCCCAAGGTTGGCTTCCTGCAGGCGCACGCCGCCGGTTTCCAGCAGCAACACGGCGCGGGTAGGAATGCCCTTGCGGTTGTCTTCGGCCGCCAGCTCCAGGGCGCCGGCAATCTTCGCCCCACCGACCTCGCCGAGGCTGCCGCCCTGGAACGCGCCTTCGATGGCGGCGATCACCACCGGCAGGCCGTCGATGCGGCCCTTGGCGATCACCACACCGTCATCGGCCTGGGGCACCACGCCCTGGCGGGCCAGCCACGGCGACATGACGCGCTGGAACGGATCGAGCAATTCGCGAAAGCTGCCGGCGTCGAGCAGGGTCTTGGCCCGCTGCCGGGCGCCGAGTTCGACGAAGCTGTGTTTGTTGAGCAAACGGGCGCTGTCAGTCATGGCCGATCTCCTCGAAACCCTGCTCCAGGCGCAAGCGCACCACGCCGGGGGTGGCGCCAAAATCATGGATATCGATGCTCAGGGCCGGCGGCGTCTGGCCGTCGAACATGCGCTCGAACAGATGCTGCCAGCGCGACGCGCTACCGTTGACCGAGGTCTGCACCTGAATGCTCAGCTTGCCGGGTTGCCCGGGTTCGAGCAGCACTTCCAGGTCGCCGGAGCCGACACAGCCCACCAGCGCCCGGCCCCGGGCGGGTTGCCCGGCGGGAAATTCGAAAGACAAGGTTTCCATCACACTGCTCCCTGGATAAAGGCGGCGCCGGAGGCGATCCGGTCGATCAGCAGGCAGGCCGCGAGCAAGTCCGCGGCGCCACCGGGCGAGGCATTCAAGGCCAGCAGGCACTGGTCCAGTTCGTGCAGGCGGCGACGCCCGGCCAGGCTGGCGCTGCCGCCGGCGTCGAGCACCGCCTGGGCGCCCTGTTGCATGGCCTGCAGGCCCGCCTCGCCAGCGCGATAGAGCACGCAGGTGTCGGCCAGGCCGGTCATGATCGCCAGCAGCGCATCGAGCCGGGCGTTCTGTTCGCCATGCCCCTGGGCCCGGCTGCGTTCGAGTTGCGGCAGGCCCCGTTGCAGCACAGCCGGAAAGCCCAACTGGGCTTCTTCCCGAGCGCCACGCACGCCATAGCGCAGCGCCACTTGCGCGCCGTGGCTGAGGGGCCGCGGCGCGTAACGGTCGTCCAGCAGCGCCAGGCGCGCGGCCCGCAGGCACAGGGCGCCTGCCGTGTTGGCTTGCGGTTCCAGCGCGGCGGCGGCCACCAACAGGCCCAGGGCCCAGATCGCGCCACGATGGGTGTTCACCCCGTTGGTCGTGGCGAGCATCGCCGCTTCGCCTTCACGGCCAATGCAGCCCAGGGCTTCGCGCAGGGGCAGGCCGACCGTGCCGAACTCGCTGGCGGCTTCGGCCATTTCCTTGAAGGCTGGCCACAGCGACAGGGCCGAGGCATGCATCAAGCCCAGGTGCAGGTCGCTGTGGGCGCCGTTACCACGACGGTCGACCAGGGCCGGTTTCGGCGACAGGTCGGCTTCGTCGATCAGCGCGTCCACCGCCAGGTCCGCCAGGCGCTCGGCCAGGCTCAGGGGTTTGCTTTGCAGGTTGAAGGCGTGCATTTACCAGCTCCTGAACTTGGCGGGCGGGTTGTACAGGCCACCCGACCACTCCACCAGATCGGCGACGCTTTTTGCCGCCAGCAGCTCGCGGCTGGCGTCGGTGCGGCGGATGCCGAGGTCTTCGGGCAGGGCGATCAGGCCTTCGCGGCGCATGCGCGCGGTGTCTTTCGGGTTGTGGCGCAGGCCGATGGCGGTCACCCCGGCCACCGCCGCGATCATCGCCTGGCGCTCTTCCAGGGAACGCGCCTTGTACAGGTAGGCGATGCCCTCCTCGGTCAGCAGGTGGGTGACGTCGTCGCCGTAGATCATGATCGGCGCCAGGGGCATGCCGCTCTTGCGTGCCACTTCCACGGCGTCGAGGGTTTCGACAAAGGTGGGTTTGCCGCCTTCCTGGAAGGTCTCAACCATCTGCACCACCAGCTTCTTGCCACGTTCGAGCATGGCCGCCGGCGCGTCGCTCTGATCCTGGCGCATATCCAGCCAGGCCGGGGTGCCGTGGCGCCGGCCGCGCGGGTCGTGGCCCATGTTCGGCGCACCGCCGAAACCGGCCAGTCGGCCGCGGGTCACGGTGGAGGAATGGCCATCGCCATCGACCTGCAGGGTGGCGCCGATAAACAGGTCCACCGCGTATTGCCCGGCCAGCTGGCAGAACATCCGGTTGGAGCGCAACGAGCCGTCGCGCCCGGTGAAGAACACATCCGGCCGCGCGGCGATGTAGTTTTCCATGCCCAGTTCGGTGCCGAAGCAATGCACGCTTTCCACCCAGCCGCTTTCGATGGCCGGGATCAGGGTCGGGTGGGGGTTGAGGGTCCAGTTGCGGCAGATCTTGCCTTTCAGGCCCAGGGATTCGCCGTAGGTCGGCAGGATCAGCTCGATGGCCGCGGTGTTGAAACCGATGCCATGGTTCAGCGACTGGACGTTGTGTTTCTCGTAGATGCCGCGGATCGCCATCATCGCCATCAGCACGTGCACCGGCTTGATATGGCGCGGGTCGCGGGTGAACAGTGGCTCGATGTAGAACGGCTTGTCGGCCACCACCACGAAATCGACCCAGGACGCCGGGATATCCACCCGCGGCAGCTCGCTGACGTCGTCCACCAACTGGTTGACCTGGACGATGACGATGCCATCGCTGAACGCCGCCGGTTCGATCAGCGCCGGGGTGTCCTCGGTGCTTGGCCCGGTGTAGATATTGCCCGCGCGGTCGGCCATAAAGCCGGCCGAAAGCACCACGTTGGGGATCAGGTCCACCACCAGCCGCGCATAGAGCTCGATGTAGGTGTGGATAGCGCCGATTTCCAGCAGGCCATCTTCCAGCAACTGGCTGATGCGCAGGCTCTGGGTGCCGGCGAAAGAGAAGTCGAGTTTGCGGGCGATGCCGCGTTCGAACAGGTCCAGGTGCTCCGAGCGGCCGACGCTGGGCATGATCATGTGCAGATCATGCAAGCGGCCCGGGTCGGCCTTGGCCAGGGAGCGGGACAGGAAGTCCGCCTGCTTCTGGTTGTTGCCCTCCAGCACCACACGGTCGCCGGGCAGGATCAACGCCTCCAGCGCCGCGACTATCTTGTCGGTGGGCAACACCGCGCCATCGGCGAGACCCCGCACCTGCTCGAGACGCCGCTGCTTTTCAGCGCGCCGCCGCGTCCAGCGCGAGTCGGGGGATATTGTTGTTGTCATGCTCACTCCACGGGTTCGCTGTCGTGGCAGCTACCTTAGGAGCGGAGGATGGGCGGCATCAATCAAGCAGAGCGGTGGATCGTTACGGTGAGGGTAATGATCAGGGGCGCAGGCCTTCCCACCCACGCCCCATAAACAACCTTGCGCTTAACCTTCGAGCCGCCACTGCAATGCATCCAACGCATCGCAGCCATCCTGCAACAGCAGATGGGCCGCATTGACGATGTGATGCAGGTCCTGGTCGTGAACGCCTTTGAGGCTCAGGCAGTTGAGGCTGTGCATCAGGTCGCGGGTGGTCTTGAGGCGCTGGACGGCACAACCGTGCAGATCGGATGCCGGGGCGTTGGGGTTGAGGTAGAGCACTGGAGTGGTGGTGAGATTGCTGTGTAGCGGGATGAACTCAGTCATGGGTCTAGCTCCTTGGCCGGTCGAGAAACAGGTTAAACAGCAGTTCCATACTTGTCTGTGCACGACCGTAAGTAAGAAAAGACAGCCCCGTCTTTGGAGACGTCTATAGGTCCGTGAACAAATTCGACCGGCTAAGATCGGCCACCGATGCGTCGGTGACAGCCCGGACTATGGGGCCTGATACACCTCCCAGCAATCGGCAAACTGTTGCCACTCTCTACGACTGAAATCTCTGTTAATACCCCAGCCCCCGTGTAGCCGCTGCCGAGCCATGGCGAGGCTCCGATCGACCGCGTAGCGGGCGCAAAGCAGACGCCAGAGCAGGTCAGCTATACCGCGTCGCCAGATTTACGGGGCTACGCCCCGATCGCAGCCTGCGGCAGCGGCTACAGGGTTTCGCGCCGACCGGCAGGTCGCGTTTGGCTTTTGATCTTGATCTACCCGCCCCATCGGGAGGCTTCGTTCCGGTGTTCATCAGGGGGATGGCGCGCAGCGCCCCTCGACGCAGTCGAGGACATCGTATGGAGGTCGAAGCGAAGCCGACCGGAGTCGATGCCCCCTGATGGACACCGGAGCGAGGGAACCTGAGCGCAGCGAAGGCCGTACGCAGGGGCAAGCGTTTTTTGGTTACTTTTTGCTGGGCCGGCATTCCGGCGTTTGAAAAAAAGTGACCCGCCGTAAGGGCGGAACCCTAAGTGGCCGTTACCGCAGGAATGGATATGTACACCATCCAAAAAATGCAGCGCCAGAACAGACGCCATCGCGGGCAAGCCTCGCTCCTACAGATCCGTGGCGCACCAAAAACAGTCGCTGCGTCATCGAACGATGAGTGCCGACATGATTGATCCCATCAGTCCCAAATAGGGACCGATAGGTCCCTTTCCGGGAACGATCAAGCCGCTCGACAGGGCCTAAGACAACCCCGCCTTCACCAGCATCTCCTCCAACCCCAACAGATCCGGAATCTTCGCCACCTGCTCCCCCACCTGCACCGCAGCCTTTTCCAGCCGGCACAGCGGCACGTCGACGTAGCTCAGCTGGCTGTCGAGCCGGCAGGAGCGCGGGATGCCCTGGATCACCAGGGCGATGAACTTCAGGCGCTCGCGGCCGCCCAGGGTGTTGAGCACCACGATGCGGGCGCGTTCGCCGATGGCGAGGGGCTGCCCGCAGGCAGCCTCGAAGCTGATCAGCGGCAACTGGCGGTCGCGCCAGGCCACGGAGCGCAGGTACCAGGGCGGCGCGTCGCTGGCGGGTTCGCCACGCTGGTAGTCGATCAGTTCGGCCACCGCGACATTGGGCAGGATCAGGGTGCGGTCGGCCAAAGGCAGCAGCAGTCCGGTGAGGAAGCTGGCGCGGTAGTCATGCATGGGGTCTGCTCCACTGGGCGATGCTCTCCAGCAGCACCGACTCCTGGTAAGGCTTGCCGAGGTAGTCGTTGACGCCGATGGCCATGGCCCGGTCGCGGTGTTTCTGGCCGGTGCGCGAGGTGATCATGATGATCGGCAGCTGTTGCAGGCGCGGGTCGGCGCGCACCTGCATCGCCACCTCGAAGCCGTCCATGCGCGGCATTTCGATGTCCAGCAGCATCAGGTCCGGGGTGTGCTCCTGCAGCAGCGCCATGGCGTCGACCCCATCCTTGGCGGTCAGCACGTTCATGCCGTGGCGTTCCAGCAGGCGGCTGGTGACCTTGCGCACCGTCACCGAGTCGTCGACCACCAGCACCAGCCTCGGCCGCAGCGGTTCGACCTCGGGGCTCACTTCATCGCCGACCGCCATGCGTGGCACCGGCAAACGCGTTTGCAGGGCGCGGATATGCGCCAGCAGATCGAGGATCAACACCACCCGGCCATCGCCGAGGATGGTCGCGCCGGACAGCCCCTGCACCGCCGCGAACTGCGGCCCCAGGCTCTTGACCACGATCTCCCGGCTGCCGGCCATGGCATCCACCTGCACAGCGATCCGGTGTTCGTTGTAGTGCACCAGCAGCACCGGCAGCGGCAGGCTCTGCCCCAGCAGTTTCGGCCGGGCCACGGTGTGCAGCAACTCGCCGAGGTAGCACAGCTCATAACGCTGGCCGGCGTATTGGTAATGGGGCGAATCGAGCTGGTAGTAGCTTTCCAGTTCGTGGGGCAGTACCCGGACGATGCCCTCGATGGTGTTCAGCGGGATCGCGTACTGCTCCTCCAGGCACTGCACCATCAGTGCGCGGTTGACCGACAGGGTGAACGGCAGGCGAATGCGGAAATGCACGCCCTGCCCCGGGATCGAGTCGATGGTCATCGAGCCGCCGAGCTGGCGCACCTCTTCATGGACCACGTCCATGCCCACCCCGCGCCCGGAAATCTGGGTGATTTTTTCCGCTGTGGAAAACCCCGGCTGCATGATGAATTGCAGTACGTCGCGGTCGCTGATCTCGACATGGGGGGCGAGCAGGCCACGCTTGATCGCCTTGCGCCGCACCGCCTCCAGCGGCACCCCGGCGCCGTCGTCGCGCATGTCGAAGACGATATCGCCGCCTTCGTGGGACAGGTCCAGGGTGATCCGCCCCTGCTCCGGCTTGCCCGCGGCGCGCCGCACTTCGGCGGACTCCAGGCCATGGTCGACGGCGTTGCGCAGCATGTGTTCCAGGGGCGCGACCATGCGTTCCAGCACGTTACGGTCCATCTCACCCTCGGCGTTGCCGACGCTGAATGACACGTCCTTGCCCAGCTCCTCGGCCACCTGGCGGACGATGCGCTTGAGGCGCGGCACCAGGCGCTCGAACGGCACCATGCGCGTGCGCATCAGGCCTTCCTGCAGCTCGGTATTGACCCGCCCCTGCTGCTGCAACAGGTTTTCCGCGTCCTGGTTGCGCCGATCGAGGGTTTCCTTGAGGTCGAGCAGGTCGGACGCCGACTCGAACAAGGCCCGCGACAGTTGCTGCAACTGCGAATGGCGGTCCATCTCCAGCGGGTCGAATTCCTCGTACCCCAGGCGCTCGGCCTCGACCTGCTGGCGACTGAGGATCCGCCCCTGGGTTTCGGTGTCCAGGCGACGCAACTGGTCGCGAATACGCTCGATGGTGGTTTCCATTTCGCTCAGGGCCACCCGCGCATCGTTGACCTGCTGCTCGATGCGCCCCCGGAAGATCGAGGTTTCCCCGGCCAGGTTGACCAGGTCGTCCAGCAGCTCGGCCGAGACCTTGACCATATCCCCGGCCACTGCGGCCTCAGCCGGTACCGCCGGCGGTTCGGGTTTGCTTGGCGGGCTAAGGTCGGGCAGCAGCAGAGGCGGGGCTTCGGCCTGGGCCGGATGGGTGAAGCCGCGAATCGCCTCGATCAGGCTGTCGGCCGGCTTGATCGGTTGTTCGGCGCGGGCGGCGTCGAGCATCTGCGCCAGCCGGTCCTGGCTTTTCTGCAACAGGCCGAACAACGCCGGTGTCGGTTGCAGCAAGCCTGCGGACAGGCCTTCGTAGAGAAATTCCAGTTCATGGGCCAGGTCGCCGATCGGCGCGATCTCCACCATGCGCGCGCCGCCCTTGAGGGTGTGCAGGTCGCGCAGCAGGGTTTCCACTTCCTGGCGGCTGGCCGGCTCGGCCTGCCAGCGCGTCAGCGCCGCGCCCGAACTGTCGAGAATGTCGAAGCCTTCTTCGAGGAAGATCTCCAGCAGCTCCGGATCGTGGGCCGCAGAATCGTCGGCCACCGCCGCCTCGGGCATTTCAGTGGTGACCCCGCTGCGCTGGCGAAAACCGCGGATTGCCTCGATCAACGCCTTCGGATCGCTCAGCGCTTGCTGCGCCTGCAACTGCTGCAACAGCAGCGCCAGTTGCTCATGGCTGCGTTGCAGCAGGTCGACCAGGGCCTCGCCATGCTGGTAACGGCGATCCACCAGGCCTTCGTAGAGGTTTTCCAGTTCCTGGGCCAGGTCGCCCACCGGGCCGACTTCGGCCATGCGCGCGCCGCCCTTGAGGGTATGCAGGTCGCGTTGCAGGGAAGACAGCGGCGCGCCGTTGTCCGGGTCGGCCAGCCAGCGCTGCAAGGCCTGGCCGGCGCTTTCGAGAATATCCACCGCCTCTTCGAGGAAGATCGCCACGATTTCATCGTCCGGTCCCTCCACCTCGATCGGCGCTTCCTGCTCCATCTTGGCGGTGGCGCTGGCCAGGTCGGTGATGCTCAGGGTGCGGCTGCCATCGCTGCGGATCAGGCCCATGGCCGACGGGTCGAGGCTTTCCTCGAGCAGTTCGCGCAAGGCCCGGACCATGGCCGGTTGCGGGCTGATTTCCTGGCCGGCGGCCAGTTCGTCGAGCATGTTGATCAGCGCTTCGTGGGCGTTTTCCGCCTCATGGAAAAACCGCTCGCCGACCGCCAGGCTGCTTTCTTCCACGGCGCCGTACAGGTCCAGCAGCGCCTCACACAGCTCGTCCATCGGCTGCAGGTCCGCCAGGTGCGCGCCTTCGCCGAGGGTGGTCAGTTCGTCCAGCAGCGCACTGAGTTCCTGGCGCTCGCCAGGGTGCTGCTGCCAGCGGCGCAGCAGGTTTTCGGCATCCAGCAGGATGTCCATGCCCTGGGCCAGGAAGCTGCTGATCAATTGCGCATCGCGCTTGACCCGCAGCCCGGTATTGGGCGCGTTGAGCAGGTTTTCCAGACGCTCGGCGGTCAGCGCCTTGACCCGTTCGATCAGGTCGACGGCGCCTTCGATGGGTGCCAGCGGGTCGCTGCCCAGCTGTTGCAGGCCACGGCGAAACAGGCCTTCGGCTTCCAGCAGCAGCTCGACTTCGTCCAGGTCCAGGGCCATCAGGTGCGCGCGGTATTCCCGGGCCAGCAGGTCCAGCGGCGCCGCCAGCTCGGCGATCGGCAGCACGCCGGCCATGTAGGCGCTGCCCTTGAGGGTGTGCAAGGCGCGCTGCAATTCGTCGCTGGCCTGCAAGGGCAAGTGCTCGGCAGCTTGCTCGAGAAAGCGCTTGATGCTCTCCAGATGGGTTTCGGCCTCGTTGCGGAAGATCTCCAGCAACTGCGGATCGAGCCCGTCCTCCGGCTCGTCTACCGACGCCGTTTCGCCCTTGGCCAGGGCGTGCGCCCGGGCAGCCAGGCGATCGACATCGTCGCGCTGGCGCTGGGCCTGGGCGGCGAACTCGGCGACCAGCTCCGGCAGCAGCTGCAACACCTCTTCGAGCAATTGCCGCACCTGCGGCCCTGGCTCCACGCTGTGTTCCAGGACACGGTTGAGCAGGTTTTCCACGGCCCAGGCCAGTTCGCCCAGCACCAGCGCGCGGACCATCCGCCCGCTGCCCTTGAGGGTATGGAAGGCCCGGCGGATTTCGCCCAGCGCCGCCTTGCCGTGAGGGTCGGCGGCCCAGCGCGGCAGGTACTCGCGCAGCACGTCGAGTACTTCGTCGGCCTCTTCGAGGAAGACTTCACGCAGCTCGTCGTCCACCGGCGCTTCATCGCCCGGCGGCGGCAACAGGCTACCCGGTGTGTCCAGCGCCGGCGGGTTGAGCGCCGAGACCGGGCTGGCCAGCACATCGGCCAGGGACTGCACCACTTCCGGGCTGTCCAGCTCCTGCAGGTCCTGCATCACCAGGGCTTCGTTGGGGCTGAGCACATCGCTGAGCAGCGGCACCTGTTCGCTCGCTACCCACTCGTCCGGTGCCTGCTTTTGTGGCACATAGCCCAGCGCGGCCAGGCCCTGCTCGGCCACGTCGAGAATCTTTTCCCCCGGCGCCTGGTGATCGTCGCTCAGGCGCTCCAGGTAATACTCGATGCTGGTGATCACGTCGGCCAGATTGTCCAGCTGCTGCCAGCCGGGCTGGCGCGGGTCCAGCAGCAGGTGTTCACGCACGAAGCCGATGCAGGCTTCCAGCAGGCCCGCAGCCCGGCTCAGGGGGATCATCGCCAAAGCGCCACGCACCTGGGTCAGCAGCTCCGGCAGCGCCTGCAAGTGCTCGCGGTCCCAGCCGGCGTCGATGTAGTCGACGATCAGGTCCTTGGCCTGCTGCAGGCAGATCCGCGCCTCCTTGATCACCAGTTGGTGGATCTGGGTCAGGTCGGTGGTCGGCAGGCGGCTCTCTTCGCGGCTCTCGGGTTCGGCCGGGCCGACCATGCCGGCCAGGGTCGCCTCCACATAAAGCAGCGCCCCGGCCACATCCATCAGCACCGCGTCATTCGGTTCGCGCTGGCCCTGGGCCAGGCTCAGCACCACCGCCAGCTGGTCGATGATGACCTTGCGCGGCTGGCCGAAACCCAGCACCGCCAGGGTGTCGGCGATCTGCCGCAGGGGCGCCAGCAGGCTGTCCAGGTCCGACGCGTGCTGGCGGTCGCTGCGCACGAACAGGTCCAGGCGCTCCTTGACCCGCACCAGTTCCTCGCACAGGGCCGACAGCACCGAGCGCATGGCGTCGCGGTCGGGGCCGGCCATGCGGGCCCGTTCCTGGTCGACCAGCGCATTGTCGGGCAAAGCGTCATCGAGTCCGTAAGCGTCTTTCATGGTCTGCATCTGCGCGGTGGGATAGCGGGCCTTGGCGATGTAAAACAACAGGCTTTTGAGCAATTCTTCGGGGGCTGGCTGGTTGATTCCGGCGATGCCCTGTTCATAGAGGCGCTTGAGCTCGCGGTCGGCATCCTTGAGCAGGCTGCGCACCGCCGGGCTGTTGGCGATCGCCCCGCTGCCCATGCCTTCCACCAGGGCCAGGGCGATCTGCCACAAGGGCCCCAGCGGGGCGTTCTGGCACAACACCTGGAGGCGCTCGAAGACCTTGGCCATGTAGCCCAGGCTGTTTTTCACATCCTGTTCGCGCAGCAGGTCGACCAGCGCGGTTTGCAGCATGTGCCGCAACTTGCGCAGCAGGATGGTCAGGTCGGGGGGCGCCAGGCGGTTCAGCGTCGCCTCGTCCAGCGCCGGCAGGTCCGGCAGTTGCGGGCTGAACAGGCTGGTTTCGCTCAGCAGGCCTTCGCCCCGGGCGCTGCGCAGGTCGTTGAGCAGCGGCAAGACCACCAGCGGCAGGTCGCGACGTGCGCTTTGCACCCGGTCGAGGTACTGCGGCAACTGGCTGATGGCTTGGCGCAGCAGGTAGATCGCCTCGTCGCGCTGGGCCACGCGGTACTCGCGCAGGGCCAGGGTCAGGGCTTCCATTTCTTCGGCGAGCAGCGCCGCGCCATAGAACTCGACCATCTGCAGGCTGCCGTGGACCTGGTGGATGCAGTCCAGGCACTGGTCGAGGGCCTCCACCGCCTGCGGCTCGTCGACCAGGTGATCGAGCGCCTGGTGGGCCTGCTTCAGCGTTTCGGCAATTTCGCCCTTGACCCATTCCAGGGCCACATAGTCGTGCCGATCACCCATTACCATTCCCATCAAAGTCGTGCTCCGGCCTCAGCGGTTTTCCCGCGGCGTCTGCTCGCGACTGGCCGGCAAGGTGAAACCGGACACCGAGCGCCGCAGCTGGCTGGCCATTTTCGCCAGGTTGCCGATGCTTTCGGCCGTCGCGGTCGAGCCGGACGAAGTCTGTGAAGTAATCTGCTGGATCACGTTCATGGTCAAGGATATCTGTCCGGCCGACGAAGTCTGCTGCTGGGCGGCGTTGGAGATGCTCTGGATCAGCGCCGCCAGGGTCTTGGAGACGCCTTCGATTTCTTCCAGGGCCACCCCGGCATCCTGCGCCAGCCGGGCGCCACGCACCACTTCCGAGGTGGTCTGCTCCATGGAGATCACCGCCTCGTTGGTGTCGGTCTGGATCGCCCGCACCAGGGTCTCGATCTGCCGGGTCGCCGCCGAAGAACGTTCCGCCAGGCGCTGCACCTCATCGGCCACCACCGCGAAGCCGCGCCCGGCATCCCCGGCCATGGAAGCCTGGATCGCCGCGTTGAGCGCGAGAATATTGGTCTGGTCGGCAATGTCATCGATCAAGCTGACAATGTCGCCAATTTCCTGGGAAGACTCGCCCAGGCGCTTGATGCGCTTGGCGGTGTCCTGGATCTGCTCGCGAATGTTGTCCATGCCGTGGATGGTGTTGTGCACCACCTCGTTGCCCTTGTTGGCGATCTCCACCGAACGCTCGGCCACCGCCGAGGACTCGGCGGCGTTGGCTGACACCTGGTCGATGGACTGGGCCATTTCGTTGATCGCGGTGGAGGCTTCGGAAATCTGCTGGGCCTGATGCTCCGAGGCTTCGGCCAGTTGCATGGCGGTGGCCTGGGTTTCCTGCACCGCGCCGGCGACCTGGCCGGCGGTGAGGTTGATGGTCGCCACCAGGTCGCGCAGCTGGTCGACGGAATAGTTGATCGAGTCGGCGATGGTGCCGGTGAAGTCCTCGGTGACCGAGGCGGTCACGGTGAGGTCGCCGTCGGCCAGGTCCTCGATCTCGTCCAGCAGGCGCATGATCGCGTTCTGGTTGCGCTCGTTCTTCTCGGCGGTCTCGTGCAACTGGCGATTGGTTTCCCGCACCATCACCAGGCCGATCAGGATGATCGAGGCCAGCGCCGCCAGGCCCAGGACATAACCGCCGATGGTGTCCAGCGAACGGCCGCCGGCCAGGTTCTCGAAACCGATGGCCAGGTGCGAGGCTTCGTCGAGCAGGGTCTGCGACAGGCTGAAGATATTGCTCGCCGATTCACGGACCTGGAACAGCTCGGGAGAGGTTTCGAGAATTTCGTCCACCGAGCCGGAGACGAACTGGAACAGCTCGCTGATCTCGGTCAGGCGTGCCCGCGCATCGCGGTCCTCGACCTGGCTGATCTTCAGGGTCGGGTTGCCCTGGAGCATGCCGCTCAGCACCTGGCCGAAACGCGCCGCGTCACGGCCAAAGGCGTCGGCGGCCTGCACCGCGTTTTCGTCGCCGGCGAGCACGGTATTCACCGCACCGAGAATGCGTTCGGCGAGCAGCGACTGGCGCTGCGCCATGGCCACCTGGGCGGCCGGAGCACCGCGCTGCAGGAGGATTTCCACGACCTTTTCATACTCGACCTGCAACTGCGGCACGGTTTCCGCCAGGGTCGCAGCCACCTGATGCAAAGACAGCACGGTCTGTTCGCTGGCCAGGATCGCGTCGGCGTTGTGCAGCAGCTTGTCCCAGTCCTGCTGCACTGCGTGCATTTCCTTACGCACCGCCACCGGCGCGGCGGGTAGCCCGGTGGCCGGGTCGCCTTTTTTCAGGTAACCCCAGCGCTGGGCGAAATCGTTGCGCGCATCGCCCAGCAGCTTGAAGGCCGCGGCCTTGCCCGCCGCGGCTTCCGTGGCGTTCTTGGCGATGCGCTGGGACAGCACCCGCAGCTCGCCGGCGTGGCCGATGTACTGCTTGTCGTAAGTGGCCTGGGTGTTGAGGTAAGCGAAGTTGGCGAACAGCAGCATGATGAACACGATCAGGGCGATGAACAGCACGATGATCTGCGAGCGGCTGCGCGATCCTTCCATTGGCTTGCCTGGGTTGGCTTTTAGCATCTGCACACCTGAATTCCGGTTGTTCTGTTGCCCGCGCAATGGACGGCGCGGTTCTGCAGGTTCATCGCGCACTATTCATCGCGAGCAGGTCTCGCGCCTACAGCGCCACATCCAGGAACCCCGGCGACTGCGCCAGGGCGAAGGGGCTGAATACCCACCAGACCTGCTCGCAGGGGAAATACCCGCGCAGGTACGGCGTGATGGCGCCCTGTTCGCTACCGCTGGCAGCCATCTTCAGGCTGCTCTGCTCGAAATGCTGCATCCCGGCCACTTCGTCCACCATCAAGCCGGCGAACACTTCCTTGTGCTCGACCACCAGCACCCGCCGCTGCTTGCGCAGCGCCGACAGCTCATGACCGAAGAAGCCGCACAGGTCCATGATCGGCAGTAGCCGTCCGCGCAGGTTGGCCACGCCCTTGACCCAGGGCTTGACCCCGGGCAGCAACGTATAACGCGGCTCGTGCAGGACTTCGCTGACTTCGCCCATCGGCGCCACATACCAGTGCTCGCCGATGCGAAAGCCGATCCCGCTCCAGCCGTGCTGGCGGGTTTCCTGGGAGGGCAGGTCGGCCGCCAGCAGGCGGCAGCGCTGGTCGATCTCGAGCAGCAGTTCGAAGGCGGTTTGCGACTCGGCCATGGCGCGGGCGGTCAGCCGGCCAGGACGTTGTTCAGGGTCTTGATCAGGGTGTCTTCGTCGACCGGCTTGGTCAGGTAATCCTTGGCGCCCTGGCGAGTGCCCCAGACCTTGTCGGTTTCCTGATCCTTGGTGGTGATGATGATCACCGGGATATGGCTGGTTTCCGCGTCCTTGGTCAACTGACGGGTGGCCTGGAAGCCATTGAGGCCGGGCATGACGATGTCCATCAAGACCGCGTCGGGCTTTTCCTGGCGCGCCAGGGCCACGCCGTCGGCGCCGTTTTCGGCCTTCAGGACTTCATGGCCATGCTTTTCCAGCATGCCGGTCAGTTTGTACATTTCAGTCGGCGAGTCATCGACGATCAGAATACGAGCCATGGTCTTCCCCATACGAATAGGCGTGCGGCCCGCTGGCCGGACCTCAATGTGCTTGTTCTACTGCGGCGAACCCCGGCACATGGGCCTTGATCGCGCTCAGCAGCTCTTCCTTGCTGAAAGGCTTGGTCAAAAACTGGTCAGAGCCGACGATGCGACCCTTGGCCTTGTCGAACAGGCCGTCCTTGGAGGACAGCATAATCACCGGCGTGGACTTGAACGCGCTGTTGTTCTTGATCAGTGCGCAGGTCTGATAGCCATCGAGCCGCGGCATCATGATGTCGACGAAGATAATGTCCGGGTGGTTGTCGGCGATCTTGGCCAGGGACTCGAAACCGTCGACCGCGGTGATGACTTCACAGCCCACATTCTTCAACAGCGTTTCTGCCGTGCGGCGAATCGTCTTCGAATCATCGATCACCATCACCTTGAGGGCGCTGGATTGCTGTTCCATATCTGCTCTACCATCGCCACAGCGAATCGATTTTCTGCCCGTACTGGTAGCCAGTGCCTCAAGCCCTTGATGTTCAAGGCCTGAGCACGGCATGCGAGCCTTTTTAGCATACTCTCCCCATGCAATCTATCGGCCGGCCGGCGCGGTGGTTTTTCCTTGACCGGGAACCGCCCGAGCGCCACTCTGACGCCACTTTTTCAAGCCATTGCGCCCACTAATTTTCGAGGAAACCGCCCATGAGCGTTCGCGTCGGGATTGTCATGGACCCTATCGCCAGCATCTCCTACAAGAAGGACAGCTCGCTGGCCATGCTGCTGGCCGCCCAGGAGCGCGGCTGGACCCTGTTCTATATGGAGCAGCGCGACCTGTACCAGGCGACCGGTGGCGTGGCCCGGGCGCGGATGCGTCCGCTGAAGGTGTTCGCCGACCCGCACAAGTGGTTCGAGCTGGAGGCCGAGACCGACAGCGCCCTGAGCGAACTGGACGTGATCCTGATGCGCAAGGACCCGCCGTTCGACATGGAGTTCGTCTACTCCACCTACCTGTTGGAGCAGGCCGAGCGCGACGGTGTGCTGGTGGTCAACAAGCCGCAGAGCCTGCGCGACTGCAACGAAAAGCTGTTCGCCACCCTGTTCCCGCAGTGCACGCCGCCGACCATCGTCAGCCGTCGCCCGGACGTGTTGCGCGAATTCGCCGACCATCACGGTGACGTGATCCTCAAGCCGCTGGACGGCATGGGCGGCTCATCGATCTTCCGTCACACCGCCGGCCACCCGAACCTCTCGGTGATCCTCGAAACCCTGACCCAGCATGGCAAGCAGCAGATCATGATCCAGGAGTATCTGCCGGCCATCGTCGATGGCGACAAACGCATCCTGATGATCGACGGCGAACCTGTGGATTACTGCCTGGCGCGGATTCCCGCCCACGGCGAAACCCGTGGCAACCTCGCCGCCGGTGGCCGTGGCGAAGCCCGGCCGCTGACCGAGAAAGATCGCTGGATCGCCGCACAGGTCGGCCCGACCCTGCGCGAGAAAGGCCTGCTGTTCGTGGGGCTCGACGTGATCGGTGAGCACCTGACCGAAATCAACGTCACCAGCCCGACCTGCATCCGCGAGATCGACAACGCCTTCGGCACCAATATCGGCGCAATGCTGATGGATGCCATCGAGAAGAAGCTGCAAGCTGCGAGCCGCAAGCCACAAGCTTGACGGCTGTCGCATGCAGCTTGTCGCTTGAAGCTCGAGGCTTACGGCTTGAAACCAACATTGCGTTATCATGCGCCGCCTGTGAAACCCGCAATGTTGGTCTTGTGAAGTTTTTTGTGATGTTGAACCGCTGATGACTGTTGTGAACCGCTGATGGCTCTCCCTTCCGATCTGCCCCCCGAGCTGGCCCACAGCGGCGTGCGCCCGGCCGATCGCCTGGGATTTACCCTGTTCCTGGCCGCCCTGCTGCATATCGCGCTGATTCTCGGCCTGGGTTTCTCCTTCGCCGAACCCAAGCAGATCAGCAAGACCCTGGAAATCACCCTGGCCACCTTCAAGAGCGAGACCAAGCCGAAGAAGGCCGATTTCCTTGCCCAGGAAAACCAGCAAGGCAGCGGCACCCTGGACAAGAAGGCGATCCCGAAGACCACCGAAGTGGCGCCGTTCCAGGAAAACAAAGTCAACAAGGTCACCCCGCCGCCTCCGGCCAAGACCGAAGTCAAGGAAGCCGCACCCAAGGCCGCGGTCGCCACCACCGCGCCGAAACCGAAAAAGACCGTCACCAAGCGTGAAGAGGTCAAGACCGAGGCCAAACCCAAGGTTCCCGTGCCGACGTTCGACAGCGAGCAGCTGTCCAGCGACATCGCCAGCCTGGAGGCCGAACTGGCCCAGGAGCAGCAGCTGTACGCCAAGCGCCCGCGCATCCACCGCCTGAGCGCGGCCTCGACCATGCGCGACAAGGGCGCCTGGTACAAGGACGAGTGGCGCAAGAAGGTCGAGCGCATCGGCAACCTCAACTACCCGGAAGAAGCCCGGCGCAAGCAGATCTACGGCAACCTGCGGCTGATGGTCTCGATCAACCGCGACGGCTCGCTGTACGAAGTGCTGGTGCTGGAGTCCTCCGGCCAGCCGCTGCTGGACCAGGCGGCGCAGCGCATCGTGCGCCTGGCGGCGCCCTTCGCGCCCTTTACCGGCGACCTGTCGGATATCGACCGGCTGGAGATCATCCGCACCTGGAAGTTCGCCCGCGGCGACAGGCTGTCCAGCAACTGATTCCAGGGCGAAGCCATCCCCCCAGCCTTATCGCGAGCAAGCTCGCTCCTACAGGGACGGGGCAATACCTGTAGGAGCGAGCTTGCTCGCGATGGACCCGATGCCGACACAGCTGCAAAAGGCCGACCAAAATGCCCGGTGCCGCGCATCCCCAGCTTGTCAGTTCGCCCCTCCACCGCCACACTAGCGCTCATGAAAAACGTCAGCCCCAGCTACCTCAAGCATCACTTCCTGATCGCCATGCCGCACATGGCCGACCCGAACTTTGCGCACACCTTGACCTACATCGTCGAGCACAATGCCAATGGCGCCATGGGGTTGGTGGTCAATCGTCCGCAGGACCTGAACCTCGCCGACATCCTCGAGCAATTGCGCCCCGAGATCGACCCGCCAGCGCTCTGCCAGCATGTGCCGATCTTCATCGGTGGCCCGGTGCAGACCGATCGCGGTTTTGTCCTGCATCCCAGCGGCCCGACCTTCCAGGCCACGGTCGAGCTGGATGGCCTGTCGCTGTCGACGTCCCAGGACGTGCTGTTCGCCATCGCCGATGGCGTCGGCCCGGCCAAAAGCCTGATCGCCCTCGGTTATGCCGGCTGGGAAGCCGGGCAGCTGGAAGCCGAGCTGGCGGACAACGCCTGGCTGACCTGCCCGTTCGACGCCGACATCCTGTTCAACACCAGCAGTGAGCTGCGCCTGGAAGCGGCGGCCAAGCACCTGGGCATCAACCTCGCCCTGCTGACCAGCCAGGCGGGCCACGCCTGATGGCCCTGCGACTGATCCTCGGGTTCGACTACGGCACCAAACAGATTGGCGTGGCGGTTGGCCAGGCCATCACCGGCCAGGCCCGCGAGCTGTGCACCCTGAAGGCGCAGAACGGCGTGCCGGACTGGAACCAGGTCGAAGCCCTGATCAAGGAATGGAAGCCGGACGCGGTGGTGGTCGGCCTGCCATTGAACATGGACGGCACCCCGAGCGAGATGTGCGTACGCGCCGAGAAATTCGCCCGGCGCCTCAATGGCCGCTATAACCTGCCCTTCTATACCCATGACGAACGCCTGACCACCTTCGAGGCCAAGGGCGAACGCCTGGCCCGGGGCGGCCAGAAAGGCAGTTACCGCGACAACCCGGTCGACGCCATCGCCGCCGCCCTGCTGCTGCAAGGCTGGCTCGACGAAAACGCAGCGCTGCTGAACAACTGAAACGCCGAATCCTGAAGATGCGTGGCCACCCCCCGGCCACGCGCCTCCTGGCCACAACACCAGCCGTAAGACCCTGCGCCTCGCTGCATGCAACCAGGCGCGGGCCCACGAAGGAGCAATCATGAGCCTGCCCAATCCCGCCGAACTGATCAGCCAGATGGCCGTGCGTCTCACCGCCCACCTGGAACAACGCGCCATCAGCGAGCCCCGCTATATCGGCATCCGTACCGGCGGCGTCTGGGTCGCCCAGGCCCTGCTCGCGGAACTGGGCAGCGACGCGCCGCTGGGCACCCTGGATGTGTCCTTCTACCGCGACGACTTCAGCCAGAACGGCCTGCACCCGCAGGTGCGCCCTTCCGAGCTGCCGTTCGAGATCGAGGGCCAGCACCTGATCCTGATCGACGACGTGCTGATGAGCGGCCGCACCATCCGCGCCGCCCTCAACGAGCTGTTCGACTATGGCCGCCCGGCCAGCGTGACCCTGGTCTGCCTGCTGGACCTGGACGCCGCCGAGCTGCCGATTCGCCCGAACGTGGTCGGTGCCACCCTGTCGCTGGCCGCCCACGAGCGGGTAAAATTGTCCGGTCCTGCGCCGCTTCAACTCGAGCTTCAAGACCTCGCCCTTTAATTCGCCCCTCTAAAGAGTCCATTGCGATGACGCCTCTAGACGCCAAGCGCCCGCTGCAGCTCAACGATCAGGGCCAGCTGCGCCATTTCCTCTCGCTCGACGGTCTGCGTCGCGAGCTGCTGACGGAAATCCTCGACACCGCCGACTCCTTCCTCGAAGTCGGCGCCCGGGCGGTGAAGAAAGTCCCTTTGCTGCGCGGCAAGACCGTGTGCAACGTGTTCTTCGAAAACTCCACCCGCACCCGCACCACCTTCGAACTGGCGGCCCAGCGCCTGTCGGCGGACGTGATTACGCTCAACGTGTCCACCTCCTCGGCCAGCAAGGGTGAAACCCTGCTCGATACCCTGCGCAACCTCGAAGCCATGGCCGCCGACATGTTCGTCGTGCGCCACGGCGACTCCGGCGCCGCGCACTTCATCGCCGAACATGTGTGCCCGCAGGTGGCGATCATCAACGGCGGCGACGGCCGCCACGCCCACCCGACCCAGGGCATGCTCGACATGCTCACCATCCGTCGGCACAAGGGCGGCTTCGAAAACCTCTCGGTGGCCATCGTCGGCGACATCCTGCACTCGCGGGTGGCGCGCTCGAACATGCTGGCCCTGAAAACCCTGGGTTGCCCGGACATCCGCGTGATCGCGCCAAAGACCCTGCTGCCGATCGGCATCGAGCAATACGGGGTGAAGGTCTACACCGACATGGCCGAAGGCCTGAAAGACGTCGACGTGGTGATCATGCTGCGCCTGCAGCGTGAGCGCATGCAGGGCGGCCTGCTGCCGAGCGAGGGCGAGTTCTACCGCCTGTTCGGCCTGACCACCGCGCGCCTGGCCGGCGCCAAGCCGGACGCCATCGTCATGCACCCGGGGCCGATCAACCGCGGCGTGGAGATCGAATCGGCGGTGGCCGACGGTCCGCACTCGGTGATCCTCAACCAGGTGACCTACGGCATCGCGGTACGCATGGCCGTACTGTCCATGGCCATGAGCGGGCAGACCGCCCAGCGACAATTCGAGCAGGAGAACGCCCAGTGAAGCTCAGCATTCTCGGCGCCCGTGTCATCGATCCAAGCAGCGGCCTGGATCAAGTCAGCGATATCCATCTGGAAGCCGGCAAGATCGTCGCCATCGGCGCCGCGCCCGCCGGTTTCAACGCGGTCGAAAGCCTCGACGCCAAAGGCCTGGTGGCCGCGCCCGGACTGGTGGACCTGAACGTCTCCCTGCGCGAGCCGGGCTACAGCCGCAAAGGCACCATCGCCAGCGAAACCCGCGCCGCCGCGGCCGGTGGCGTCACCAGCCTGTGCTGCCCGCCGCGCACCAAGCCGGTGCTGGACACCTCGGCGGTGGCCGAGCTGATCCTCGATCGCGCCCGCGAAGCCGGCAATACCAAGGTGTTCCCGATCGGTGCCCTGAGCAAAGGCCTGGACGGCGAACAGCTGGCCGAGCTGATCGCCCTGCGCGACGCCGGTTGCGTGGCCTTCGGCAACGGCCTGGAGGGTTTCCGCAGCGCCCGTACCCTGTGCCGGGCGCTGGAATACGCGGCAACCTTCGACCTGACGGTGATTTTCCACTCCCAGGACCGCGACCTGGCCGAAGGCGGCCTGGCCCACGAAGGCGCCACCGCCAGCTTCCTCGGCCTGCCGGGCATTCCGGAAACCGCGGAAACCGTGGCGCTGGCCCGTGACCTGCTGCTGGTGGAACAAAGCGGCGTGCGCGCCCACTTCAGCCAATTGACCAGTGCCCGCGGTGTGGCCCTGATCGCCCAGGCCCAGGCCCGTGGCCTGCCGGTGACCGCCGATGTGGCGCTGTACCAGCTGATCCTCACCGACGACGCGCTGATCGACTTCTCCAGCCTCTATCACGTGCAGCCGCCGCTGCGCTCGCGCGCCGACCGCGAAGGCCTGCGTGAAGCGGTGAAGTCCGGGGTGGTCCAGGCCATCTCCAGCCATCACCAGCCCCATGAACGCGATGCCAAGCTGGCACCTTTCGGGGCTACCGAGCCGGGCATCAGCAGCGTCGAGCTGCTGCTGCCACTGGCCATGACCCTGGTGGAAGACGGCCTGCTCGACCTGCCGACCCTGCTGGCACGCCTGAGCAGCGGCCCGGCCGACGCCCTGCGCCTGCCGGTCGGCAAGCTGGCGGTGGGCGCCCCGGCGGACCTGGTACTGTTCGACCCGAGCACGTCCACCGTGGCCGGCGAACACTGGCTGTCGAAAGGCGAGAACTGCCCGTTCCTTGGCCATAGCCTGCCGGGCGCGGTGCGCTACACCCTGGTGGATGGGCGGATCAGCCACAAGGGCTGACGGCCATGATCGCGAGCAAGCTCGCTCCTACAGGTACGGCACAGGCCACATGGGCGCCGTACTTCTTCTGTAGGAGCGAGCTTGCTCGCGATAGCGCTCCTGCATTCAACGCCGCTGCGCGTTACGCAACGACACCTGGTCGTTCAGTGTCCAGAAGTCGTACAAGACCCCCAGAAAGAACACCCCGCCAGTCAGCAGGTACAGCAGGCCGCTGATCCATTTGCCCTGATACATACGGTGCACGCCAAAGATCCCGAGAAAGGTCAGCAGGATCCAGGCGACGCTGTACTCGATCGGTCCCGGGGTAAAACGCAGGTCGGCCTCGCGGTCCATGGCCGGGATCAGGAACAGGTCGATCAGCCAACCGATACCCAGCAAGCCCAGGGTGAAAAACCAGATAGTCCCGGTAATCGGCTTGCCGTAATAGAAGCGGTGAGAGCCGGTAAAACCGAAAATCCACAACAGGTAACCGATCACCTTGCTGTGGGTGTCATGGGTCGAACCGTCCGGGCGATAGGTGTTCATTGAGTACCTCGTTCCACGCAATAGATAAATTTTCTTTAATTCTTTGTGACTTTTTTACAGGCAGCCGACGTGTGGCAAATGTTAAGGTCGCTGCCGTGAAACCCTTGTACTGCCTGACTTCTGTCGGACAATTGCGTCAATTTGCCGCCTCTTCAGCGAATTTGACCTCCAGGTTGAATCGACCAACGGCCTGAGAAGTGACAAAAAAGCTGTTATAAAGTTGCGCGCTAACCCATATGAGCCTTGCCTAATGCGTCCATTTTTCAAGACATGGCTAACCATTTGCCTATTGATGCCACTGGCCGCCCACGCCACCAATCGTGAGCAACGTCTTCCCAACGTGAACGGCTTCACTCCAAAAGCCCACGTTACCCAAGTCAGCAAGAACAGCTCCAAGAACAAGCTGTCGGTCAAACGCCCGACCCACCTGAGCAGCGTCAGCAGCAAGCCGGTGCCGCAGATGGCGGCCAAGCAGAGCAGCACCGTGCTCAGCCGTGCCGTCAACGTACTGGGTACCCCTTACCGTTGGGGCGGCAGCAGCCCAAGCAAAGGCTTCGACTGCAGCGGCCTGGTGAAATACGCGTTCAACGACGTCGCCGCCGTCGATCTGCCGCGCACCTCCAATGCTATGGCCAGCGGCCACGGGCAGAAAGTCGAGCGCAAGGACCTCAAGCCTGGCGACCTGCTGTTCTTCAACCTCAAGAGCCGCCGGGTCAACCACGTCGCCATCTACCTGGGCAACGATCGTTTCATCCACGCGCCGCGCCGCGGCAAGTCGGTGACCATCGATACCCTGAAGAAGCCGTACTGGGACAAGAACTACGTAGTGGCCAAGCGGGTCCTGCCAAAAGAGCAGAACACCCTGCGCATCGTTCAGCGCTGATCGCCCCCCTCTGATCGCGAGTCATCGAGCAGCCTGCTCGATGGCTCGCGATTGCATTTACCGCCTCGAACCCTCTCCAGCCTCAAAGACTGTCCGGCGCCCGCGCCTTCTCCCGGGCGTGCTCCCGACTGACCAGCCCCGCATCCACCAGCGCCTTCAGGCTCATGTCCAGGGTCTGCATCCCCTGCGCCCCGCCGGTCTGGATCGCCGAGTACATCTGCGCCACCTTGTCCTCGCGGATCAGGTTACGGATCGCCGCGCTGCCCAGCATGATCTCGTGGGCCGCTACCCGGCCGCCGCCGATACGCTTCACCAGCGCCTGGGAAATCACCGCCTGCAGCGATTCCGAGAGCATGGAGCGGACCATCGCCTTCTCCTCGGCCGGAAACACATCCACCACCCGGTCCACGGTTTTCGCCGCCGAGGTGGTGTGCAGGGTACCGAACACCAGATGCCCGGTCTCCGCGGCGGTCAACGCCAGGCGAATGGTTTCCAGGTCGCGCATCTCGCCGACCAGGATCACATCCGGGTCCTCGCGCAGGGCCGAACGCAGCGCCGTGGAGAAGCTGTGGGTGTCGCGATGCACCTCGCGCTGGTTGATCAGGCACTTCTTCGATTCGTGGATGAACTCGATGGGGTCCTCGATGGTGAGGATGTGCTGGTGCCGGCTCTGGTTCAGGTGATCGATCATCGCCGCCAGGGTGGTCGACTTGCCCGAACCGGTCGGTCCGGTCACCAGTACCAGGCCGCGGGGCACTTCGCTGATGCGGCGAAACACCTCGCCCATGCCCAGTTCGTCCAGGCTCGGCACCTTGGCCGGAATGCTGCGAAAGACCGCGCCAGCGCCGCGCTGATGGTTGAAGGCATTGACCCGAAAGCGCGCCAGGCCCGGCACCGCGAAGGAAAAGTCGATCTCCAGCGCGGCCTTGAACTCGGCCCGCTGCGGGTCCGTCATGCTGGCCAGGATCAGCTCGTGCACCTGTTGCGCCTCCAGCACCGGCAGGTTGATCCGGCGAATATCGCCGTCGATGCGAATCATCGGCGGCAAACCGGCCGAGAGGTGCAGGTCCGAAGCGCCCTGTTTGACGCTGAAGGCCAGCAACTCAGTGATATCCATAGCGTTCCCCAATTCCAGTAGAATGCCGCGAACCCAAGACCCGCTGGCGTACATCGAATGTCCACGATAGCAGACAACATCGCCCTGGTTAGCGCACGGATCCGTGCCGCGGCGCAGGCCTCGCAACGTGACGAAAGCAGTATCCATCTGCTGGCCGTGAGCAAGACCAAGCCCGCCGCGGCGCTGCGTGAAGCCTATGCCGCCGGCCTGCGCGACTTCGGCGAGAACTACCTGCAGGAAGCCCTGGGCAAACAGGCGGAACTCGGCGACCTGCCCTTGAGTTGGCACTTCATCGGCCCCATTCAGTCGAACAAGACGCGAGCTATCGCCGAGAACTTCGCCTGGGTGCATTCCGTGGATCGCTTGAAAATCGCTCAACGCCTGTCCGAGCAACGCCCGGCCGACTTGCCGCCGTTGAACATCTGCATTCAGGTCAATGTCAGCGGCGAGGCCAGCAAGTCTGGTTGCACGCCGGCCGACCTGCCCGCCCTGGCCAGCGCCATCGGCGCCTTGCCGCGCCTGAAACTGCGCGGGCTGATGGCGATTCCCGAGCCGACCGAAGATCGTGCCGCCCAGGACGCCGCCTTCGCGGCCGTGCGCCGCCTGAACGAAAACCTGCACGCCAGCCTCGACCTGCCAACCGACACACTTTCCATGGGCATGAGCCACGACCTCGAAGCGGCCATCGCCCAAGGCTCCACCTGGGTACGTATCGGTACCGCCCTGTTTGGCGCTCGCGATTATGGCCAGCCATGACCGTGGCGGCCCCACCTCTGAATAAGGACCTGTCATGAGCAAGACTCGTATCGCCTTTATCGGCGCCGGCAACATGGCTGCCAGCCTGATCGGCGGCCTGCGCGCCAAGGGCCTGGACGCCAGCCAGATCCGCGCCAGCGACCCGGGCGCCGAAACCCGCGCCAAGGTCCAGGCCGAGCACGGCATTGAACTGTTCGCCGACAACGCCGAAGCCATCGACGGCGTCGACGTGGTGGTGCTGGCGGTCAAGCCACAGGCCATGAAGGTCGTGTGCGAAGCCCTGCGCCCCAGCCTGAAGCCGCACCAGCTGATCGTGTCCATCGCCGCCGGCATCACCTGCGCCAGCATGAACACATGGCTCGGCGAGCAGCCGATTGTGCGCTGCATGCCCAACACCCCGGCCCTGCTGCGCCAGGGCGCCAGCGGCCTGTACGCCACCGCCGCGGTGAGCGCGGAGCAACGCCAGCAGGCGCAAGAGCTGCTGTCGGCTGTGGGCATCGTCCTGTGGCTGGAACAGGAGCAGCAACTGGACGCGGTGACCGCGGTGTCCGGCAGCGGCCCGGCGTATTTCTTCCTGCTGATCGAAGCCATGACCGCCGCCGGCGAGAAGCTCGGCCTGCCACGGGAAACCGCCCGGCAACTGACCCTGCAGACCGCGCTGGGCGCGGCGCACATGGCGGTGTCCAGCGACGTCGACGCGGCCGAACTGCGCCGCCGCGTGACCTCGCCGGCCGGTACCACGGAAGCGGCGATCAAGTCGTTCCAGGCCAGCGGCTTCGAAGCCCTGGTGGAAAAAGCATTGGGTGCCGCCGCGCACCGCTCGGCCGAGATGGCCGAACAACTGGGCCAATAAGGAGCCAATGATGATTGGATTGAACACTGCGGCGGTGTACGTGCTGCAAACCCTGGGCAGCCTGTACCTGCTGATCGTGCTGCTGCGCTTCGTGCTGCAACTGGTACGCGCCGACTTCTACAACCCGCTGTGCCAGTTCGCCGTGCGCGCCACCCAGCCGCTGCTCAAGCCGATGCGCCGGGTCATCCCGAGCCTGTTCGGCCTGGACATGTCGTCGCTGATCCTGGCGATCGTCGTGCAACTGCTGCTGATGGCCCTGACCCTGCTGCTGACCTACGGCACCACCGGCAACCCGGTGCAGCTGCTGATCTGGTCGATCATTGGCGTGACCGCGCTGTTCATGAAGATTTTCTTCTTCGCCCTGATCATCAGCGTGATCCTTTCCTGGGTCGCCCCGGGCAGCCATAACCCGGGCGCCGAACTGGTCAACCAGATCTGCGAGCCGGCCCTGGCGCCGTTCCGCCGCATCCTGCCGAGCATGGGCGGCCTGGATATCTCGCCGATCCTGGCGTTCATGGTGCTCAAGCTGATCGACATGCTGGTGATCAACAACCTGGCAGCGATGACCATGATGCCGGAAATCCTGCGCCTGCTGATCTGACCCGGCCTCTGTGATGAGCTACTTTCGCTGGGACGGCGACGACCTGATCCTGGAGTGTCACCTGCAACCTGCGGCCCGTAGCGATGACTTCGCCGGGCTGCATGGCGAGCGCCTGAAGATCCGCCTCACCGCGCCGCCAGTGGAGGGCAAGGCCAACGCCTACCTGATGGCGTTCCTGGCCAAGGCGTTCGGCGTGTCCAAGAGCCAGGTCAGCCTGATCAGCGGCGAGCTGAACCGGCAGAAACGGGTGCGGATCAACGCGCCGAAGAAGCTGCCGGATCTGCCTGGCCTGACGCGCCAGACCTGAGCCTGTTTCGCGAGCAAGCTCGCTCCTACAAGGTCACCGCAGCCCCTGTAGGAGCGAGCTTGCTCGCGATAAATGGCCCGCTTGGCAATGCAATGAAATCAGCCCCGGCCTTTGCTTGCCGCTGGGGGCAGCGGTCTTTAGACTTACGCCTCATTTAAACGAGAGCAGGGTCGATGCCAACTGCCTTTCCCGCCGATTCCGTTGGTCTGGTGACGCCGCAAGTGGCGCACTTCAGCGAGCCCCTGGCCCTGGCCTGCGGTCGCTCCCTGCCAGCCTATGATCTGATCTTTGAGACTTACGGCCAGCTGAACGCCACGGCGAGCAATGCCGTGCTGATCTGCCACGCCCTGTCCGGCCACCATCACGCCGCCGGCTACCACAGCCCCGACGACCGCAAGCCGGGTTGGTGGGACAGCTGCATCGGCCCGGGCAAGCCGATCGACACCAACAAGTTCTTCGTCGTCAGCCTGAACAACCTCGGCGGCTGCAACGGCTCCACCGGCCCGAGCAGCATCAACCCGGACACCGGCAAGCCGTTCGGCGCCGATTTCCCGGTGCTGACCGTGGAAGACTGGGTGCACAGCCAGGCACGCCTGGCCGACCGGATCGGCATCCACCAGTGGGCCGCCGTGATCGGCGGCAGCCTGGGCGGCATGCAGGCCCTGCAATGGACCATCACCTACCCGGACCGGGTGCGCCATTGCCTGGCCATCGCCTCGGCGCCCAAGCTGTCGGCGCAGAACATCGCCTTCAACGAAGTGGCGCGCCAGGCCATCCTCACCGACCCCGAATTCCACGGCGGTTCGTTCCAGGAACAGGGCGTGATCCCCAAGCGCGGGCTGATGCTGGCGCGGATGGTCGGACACATCACCTACCTGTCCGACGACTCCATGGGCGAGAAATTCGGCCGTGGCCTGAAGAGCGAAAAGCTCAACTACGACTTCCACAGCGTCGAGTTCCAGGTCGAAAGCTACCTGCGTTATCAGGGCGAGGAGTTCTCCGGGCGGTTCGACGCCAACACCTATCTGCTGATGACCAAGGCCCTGGATTACTTCGATCCGGCGGCGAACTTCGACGATAACCTGGCGAAAACCTTCGAAGGCGCCAAGGCCAAATTCTGCGTGATGTCCTTCACCACCGACTGGCGCTTCTCCCCGGCCCGCTCGCGGGAGCTGGTGGACGCCCTGATGGCCGCGCGCAAGGACGTCAGCTACCTGGAAATCGATGCGCCACAGGGCCACGACGCCTTCCTGATTCCGATCCCGCGCTACTTGCAGGCGTTCGGTAATTACATGAACCGAATTACGGTGTGAACAAGCCATGAGAGCTGATCTGGAAATCATCCAGGAATGGATCCCCGCCGGCAGCCGCGTGCTCGACCTCGGTTGCGGCAATGGCGAACTGCTGAGCTGGCTGCGCGATCACAAGCAGGTCACCGGTTATGGCCTGGAAAACGACCCGGACAACATCGCCGAGTGCGTAGCCAAGGGCATCAACGTCATCGAGCAAGACCTGGACAAGGGCCTGGGCAACTTCGCCAGCAACAGCTTCGATATCGTGGTCATGACCCAGGCCCTGCAGGCCGTGCACTACCCGGACCGGATCCTCGACGAAATGCTGCGGGTCGGCCGCCAGTGCATCATCACCTTCCCCAACTTCGGCCACTGGCGCTGCCGCTGGTACCTGGCCAGCAAGGGGCGGATGCCGGTCTCCGAATTCCTGCCGTACACCTGGTACAACACGCCGAACATCCACTTCTGCACATTCGAGGACTTCGAAGAGCTTTGCCGCGAACGTGAAGCCAAGGTCATCGATCGCCTTGCGGTGGATCAACAGCACCGCCACGGGTGGGCCAGTAAGCTATGGCCTAATCTGTTAGGTGAGATCGGCATCTACCGCGTCAGCAGCCCCGGCCTGCAGGATCACCAGATCGCGGTATAAACCAGGTTCAAAGCAAGGAGAACGATCATGGGTCGCTTGGTTACTTTTCTATTGGCAGCGTGCCTGAGCGCGTCGGCGATGGCCGCCGAGCCCATCAAGGGCGAGCGCCAGGAAGTGTTCGGTGACGTGACCGTGCACTACAACACCTTCAACTCCACCTTCCTGCAACCGGATATCGCCAAGGCCGCGGAGCTGGTGCGCAGCAAGAACCAGGGCGTGATCAACGTTTCCGTGCTCAAGGCCGGCAAACCGCTGGTCGCCCAGGTCACCGGGACCGTCAAGGACCTGACCAGCCAATCGGTGCCGCTGAAATTCAAGCAGGTCACCGAACAGGGCGCGATCTACTACATCGCCCAATACCCGGTGGAACAGCAGGAAACCCGCACCTTCGAAATCAAGGTGCAGACCGGCGACACGATCAACACCATCAATTTCAACCAAGAGCTTTTCCCCGGCGAATGATGACTTTTACCCAACTCGTACTGGCCAGCCATAACGCCGGCAAACTCAAGGAACTCCAGGCCATGCTCGGCGACTCGGTGCACCTGCGCTCGATCGGCGAGTTCAGCAGCGTCGAGCCGGAAGAAACCGGCCTGTCGTTCGTCGAGAACGCCATCCTCAAGGCCCGCAACGCTTCGCGCATTTCCGGCCTGCCGGCGCTGGCGGACGATTCGGGCCTGGCGGTGGACTTCCTCGGCGGCGCGCCGGGCATCTACTCGGCGCGTTACGCCGACGGCCAGGGCGACGCGGCGAACAACGCCAAGCTGCTGGACGCCCTGAAGGACGTCCCCGAGGCCGAGCGCGGCGCGCAATTCGTCTGCGTGCTGGCACTGGTGCGGCATGCCGAGGATCCGCTGCCGATCCTCTGCGAAGGCCTGTGGCACGGACGCATCCTCACGGCGGCCAGCGGTGAGCACGGTTTCGGCTACGACCCGCTGTTCTGGGTGCCGGAGCGCAACTGCTCCAGCGCCGAACTGGACCCGATCCAAAAGAACCAACTCAGCCATCGCGCCCGCGCCATGGCCCTTCTGCGGCAACGCTTGAGCCTGCAATGACCATTGATTCGTCCGCGCAACCGCTGATTCTCGGCGGTGCGCAAACGCCCCGGGCGGCCCTCCCCCATCTGCCGCCCCTGGCGCTGTACATCCACATCCCGTGGTGTGTACGCAAATGCCCTTACTGCGACTTCAACTCCCACGCCGCCAGCCCGGTGCTGCCGGAAGAAGAGTACGTCGACGCCCTGCTGGCTGACCTCGACCAGGACCTGCCCGCCGTCTACGGCCGCGAGCTGAGTTCGATCTTCTTCGGCGGCGGCACGCCGAGCCTGTTCAGCGCCCAGGCCCTGGGCCGGCTGCTCAAAGGCGTGGAGCAACGCATCCCGTTCGCCCACGACATCGAGATCACCCTGGAAGCCAACCCCGGGACCTTCGAGCAGGAGAAGTTCACCGCCTATCGCGCCCTGGGCATCAATCGCCTGTCGATCGGCATCCAGAGCTTCCAGGAAGACAAGCTCAAGGCCCTAGGCCGCATCCACAACGGCGACGAGGCGGTCCGCGCCGCCGGCATGGCGCGCCAGGCCGGGTTCGACAACTTCAACCTGGACCTGATGCACGGCCTGCCGGATCAGTCCCTGGACGACGCCCTGGGCGACCTGCGCCAGGCCATCGCCATGAAACCGACCCACCTGTCCTGGTACCAGCTGACCCTGGAGCCCAATACGGTGTTCTGGAACCAGCCGCCGACGCTGCCGGAAGACGACACCCTGTGGGATATCCAGGAAGCCGGCCAGGCGCTTTTGGCCGAACACGGCTACGCCCAGTACGAAGTCTCGGCCTATGCCCAGCCCGGCCGAGCGGCACGGCACAACCTCAATTACTGGAGCTTCGGCGACTTCATCGGCATCGGCGCCGGCGCCCACGGCAAGCTCAGCCATCCGGACGGGCGCATCGTGCGCACCTGGAAGACCCGCCTGCCCAAGGACTACCTCAACCCGGCGAAAAACTTCAAGGCCGGCGAAAAGGACCTGAGCAACGAAGAACTGCCGTTCGAGTTCTTGATGAACGCCCTGCGCCTGACCGAAGGCGTCGAGGCCCGGCTGTACCCGGAGCGCACCGGGCTGCCCCTGGAAAGCCTCGCCGAAGGTCGCCGCGACGCCGAACAAAGCGGCCTGTTGCAGGTCGAACCGTCACGCCTGGCGGCCACCCCGCGCGGCCAACTCTTCCTCAATGACTTGCTGCAGAAATTTCTGAGCTGATTTCAGCCCTAAGGGAAAACGAATGGATTTGATACTCGACCTGCTCGCTACCGTGTCCCGCTGGAGTCGCAGCAACCTTTCAGAAATCTCCCTGGCCCTGGTCGGCTGCCTGTTGGTGCTGTTCGGTGCCGATATCAAAGGCTGGGTCGAAGCGCGCCTGGGCGGCCTCGCCGGCGCTCTGCGCGTACCGATGATGGCGCTGCTGTGCATGATCGGCAGCGGCGCGGCGCTGATCTACGCCACGCCATGGATCGTCCGCGGCCTGAGCCAGTTCAACAATTACAGCCTGGCGCCGGTGCTGCTGGTGGTGCTGGTGCTGATCGGCGTCGTCGCCGACCGCCGCTGACCTGTAGCCGCTGCCGCAGGCTGCGATTGGCTGCGCAGCAGCCATAAACCCAGACACTGCATTACACCTGACGTATCGCATCAACAGGCTTGGCGGTCGCTTCGCAACCGATCGCAGCCTGCGGCAGCGGCTACATGACTTATGCACAAGGATGAATATGAGCAGAAAAGCCGCCGAAGAAGTCAGCAAATTTCTCAGCTACGTGCTGCGCCACGAGCCGCAGGCGATTGGCCTGCAGCTGGACAGCGAAGGCTGGGCCGGGATCGATGCCTTGATCGAGGGTGCCGCCAAGGAAGGACGCCAGCTGACGCCCGAACTGATCGCCGAGGTGGTCGCCAGCAACGACAAGAAACGCTTCGCCCTGTCCGAGGACGGCCAGCGCATTCGCGCCGTGCAAGGCCATTCCAGCAAGACCGTGAGCTTGCAACTGGCCGAGCAGCAGCCACCGGCCGTGCTTTACCACGGCACCGCCACGCGGTTCATGGACTCGATCAACGAGAAAGGCCTGATCCCAGGCGCACGCCATCACGTGCACCTGTCACAGGACCTGGCGACCGCCGAATCGGTGGGGCAGCGTTACGGGAAGGTGGTGATACTCAAGATCGCCGCACAGGACATGCAGGCGCAGGGCTTCAAGTTCTATCAGGCGGAGAACGGGGTCTGGCTGACCGATCAGGTTCCGGCGAATTTCATCGCAATCCTGTAGGAGCTGGCTTGCCAGCGATTGGCCCGCAAGAAGCCCATCGCCGGTCAGCCGGCCCCTACAAGGCTGGGCTCAAGCCAGCTTTTCGAACTTCAGATCCCACACACCATGGCCCAGGCGCTCGCCGCGGCGCTCGAACTTGGTGATCGGGCGCTCGGCCGGGCGCGGCACGCACTTGCCGTCTTCGGCCAGGTTGCGGTAACCCGGCGCGACATTCATCACTTCCAGCATGTACTCGGCATAAGGCTCCCAGTCGGTGGCCATATGCAGGATGCCGCCGACCTTCAGCTTGCTGCGCACCAGCTCGGCGAAGGACGCCTGAACGATACGACGCTTGTGGTGACGGCTCTTGTGCCACGGATCGGGGAAAAACAGCATCAGGCGATCCAGGCTGTTATCGGCGATGCAGCGGTTGAGCACTTCGATCGCATCGCAATCGTAGACCCGCAGGTTGGTCAGGCCCTGGGTCAGCACGCCGTTGAGCAGCGCGCCGACACCCGGACGGTGCACTTCCACACCAATGAAATCCTGCTCCGGCGCGGCCGCGGCCATTTCCAGCAGCGAGTGGCCCATGCCGAAGCCGATTTCCAGGGAACGTGGCGCCGATCGGCCAAACACCTGATCGAAATCCACCGGCGCGTCGGCCAGCGGCAGCACATACAGCGGCGCGCCCTGCTCCAGGCCGCGCTGCTGGCCTTCGGTCATGCGCCCGGCGCGCATCACGAAACTCTTGATGCGGCGGTGTTGGCGCTCGTCGCCGGCTTCCGGCTGGATTGGCGTGTCGTTTGATTCAGTCATCAATGGCTCTTACTTGATCAGACCATCCAGCGGCGAGGAGGCGCTGGCATAGAGTTTCTTCGGCATGCGGCCGGCGAGGTACGCCAGGCGGCCTGCCACAATGGCGTGCTTCATGGCTTCGGCCATCAGCACCGGTTGTTGCGCATGGGCGATGGCCGAGTTCATCAGCACCGCTTCGCAGCCCAGTTCCATGGCGATGGTGGCGTCGGAGGCAGTACCGACACCGGCATCCACCAGCACCGGGACCTTGGCTTCTTCGAGGATGATCTGCAGGTTGTACGGGTTGCAGATCCCCAGGCCAGTACCGATCAGGCCAGCCAGCGGCATGACCGCGATGCAGCCCATTTCCGCCAGCTGGCGGGCGATGATCGGGTCATCGCTGGTGTACACCATCACGTCGAAACCTTCCTTGACCAGCACTTCGGCGGCCTTGAGGGTTTCCAGCACGTTGGGGAACAGGGTTTTCTGGTCGGCCAGCACTTCCAGCTTCACCAGGTTGTGGCCGTCGAGCAGTTCACGGGCCAGGCGGCAGGTGCGCACGGCCTCGACCGCGTCATAGCAGCCGGCGGTGTTCGGCAGGATGGTGTAGCGGTCCGGCGGCAGGATATCCAGCAGGTTCGGTTCGCCCGGGTTCTGCCCGATATTGGTCCGGCGCACGGCGACGGTGACGATCTCGGCACCCGAGGCTTCGATGGCCAGGCGGGTTTCTTCCATGTCACGGTACTTGCCGGTGCCTACCAGCAAACGCGACTGGTAAGTACGACCGGCCAGAACGAAAGGCTTGTCGCTGCGAACGTTGCTCATCGGAAATCCTCTGTTGGGGTGAGGTTCTTGCAGAATGCTTTATTAGACCAAACGCCGTGAAAACGTAGCGAGCGAAGGCAAGACAAGGCAAAAACAGGCGAGGAACGGTTGGAGTCGCACCCGACTTTACTGGCTGTAAATGAGCATTCCGAGCCTGTTTTTAACGCAGTATTGCGCGCGAAGCCTGCAGTAGTTTTCACGGTGTTTGGCTAGCCGCCGCCGATGGCGTGGACTACTTCGACCTGATCGCCCTCGTTGAGGGTGGTCTCGGCGTGCAGGCTGCGCGGGACGATATCCAGGTTGAGTTCGACCGCGATCCGGCGTCCGGTCAGGTCCAGACGGGTCAGCAGGGCCGCAACGGTTTCGCCGTCGGGCAGTTCAAAGGATTCGCCGTTCAACTGAATGCGCATGCCGGATGCCGCCATCATTTTTAGGGGCCAGCATTCTAGCCCGATCATGACCTAAAGGTCAGCTACAAGCGTCAAGCGGTCAGTTGCAAGCGCCAGGCGGCAAGACCCAGGCATAACCAGCCGATCAGGAAGGCCAGCCCACCGAACGGGGTGACAATGCCCAGCTTGCTGAAACCGGTCAGGGTCAGCAGGTAGAGGCTGCCGGAAAACAGCAGGATGCCGATGGCGAACGAAGCGCCGGCCCAGGTCATCAGGCGGCCGGGGATCTGCGTGGCCAGCAGCGCCACGCCCAGCAGCGCCAGGGTGTGCACCAGCTGGTAAGTGACGCCGGTATGGAAAATCGCCAGGTATTCCGCGCTCAGGCGATTTTTCAAGCCATGGGCAGCGAATGCGCCCAGGGCAACGCCGGTAAAGCCGAAAAAGGCGGCCAGCATCAGGAAACCACGCAGCATGAGGAACTCCAGTCAGAATCGTCGGTCGGGCCTGTATAATGGCGCGCTCAACGGGTTCGGCCAAGCCATCTCTATGCTGCGTTTATTTTTCCGTCGTTTCTCTAAAGCCCTGCTCTGGTTCGCCGTCGGCAGTGTTTTGCTGGTGCTGGTGTTCCGTGTCGTGCCGCCTCCGGGCACGGCCTTGATGGTCGAACGCAAGGTCGAATCCTGGGTCGACGGCGAACCCATCGACCTGCAACGCAGCTGGAAACCCTGGGACGAGATCTCCGACGACCTGAAGGTGGCGGTGATCGCCGGTGAAGACCAGAAGTTCCCTGAACACTGGGGGTTCGACTTCGGCGCGATCCAGGCCGCCTTCGCCCACAACGAGCGCGGCGGTTCGATTCGTGGCGCCAGCACCCTGAGCCAGCAGGTGGCGAAAAACCTGTTCCTGTGGTCCGGACGCAGCTGGCTGCGTAAAGGGCTGGAGGCTTGGTTCACCGGGCTGATCGAGATCTTCTGGCCCAAGCAACGGATTCTCGAGGTCTACCTCAACAGCGTTGAGTGGGACGAAGGCGTATTTGGTGCCGAGGCCGCGGCGCGGCATCACTTCGGCGTCAGCGCGGGCTCGCTGTCGCGGCAGCAGGCCAGCCTGCTGGCCGCGGTCCTGCCCAATCCACGGGTATGGAGTGCCAGCCATCCAAGCAGCTACGTGGCGCAACGGGCCGGCTGGATCCGCCGGCAGATGAACCAGCTGGGCGGCGACAGCTACCTGCTGGGCCTGAACGATTCGCGCAAGGCGCTGTGGGCGCAGTGACGTTCAAGATCTGATCGCGAGCAAGCTTCGCTCCCACAGAAGAATGCGCGGCCCCGTAGGCGCGAAGCTTGCTCGCGATAGCGTCCTTACAGACAGCGCCGCCCCAACGCCACAAACAAAAACGCCCCGATCGAATCGGGGCGTTTTGTATTGCGTGGCGTATTACGCGGCAATCGATAGCTTGAGCTTGTTCATCGCGCTCTTCTCGAGCTGACGGATACGCTCGGCCGAGACGTTGTACTTCTGCGCCAGGTCGTGCAGCGTGGCTTTCTCTTCCGCCAGCCAGCGCTGATAGAGGATGTCGCGGCTGCGGTCGTCCAGCACTTCCAGCGCTTCGTGCAGGTTGCTGGTGGAGTTGTCGGTCCAGTCGGCGTCTTCCAGCTGACGAGCCGGATCGTACCGGTGGTCTTCCAGGTAGTTGGCCGGCGATTGGAAGGCGCTGTCGTCATCCGCTTCGGCGGCTGGGTCGAAGGCCATGTCATGGCCGGTCAGGCGGCTTTCCATCTCGCGCACTTCGCGCGGCTCCACACCGAGGCTTTCCGCCACACGATGGACTTCTTCGTTGTTCAACCAGGCCAGGCGCTTCTTCTGGCTGCGCAGGTTGAAGAACAGCTTGCGCTGGGCCTTGGTGGTCGCGACTTTCACGATGCGCCAGTTGCGCAGGATGAACTCGTGGATTTCCGCCTTGATCCAGTGCACGGCGAACGAAACCAGACGCACACCCATTTCCGGATTGAAGCGTTTTACAGCCTTCATCAGGCCGACGTTGCCTTCCTGAATCAGGTCGGCCTGGGCCAGACCGTAGCCGGAATAGCTACGGGCGATATGTACGACAAAACGCAGGTGGGCGAGCACCATCTGCCGAGCCGCCTCAAGATCCTGCTCATAGTAGAGACTCTCGGCCAGTTCACGCTCCTGCTCGGGCGTCAGCAATGGAATGCTGTTCACCGTGTGCACATAGGCCTCCAGGTTCGCACCCGGGACCAAGGCATAAGCAGGTTGCAAAGAAGTGGTCATACGAAAAAACCTCCGACTCACATAACTCGTGCTTATTCAGCACTGCTGAAAATTGACCGGGAACCACAAAACAAGTTCCCAAAAATTCTAAAAGGTCAATACAAGCAAAAAGACACTATTTCGGCGCCAGCTCCCGCAAGTGACGGGCCACCGCAATCCACGCACCGATATACCCCAACAACACCGCGCCAAGCAAGAGTGATAGACCATCGGCGACCGGTACGCCAGCCAGGGCGAAATCACTGCCGTACAAGCCGGCCAACCCCACTACCGCGTCGTTCAGCCAGTCGAGGCCGAACGCCAGAACACCCCAGGACAGAATCCCCGCACCGAAGCCATACAAGGCGCCCATATAAAGGAAGGGACGCCGCACATAACTGTCCGTGCCGCCGACGAGTTTAATCACTTCTATCTCGGTGCGGCGGTTTTCAATATGAAGACGAATGGTATTGCCTATCACCAAAAGTAATGCAGAAACCAGCAACACCGTCAGGCCGAAGACAAACCGGTCGCCCAGCTTGAGGATCGCCGCCAGCCGCTCGACCCACACCAGGTCCAGTTGCGCCTGCTGCACCTTGGGCATTTCCGCCAGGCGCTGGCGCAAGGCTTCCAGGGTTGCCTTGTCCACTTCGTTCGGCGTGACCAGGACCACGCCCGGCAGCGGGTTCTGCGGCAACTCCTTGAGCGCCTCGCCCAGCCCGGACTGCTGCTGGAACTCGTCCAGGGCCTTGTCCTTGCTGATGAACTCGGCATCCGCCACGCCCGGCATGGCCTTGATCTGCTCACTCAGGCTTTCGCCCTCGGTGGCGCTGGCGTCGAGCTCCAGGTACAGGGAAATCTGCGCCGCGCGCTGCCAGGAGCCACCCAGGCGCTCGACGTTGTTGAGCAACAACGATAAGCCCATCGGCAGGCTCAGGGCCACGGCCATCACCAGGCAGGTGAAGAAACTGCCGATCGGCTGCTTGCCCAGGCGACGCAGGCTGTCGAGCAGGCTGGCGCGATGGCTTTCGATCCAGGCGTGCAGCAGGGTGCTGAAATCCGGACCGTCGTCTTCGTCGCGTTTTTTCTTCTGCGGCGGTTGATCCGGGGCTTTCGGAGCCACGCGTTCGGCCACTTTAGGGCTGCGGGTCGCACTCATACGCTAGCCTCCCCGTCGCCGATCAATCGGCCGCGTTGCAGGGTCAGCATGCGGTGGCGCATGCGCGCGATCAGCGCCAGGTCGTGACTGGCGATCAGCACGCTGGTGCCCAGACGGTTGATATCTTCGAATACGCCCATGATTTCCGCCGCCAGACGCGGGTCGAGGTTACCTGTGGGTTCGTCCGCCAGCAGCAAGGCCGGGCGGTGCACGATGGCGCGAGCAATGCCGACGCGCTGCTGCTGACCGGTGGACAGGTCGCCCGGGTAAAGATCGGTCTTGTCCGAGAGCGCCACGCGCTCCAGGGCCGAGTCCACGCGCTTGGCGATTTCGGCCTTGGACAGGCCGAGGATCTGCAGCGGCAAGGCGACATTGTTGAAAACGGTGCGATCGAACAGCAGCTGGTGGTTCTGGAACACCACGCCGATCTGCCGCCGCAGGAACGGAATCTGCGCATTGCTGATGGTGCTCAGGTCCTGACCGGCCAACAGCAGCTTGCCGCTGGTTGGACGCTCCATGGCCAGCAGCAACCGCAGCAGCGTGGACTTGCCGGCGCCAGAATGACCGGTGACGAACAGAAACTCGCCCCGACGAACCCGGAAACTCAGCTCGTGCAAGCCGACATGGCCGTTCGGATAACGCTTACCGACCTGTTCGAAACGAATCATGAACGCTCCCGCTCGGCAAACAGTGCCTGGACAAAGGGTTCGGCTTCAAAGGTACGCAGGTCGTCGATGCCCTCACCGACGCCGATATAGCGGATCGGCAGGCCGAACTGCTTGGCCAGGGCGAAGATCACCCCGCCCTTGGCGGTGCCGTCAAGCTTGGTCAGGGCCAGGCCGGTCAGCTCGACCGTCTGGTTGAACTGCTTGGCCTGGTTGATGGCGTTCTGGCCGGTACCGGCGTCGAGCACCAGCAACACTTCGTGCGGCGCGTCGGCGTCGAGCTTGCCGATCACCCGGCGGACCTTCTTCAGCTCTTCCATCAGGTTGTCTTTGGTGTGCAGGCGGCCGGCGGTGTCGGCGATCAGCACATCGATGCCACGGGCCTTGGCGGCCTGCACGGCGTCGAAGATCACCGAAGCCGAGTCGGCGCCGGTGTGCTGGGCGATGACCGGGATCTTGTTGCGCTCACCCCAGACCTGCAGCTGTTCCACGGCTGCGGCGCGGAAGGTGTCGCCCGCGGCGAGCATGACCTTCTTGCCTTCGAGCTGCAGCTTCTTGGCCAGCTTGCCGATGGTGGTGGTCTTGCCGGCGCCGTTGACGCCCACCACCAGAATCACGAAGGGCTTGGTTTGCGAAGCGATCTGCAGCGGCTGCTCCACCGGCTTGAGCATGCTCGCCAGCTCGGCCTGCAGCGACTTGTACAGCGCATCGACGTCGGTCAGCTGCTTGCGCGCGACCTTCTGGGTCAGGTTCCGGATGATCACCGCGGTGGCTTCCACGCCCACGTCGGCGGTCAGCAGGCGGGTCTCGATATCTTCCAGTAACTCGTCGTCAATGGTCTTCTTGCCCAGGAACAGGCTGGCCATGCCTTCGCCAATGCTGGCGCTGGTCTTGGACAGGCCCTGCTTGAGGCGGGCGAAGAAGCCGACCTTGTTGTCTTCGGCACGGGGCGGCTCGACGGCAGCAGGCACTTCGACCGCCGCGACCGGAGCAACTGGAGCAACGACAACCGGGGCAGGCTCCGGTGCTCGGACAGGCTCGGGCTGCACGAAGGCCGCGATCACTGGTTGTGGCACGTCCTCCTCTTCGATCGGCGCCTGGGCCGCAGCTGGCTCGCTGTGTGCCAACTCGGCCACCAACAGCTCGGCGGCTTGCTGCACATCGGTCGCGGCCGGAATCGGCGGGGTGATGTGCGGCGCCTGCTCGTCTTCCACCAGCGCCACCGGCTCTTCCGCCACCGGCAGGGTCAGCCAGGGCTTGTGCTCGGGGGTCAGCGGCAGTTCCGGCGCGGGAGCATGTTCGACCGCCGGCGCAGGTTGTTCAGGCTGCAGGATCGGCTCGGCAATCGGCGACACCACAGGAGCGGCGACTTCGACAACCGGGGCTTGATCTATAACGGGAGCGGGAGCCGGGGCAGGCTCGACAGGGACTTGTGGCTGTTCGACGACGGTTTCCTGCGGTTTTTTGCGCAGCCATCCGAACAGGCCTTTCTTTTCGCCAGCCGCGGCTGGGGTCTTCTTGTCGTCGTTGGAACCAAACATGGAGGACGGCTATCTCAAGGTAGCGACGCGCCATCAAGGCGCACCGGCAAATAAATATTCGATGCAGAACAGACTGCGTTTCCGCCGGCTTGTTCACGCGCAACATTTTGTCGAGGTGCCCAATGGCATCTCAAGGATCGATTTTACTAAAGGACTGAAACGGCAAAATCGGCGAAAAGTCGAAGTTTAGCTGGTAAATCCAGACTTCTTGCCGGAAACCCATACAACCTGCTCAAGCACACTCTGATCTGTGAAGGCCTGATAGGCGTGGCCGCCAGTAAAACGGATCAGTATCCTAGCACCTCCTCGCCCGTAGGCTAAGACCAAGCGGGCAGTCCAACAGGTTTAAAAAACGAATGAATGCTCTAGCCCGCCGCGCCGCAGGCCTGCTGCTCAGTACGGTTTGTCTGCCCCTTTCAGCCTTGGCTGCCGATCCACAACCCACCCACGAATTCAGCCTCGACAACGGCCTCAAGGTCGTGGTCCGGGAAGACCATCGGGCTCCGGTCGTGGTCTCCCAGGTCTGGTACAAAGTCGGCTCCAGCTACGAAACCCCGGGCCAGACCGGTTTGTCCCACGCCCTGGAACACATGATGTTCAAGGGCAGCGAAAAGGTCGGCCCCGGCGAAGCCTCGCTGATCCTGCGCGACCTGGGCGCCGAAGAGAACGCCTTCACCAGCGACGACTTCACCGCCTATTACCAGGTGCTGGCCCGTGACCGCCTGGGCGTGGCCTTCGAGCTGGAAGCCGATCGCATGGCCAGCCTGCGCCTGCCGCCGGACGAGTTCAGCCGCGAAATCGAAGTGATCAAGGAAGAACGCCGCCTGCGCACCGACGACAAGCCGATGTCCAAGGCCTTCGAACGCTTCAAGGCGATGGCCTACCCGGCCAGCGGCTACCACACGCCGACCATCGGCTGGATGGCCGACCTCAACCGGATGAAGGTCGAGGAGCTGCGCCACTGGTACGAGTCCTGGTATGTGCCGAACAACGCCACCCTGGTGGTGGTCGGCGACGTCACCCCGGACGAAGTCAAAACCCTGGCCCAACGTTATTTCGGCGCGATTCCCAAGCGCGCCGTGCCCGCGGCGAAGATTCCCCTGGAACTGGCCGAGCCCGGCGAGCGGCAGATCACCCTGCGGGTGAAGACCCAGCTGCCGAGCGTGATGCTGGCCTTCAACGTGCCGAGCATTGCCACCGCCGAAGACAAGCATTCGGTGCATGCCCTGCGCCTGATCGCCGCGCTGCTCGACGGCGGCTACAGCGCCCGCATCCCGACCCGCCTGGAGCGCGGCGAAGAGCTGGTGTCCGGCGGTTCGTCGAGCTTCGACGCCTACACCCGCGGCGACAGCCTGTTCCTGCTTTCGGCCATGCCCAACAGCCAGAAGAAGAAAACCATCGCCCAGGCCGAAGCCGGGTTGTGGAGTTTGCTCGAAGAGCTGAAAACCACCCCGCCGACCGCCGAAGAGCTGGAGCGCGTGCGCGCCCAGGTGATCGCCGGCCTGGTCTACGAGCGTGACTCCATCACCAGCCAGGCCACCGCCATCGGCCAGCTGGAAACCGTCGGCCTGTCGTGGAAACTCATGGACACCGAACTCGCCGAACTGCAAAGCGTGACCCCTGAAGACATCCAGAAGGCCGCTCGTACCTATTTCACTCGCGAACGCCTGAGCGTTGCCCACGTATTGCCTGAGGAGTCCGCTCATGAGTAAGCGCAAAAGCGCCAGCCCGGTCCTGCTCGGCCTGGCACTCGTGGCCCTGATCATCGCTGCCGGCCTTTATCTGCTGCGGGCGAACGAATCCAACGCCAGCCAGGCGCTGGACAAGGCCAAGAGCAGCCAGAAGCTGCAATCCCTGGCCGAGCTCGACGGCAAGGCCCCAAGCCGCCGCAGCCTCGACATCAAGACCTGGAGCACCGCCGAAGGCGCCAAGGTGCTGTTCGTCGAAGCCCATGAGCTGCCGATGTTCGACATGCGCCTGACCTTCGCCGCCGGCAGCAGCCAGGACGGCGACGCGCCAGGCCTGGCGATGCTGACCAACGCCATGCTCAACGAAGGCGTGGCCGGCAAGGATGTCGGCGCGATCGCCGAAGGTTTCGAAGGCCTGGGTGCCGACTTCGGCAACGGTGCCTACAAGGACATGGCCATCGCCTCCCTGCGCAGCCTGAGCGCACCGGACAAGCGCACGCCGGCCCTGCAACTGTTCGCCGATGTCGTCGGCAAGCCGACCTTCCCGGCCGACTCCCTGGCGCGCATCAAGAACCAGATGCTCGCCGGTTTCGAATACCAGAAGCAGAACCCCGGCAAGCTGGCGAGCCTGGAACTGATGAACCGCCTGTACGGCAGCCATCCGTATGCCCATTCCAGCGACGGCACCGCGCAGAGCGTGCCGCCGATCAGCCTGGCCCAGCTGCGGGCGTTCCACGCCAAGGCCTATGCCGCCGGCAACGTGGTGATCGCCCTGGTGGGCGACCTGTCGCGCAGCGACGCCGAGGCGATTGCCGCACAGATCTCCTCTGCCCTGCCCAAAGGCCCGGCGCTGGCGAAAATCCCGCAACCGACCGAGCCGCAGGCCAGCGTCGGCCATATCGAATACCCGTCCAGCCAGACCAGCCTGCTGCTGGCGCAACTGGGCATCGATCGTGACGACCCGGATTACGCCGCGCTGTCCCTGGGCAACCAGATCCTTGGCGGCGGCGGTTTTGGCACCCGGCTGATGAGCGAAGTGCGCGAGAAGCGCGGCCTGACCTACGGCGTTTATTCCGGCTTCAGCCCGATGCAGGCCCGTGGCCCGTTCATGATCAACCTGCAGACCCGCGCCGAAATGAGCGAGGGCACCCTCAAGCTGGTGCAGGACGTGCTCGCCGACTACCTCAAGACCGGCCCGACCCAGAAGGAACTCGACGACGCCAAGCGCGAGCTGGCCGGCAGCTTCCCGCTGTCCACCGCCAGCAACGCCGACATCGTCGGCCAACTGGGCGCCATCGGCTTCTACAACCTACCGCTGAGCTATCTTGAAGACTTCATGCAGCAGTCCCAGAGCCTGACGGTGGAGCAGGTCCGGGATGTACTGAACAAGCACCTGAGCGCGGACAAGATGGTCGTCGTCACCGCCGGTCCGACCGTGCCGCAAAAGCCGTTGCCGGCCCCTACTGAAAAACCCGCCGAGCAGCCGCTCGGGGTTCCGGAGCACTAATGGCCAGCCCATCGCGTCCCAGCAAGAAACCCGTCCACAACCAGCACAACGGTGTGGGCCAACTGCGCATCATCGGCGGCGAGTGGCGCAGCCGTCGCCTGAGCTTCCCCGATGTGCCGGGCCTGCGCCCGACCCCGGACCGGGTGCGCGAAACCCTGTTCAACTGGCTGGCGCCTTATGTCGCCGGGGCCAAGGTGCTCGACCTGTTCGCCGGCAGCGGCGCGCTGTTTCTCGAAGCCCTGTCCCGTGGCGCCGCCATGGGCCAGGCGCTGGATGCCAGCAACCTGGCCGTGTCGCGCCTGCGCGAGCACCTGGGCACCCTGCGCTGCACCGTTGGCCAGGTGCAGACCGCCGACGCCCTGCGTTATCTGGAAACCCAGCCGGCCAGCCGTTTCGACCTGGTGTTCCTCGACCCGCCGTTCCATCAGAACCTGCTGCCGGCCGCCTGCGCCCTGCTGGAAGAACGCGACTGGCTGGCCGACGACGCCTGGGTCTATACCGAAAGTGAAACCGCGCCGTCGACCCTCGGCCTCCCGGCGAACTGGCGCCTGCACCGCGAGCAGAAATCCGGGCAGGTGTACTACGCCTTGTGGCAACGTATGGCAGGGATCGCCGGTTAAACCACTGGCCTGAAAAGGTGCGCAGCCCCGCCGGGGACGCGCACCGCTGCTACGAGAATCACCGTGCCTACTCCGTCAGATCGCTTCATTCCCGCCTTCGGCCTCGGCAACCCGCACCTGCAAACCCTGTGGGGCCCGCTGTGGCGCAAGACCACTCACCTCGACCGCCAGCGCGAACGCCTGTGGCTCGACGACGGCGACTTTCTCGATCTCGACTGGCACGGCCCGCACACCGCCACCGCGCCCCTGGTGCTGGTGCTGCACGGCCTGACCGGTTCTTCCAATTCGCCTTACGTGGCCGGCCTGCAAAAGGCCCTGGCGAACCAGGGCTGGGCCAGCGCGGCGCTGAACTGGCGCGGCTGCTCGGGCGAGCCGAACCTGCTGCCACGCAGCTACCACTCGGGCGCCAGCGAAGACCTGGCCGCCGCCATCGACCACCTGCGCAGCAAGCGCCCGCTGGCCCCGCTGTTCGCGGTGGGCTACTCGCTGGGCGGCAATGTATTGCTCAAGCACCTGGGGGAAAGCGGCAGCGCCAGCCAGCTGCAAGGCGCCGTCGCGGTATCGGTGCCGTTTCGCCTGGACCAGTGCGCCGACCGTATCGGCCAGGGCTTTTCCAAGGTCTACCAGGCGCATTTCATGCGCGAGATGCTCGCCTACATCAAGGACAAGCAGCGCCAGTTCCAGCACGACGGGCGCCATGAGGGCCTGGCCGTGCTGGAGCGGCTCGGGCCGCTGGAAAAGCTGCGCACCTTCTGGGACTTCGACGGCCGGGTCACCGCGCCGCTGAATGGCTTTGCCGATGCCCAGGATTATTACCGGCGTGCCTCCAGCCGCTATTTCCTCGGGGAAATCCGCACACCAACCCTGATCATCCAGGCCGCGGACGATCCTTTCGTATTCCCCCACAGCCTGCCGGAAGCCCGCGAGCTGTCCGGCAGCACCCACTTCGAGCTGCAGGCCAAGGGTGGGCACGTCGGCTTTGTCGAGGGTTCGGTGAAGACGCCGGGTTATTACCTGGAACGGCGCATTCCCCAGTGGCTGTCCGGCCTGGGGCGTGAACCGCGATGAACAGCGGCCAGGGCGAATCGATCCGTTTCTGGCAAACCGCGCCCCTGGCCGGCGTGGAGTTGCTGGCCGCGCGTTATATCGAGCATCGCTTCGTGCCCCATGTGCATGACGGCTATGTGATCGGCATGATCATGGACGGCGCCCAGCGCTACCGTTATCGCGGCGCCGAGCACCTGGCGGGGCGCGGCACCCTGGTGCTGATCAACCCGGACGAGTTGCACACCGGCCACAAAGGCACCGAGGACGGCTGGCTGTACCGGGCGTTTTATCCGGACAACGCGCAAATCCTCGCCATGCTGGGCGAGCTGGAATTGCCCACCGACAGCCTGCCGGCCTTCGGCGCCACGCTGTATCGCGACCCCGATCTGGTCAGCGGCTTCTGCCAGTTGCATCAATTACTGGAAAGCCCGGCCACCGCCCTGCAACAACAGACCCTGTGGCGGGAAATGATGCTCTTGCTGCTGCGGCGTCACGCCGGGGTCAAGGCGCCGGGCAAACCCGGGCGGGAACACCGGGCGATCGTCCAGGCCAAGGAGTTGCTGCAAGCGCAACTGGCCGCCCCGCCGTCCCTGGAAGAACTGGCCGCGGCGGTCAATCTCTCGCCGTTTCATTTCGCCCGGGTATTCCGTCGCGCCACCGGCATGCCGCCGCACACCTGGCTGATGCAACAGCGCATCGCCCAGGCCCGGGCATTGCTGCGCGACGGTTGCCTGCCGCTGGAGGTGGCGACGCAATTGGGGTTCGCCGACCAGAGCCATCTGAGCCGGCAGTTCAAGCAGGTCTATGGCGTGGGGCCGGCGGCCTATCGCAGCGCCCGCCAGTCCCTCTGAAACAGCACCTGTCCCTGTAGGAGCGAAGCTTGCTCGCGAAAAATGTCTCAGGCGACGCGGTCCAGCAGAAACAACGCAGCGCCTGGATCGCGAGCCAGCTTCGCTCCTACGGTAAGGGGATTCAGTCGCCCGTGGCGACCGCGCGCTGCGGATCGGTGATCCATTCGCTCCAGGAGCCGGCATACAACTTGCCCAGGGGATAACCGGCCAGGCACAGGGCGAACAGGTTGTGACAGGCAGTCACGCCCGAGCCGCAGTACGCCACCAGTTCGGTCGGCGCACGCTCGCCCAGCTTCGCGGCAAAACGCTTCTTGAGCTGATCGGCCGGCAGGAAACGGCCGTCGCTGTCCAGGTTGTCGGTGAACGCCGCACATTGCGCGCCGGGGATATGCCCGGCCACCGGGTCGATCGGCTCCACCTCGCCGCGAAAGCGTGGCTGGGCGCGGGCGTCGAGCAGGGTCAGGGTCGGCTGGCCGAGACGTTTTTGCAGCTGCTCGGCACTCAGCAGCAGGGTTTTGTCGGGCTGGCCCGTGAAATGGCCGAGAACATTGGTCGGCGGATCCAGGCTCAACGGCAGGCCCGCGGCGTGCCAGGCTTTCAAGCCGCCATCGAGAATGAACACACCGTCGCGCTTGCCCAGCCAGGCCAGCAGCCACCAGGCGCGGGCGGCATAGGCACCGGGGCCGTCGTCGTAGAGCACGATGTCGCTGTCGGCGTCGATGCCCCAGGCCTGCAGGCGCGCGATCAGCGTCGCCGGTTCGGGTAGCGGATGGCGCCCGGTCACGCCCTTGATCACCCGGCCACTGAGATCGCGCTCCAGGTCGGCAAAGTGCGCGCCGGCCAGATGCCCGCTGGCATAACTGCGCTGGCCGTAATCCGGGTCTTCCAGGGCAAAACGACAATCGAGAATCACCAGCCCGGGCTGCTCCAGGCGAGCGGCCAATTGCTGTGGACTGATCAGTTGCGCGATGGGCATGACGGGCTCCAGTAATTGAACGATGACTTGATCCAGATCCTACTGCACTTCTTCCAGGGCTTGCGCCAGGGGCACGTAAAACTCGTCGTATAGCGCATCGACCGCCTCCCGGGCGTGGTCGGTGACAAATCCGGCCTCCAGCACCAGCACCTGGTACACCCCGCGCTTGATCGCTTCTTCGCTCAGGTGCGCGGAGTTTTCCCGGGTGGTGCACAAAAAACGCACCCAGGAAGTGAGGATGATCCAGGCATTGAGGGTCAGGGACTCGATCTGCACCTTGTCCATCCGCAGGATGCCGGCCTCGACGAAACCTTCGTAGATCGCCGTGCCGTGGATCAGGCAGCGCTGGGAGAAGCGTCGGTAACGGGCGGCCAGTTCGGCGTCGCTGTCGAGCAGGTGTTCCAGGTCGCGGTGCAGGAAGCGATAGCGCCACATGGCGGCCAGCAGCTCCTGCAGGTAATAGCGCTTGTCTTCCACGGTCACGCTGCGGCCCTGGGGCAGGCGCAGGAAGCTGTCGACCAGGGTTTCGTACTCGCAGAACAGCACAGCGATGATCGCCTGCTTGTTGGGGAAGTGGTAATACAGGTTGCCCGGCGAAATCTCCATGTGGGCGGCAATGTGGTTGGTGCTGACACTGCGTTCGCCTTGCTGGTTGAACAGCTCCAGGCTGTTCTGGACGATACGTTCGCGGGTTTTTATGCGTGGGGCCATGAGCGTGGGCTTTAATCGAGAAGGCATTGCCCGGCATCTTACGACCTATCCCCGATGGGATAAATCAAAGCTGGCCCGGGATCTCATTTGACATTTTAGAGTATAAACTCTAAAAATCTCCCACCCACAAAAACCGGAGCCGCCCATGTCTGCCGAAATCGCCTACTTGCCGGAAGCCCACCAGCAGCTGGATGAGCTCCACCGTCTGTTCGCTGTCCAGCGCCAGGCCTTCGCGGCCAACCCCATGCCACCGGCCGCCCAGCGCCAGCAATGGCTCAAGAGCCTGCGCGACCTGCTCGACAGCGAACGCCAGGCCCTGATCGAGGCCATCAGCGAAGATTTCAGCCATCGCAGCGCCGACGAAACCCTGCTCGCCGAAATCATGCCCAGCCTGCAGGGCATCCACTACGCCAGCAAACACCTCAAGGGCTGGATGAAACCTTCGCGGCGCAAAGTCGGCGTGGCCTTCCAGCCGGCCTCGGCCAAGGTCGTCTACCAGCCATTGGGCGTGGTCGGGGTGATCGTGCCGTGGAACTACCCGCTGTTCCTGGCCATCGGCCCGCTGGTCGGCGCGCTCGCCGCCGGCAACCGGGTATTGCTCAAGCTCAGCGAATCGACCCCCGCCACCGGCCTGCTGCTCAAGCGCCTGCTGGCCAAGGCGTTCCCCGAGGACCTGGTCGCCGTGGTGCTGGGCGAAGCCGACGTGGGCGTGGCCTTCTCCCGGCTGCCTTTCGATCACCTGCTGTTCACCGGCGCCACCAGCGTCGGCAAGCACGTGATGCGCGCCGCGGCGGAAAACCTGACCCCGGTGACCCTGGAGCTGGGCGGCAAGTCCCCGGCCATCGTTTCCGACGACGTGCCGCTCAAGGACGCCGCCGAACGCATCGCCTTCGGCAAGACCATGAACGCCGGCCAGACCTGCGTCGCCCCGGACTACGTGCTGGTCCCGGAACACCGCGTCGGCGCCTTCGTCGACGCCTATCGCCAGGTGGTCCGGGGTTTCTTCCCGACCCTGGTCGACAACCCCGACTACACGGCGATCATCAACCCGCGGCAACTGGCGCGCCTGAACAGCTACATCAGCGACGCCACCAGCAAGGGTGCGCTGCTGATCCCGCTGTTCGAGGAAAACCAGGAGCGGCGCATGGGCCACAGCCTGATGCTCAATGTCAGCGACGACATGACGGTGATGCAGGACGAGATCTTCGGCCCGATCCTGCCGATCGTGCCCTACACCGGCCTGGACCAGGCCTTCGCCTACATCAACCAGCGCCCTCGCCCCCTGGCGCTCTACTACTTCGGCTACGACAAGGCCGAGCAGGAGCGGGTACTCAACGAAACCCACTCGGGCGGGGTCTGCCTCAACGACACCCTGCTGCACGTCGCCCAGGACGACATGCCGTTCGGCGGCATCGGCCACTCGGGCATGGGCCATTACCACGGTCACGAAGGCTTCCTGACCTTCAGCAAAGCCAAGGGTGTACTGAGCAAGCAGCGCCTGAATGCCGCGCGACTGATCTACCCGCCTTATGGCAAACCGATCCAGAAGCTGATCCAGAAGCTGTTCATCCGCTAACCAGACCATTGCCGGGTAATAACAATAATGACTCCCAGCCTGCCTGCAGCACCCGTACTGTCGCGCCGTGGCCTGTTGAAAATTGGCCTGTGCGCCAGCGCGTTCCTGACCACCGCCGGCCTCGGCGCCAGCCTCAGCGGCTGCTCGTCCGGCACCGCGGCCAGCGGCTTTACCGCATTGCGCAGCAGTGACCTGCCGGTGCTGCGGGCGCTGATCCCGGTCATGCTCGACGGCGCCGTGGCTGCCGAGAAGCTGCCGGCGGCGCTCGACGCCACCCTGAACAGCCTGGATCACAGCCTCGACCACTTGTCGCCTGAGATGCTCAAGCTCACCCGCCAGCTGTTCGACGTGCTGGGCATGGGCATCACCCGCGGCCCCCTGACCGGCATCTGGGGCAGTTGGGAAAACGCCAGCGCCGAAGACATCCGGCACTTCCTCGAACGCTGGGAAAACAGCTCCCTCAGCCTGCTGCGCATGGGCCACGCGTCCCTGCTGCAACTGGTGATGATGGCCTGGTACAGCCGCCCCGAATCCTGGGCCCATTGCGGTTATCCCGGGCCGCCCAGGATCTGACACCCGTAGCCGCTGCCGCAGGCTGCAATAAGCCCCGCAGGGGCTTGCTTTGCAGCCGATCGCAGTCTGCGGCAGCAGCTACAGAAATACAGAACAACTAGAGAGCGCCTGATATGCCCGTACCCGATCTGTTTCGCGAAGGCCTGGCCCGAGGCTGGAAAACCTACAACGGCTCGCAATTGCAGGAGGACCTGACCCTCGAAGCGGATGTCGCCATCATCGGCAGCGGCGCGGGCGGCGGCACCAGCGCCGAGATCCTCAGCGCCGCCGGCTACAAGGTGCTGCTGATCGAAGAAGGGCCGCTCAAGACCAGCGACGACTTCAAGATGCTCGAGGACCAGGCCTACGCCAGCCTCTATCAGGAAGGCATCGGCCGCATGAGCAAGGATGGCGCCATCACCATCCTGCAAGGCCGCGCGGTCGGCGGCACCACCCTGATCAACTGGACCTCCAGCTTCCGTACCCCCGAGCCGACCCTGGAGCACTGGGCCAAGGAGCACGACGTCAAGGGCCACAGCCCGGCCGAGATGGCGCCCTGGTTCGAAAAAATGGAGCAGCGCCTGGGGGTCGCTCCGTGGATCATGCCGCCCAACGCCAACAACGACGTGATCAGGATCGGCTGCGAGAAGCTCGGCTACAGCTGGCACGTGATCCCGCGCAACGTGCGCGGCTGCTGGAACCTCGGCTATTGCGGCATGGGCTGCCCGACCAACGCCAAGCAATCGATGATGGTCACCACCATCCCCGCAACCCTGGAGAAAGGCGGCGAACTGCTGTACCTGGCCCGCGCCGAGCGCTTGCAGATCAAGGGCGACCAGGTCGAGAGCCTGCTCTGCCTGGCCATGGACGAGCGCTGCGTGGCGCCCACCGGGCGCACCATCAAGGTCAAGGCCCGGCACTACGTGCTGGCCGGTGGCGGCATCAACAGCCCGGCCCTGCTGCTGCGCTCCGACGCGGCCGATCCGCACAAACGCCTGGGCAAACGCACCTTCCTGCACCTGGTGAACTTCTCCGCCGGGCAGTTCGACCAGGTGATCAACCCGTTCTACGGCGCGCCGCAGTCGATCTACTCCGATCATTTCCAGTGGCAGGACGGCGCCACCGGCAAGATGTCCTACAAGCTCGAGGTGCCACCGCTGCAACCGGCGCTGGCCGCCACCCTGCTCGGCGGTTTCGGCCCACAGAGCGCCCTGAACATGCAGCAGTTGCCCCACACCCACGCCATGCTCGCGCTGCTACGCGACGGTTTTCACCCGGACAGCAGCGGCGGCAGCGTGGAACTGCGCGGCGACGGTTCGCCGGTGCTCGACTATCAGGTCTCGGACTACGCCTGGGACGGCGTGCGCCGGGCCTTTCACAGCATGGCGCAGATCCAGTTCGCCGGCGGCGCCAAGGCGGTCATGCCGATGCACAGCGATGCCCGCTACGTGAAGACCCTGGCCGAGGCCAGGACCCTGATCGACGGCCTGAACCTTGCGCTGTACCGCACCCGCCTGGGCAGCGCCCATGTGATGGGCGGTTGCGCCATGGGCGAAGACCCGAAAAACGCTGTCGCCGACAGCCTGGGCCGCCATCACCAACTGGCCAATCTGTCGATCCACGACGGTTCGCTGTTCCCCACCAGCATCGGCGCCAATCCGCAATTGTCGGTCTACGGCCTGACCGCGCAACTGGCCACGGCCCTGGCCGAACGGCTGAAAAGCAGGTGAAAACGCCGCTTATTTTCGTCGTCTATAGTGCTTTCTTCCGTTACAGGCGACTTGGCCGACCGGAAAGGCTGCGATACCATCCGACTCCCCAACGGACTCCCGCCAGGACGACGCGATGAACCGAGTGTTGTACCCAGGTACCTTCGACCCTATTACCAAGGGCCATGGCGATCTGGTCGAACGCGCCTCGCGCCTGTTCGATCATGTGATCATCGCCGTCGCCGCCAGCCCGAAGAAAAACCCGCTTTTTCCCCTGGAACAGCGTGTGGAACTGGCTCGCGAGGTCACCAAGCATCTGCCGAACGTTGAAGTCGTCGGTTTTTCCACGCTGCTCGCGCATTTCGCCAAGGAGCAGAACGCCAATGTCTTCCTGCGGGGGCTGCGGGCGGTTTCGGACTTCGAATACGAATTCCAGCTGGCCAACATGAACCGCCAACTGGCGCCGGACGTGGAAAGCCTGTTCCTCACGCCGTCTGAACGTTATTCGTTCATTTCCTCGACCCTGGTCCGGGAAATCGCGGCATTGGGCGGCGATATCAGCAAGTTCGTGCATCCG